>JALQVV010000077.1 GCA_023260255.1 Candidatus Saccharimonadia bacterium
AAATTTAAAGAATAGTCTATGATTATTTCCGTAAAATCCACTTTAAGCGCATTTTTTTTTGAAAAAAGGTAGTTTTAATAACTTTTAAAAATTTAAAACCAAATAATTCGATTTTATCTAGAGAATGTATTAACTTTGCGCCCCGTAGTTGCAACAATAAAATATGTCAAATTCCACAAAATATGTATTTGTAACCGGGGGTGTTACATCTTCGCTAGGTAAAGGGATTATTTCCGCATCTTTAGCTAAATTATTACAAGCAATTATATTAAGCGTCTTTGCAATCATCGGAATCGCGGCAGCTCCTGTGCCAGTGTTTGCGGCGAACGGTCCAGCTGGCAGTATTAAGGAAGGTGTTGATGGCGTTGGGGGTGGCGAAAACCAGCCAAAACTTGAAGAAGGTATTAAAACCGTCGTGAACGTTCTGCTTTTCTTGCTGGGTGCGATCGCAGTGATAGTTATCATTATCGGCGGTATTCGATATGCAACCAGCAATGGTGATGCAGGTTCAATCAAAGGCGCTAAAGACACTATCCTCTATGCAGTTATTGGCCTTGTTGTTGCAATCCTCGCCTATGCCATCGTCAACTTTGTCATTGATGCTTTCAGTGGTAGTCGGTAACAACAAGCACTTAACAAAATACTGATTGTCTGGTATAAACGAAGTAAGCAAAGAAAGCGAAAGGAAATTCATGACAAAAACTATCAAAAAACTACTGTCGGCCGCCCTGGTGGTGCCAGCATTAGTACTCGGAGTCGGCTTGTTTGCACAACCAGCTCCTGCACACGCAGCCTTCGATAAAGGCCTTGGCGACGGTGCACAATCAGCACAGGGTAAAGACCAGCAAGGTGATGCTGCAAGTCTCTTTGGAGACGGTGGCCAAGGCGGTATTTTCCGTACTATCACCAACGTGATGTTGTTCATCATCGGTGCTGTCAGCGTGATCATGCTGATCATTGGTGGTCTGCGCTATGTGGTATCAGGTGGTGACAGTACAGCTGTCCAGAATGCTAAAAACACCATTCTGTACGCTATCGTCGGTATCATCGTCGCAATCCTGGCGTTTGCAGTCGTCAACTTCGTTATCGGCAGCTTCGCTTCAAACGGCTAAATATACCCCACCTACCAAAAAACCTCCGTGGATTCCACGGAGGTTTTTTGTTGCCTCATCCCGTTCTACAGGACTTGGATCTTCTTCGCTTGTTCTTGCTTGACCTTGCTGAACGAAATCGTCAGTACGCCGTCTTTGAGAACAGCTTCAACTTCATCTTCTTTGACAGCAACAGGCAGTGCAAGGGTGCGGCTAAATTCGCCCCAGTAGCATTCCTGGATGTGCCAGTTAATGATATCGGCGTCATCGCCACTGCTCAGTGTACCGCTGATGGTCAAGATGCCGTCGCTGATGCTGACATCCAATTCATCTTTGTTTACACCGGCGGTGCGTGCTTTGACCACCAATTTTTCTTCCGTTTCATAGACGTCAACAGCAAGTTGGCCTGGGAAATCTTCTTCGGCAGGTTCATCACTTACGGCTGGCGCTGGAGCGGCAGTACTGTCACTTAGGTCGTCGTCGTTCAAAAACGCGGCGGCCAGTTCGTCTTCGATCAATAGATCATCGTTTTGCTTACGGGCCATCGTATCCTCCACTTTACACTTAGGCTCTTGACAAATAGTCCTCTACAGTATAACCAATACTGCTGCTATAATGCAACAGAAGTAGCCACCGAAACGTAAAAATCACAATGCTTGATGCCCTATTGTCACTCGCCGCTCCTCACCACTGTTCTGGGTGTGGTCAAATGGGCACTTTGCTATGCCATAATTGTAAATATGACATCACGTCCGAGCCATTCTCGGCATGTATTGCATGTGGCAAAGGCATATCTGGCAGGAGCGGGCTGTGCGCCAATTGTCACCTGCCCTACGAACGAGGGTGGTGTGTGGCGCCGCGCCGTGACCAGTTACAGCGCCTGATTAATAGCTTCAAATTCACCAACGCCAAGGCAGCATATCGACCATTAGCCGACCTATTGCATGATCATTTGCCGGAGTTACCATCCAACGTGCGGATCATCCCGGTACCGACAGTCAGCGCGCACGTCCGTCAGCGGGGGTATGACCATATGCTGCTGATCGCACGACGTTTGGGCCGCCAGCGACGCCTGCGGGTCGATACGTCGCTCCAGCGGGCAACAAGCACCATGCAGCGCGGTGCGGGCAAGCGACAGCGTACCCAGCAGGCTAAAGTTGCGTTTACCTGTTCCCGACCGCTCGACCCAGATGCAATATATTTGCTGATCGACGATGTTGTGACAACCGGTGCAACGGTCAAATATGCCGCTCAGACGCTGCGGGATGCGGGTGCTATAACCATATGGGTTGCCTCAATCAGTCGCCAACCCCTCGACTAACAGGGGTTAATCTGGTAAGATATTTCAGTTACCCGCAATTTGGGGAGAGGTGACCGAGTGGTTGATGGTACCGGTCTTGAAAACCGGCGTGGGGCGACTCACCGAGGGTTCGAATCCCTCCCTCTCCGCCATAGAAATAAGCCTGGGCTTTATGCTCAGGCTTATTTCTATGATGAAAGAAGTATTTGAACCCTAGGTGTCGAGGGTGAGAAGTGCCGGTGGCACTTCGCAAGGAAATCTTCCGATGAAAACTTGTTTTCAATCGCGAAGTTTCGGGGTCGCGGGACGTGACCGAATCCCTCCCTCTCCGCCATAGAAATAAGCCCGGACATTTTCGTCCGGGCTTATTTCTATGAGGGGAGCGTGTTTGAACTCGATTAGACGTTCGTTGCCGCGGTACCGCTACCACTTGCCCCTGGGGAGCTACTGAACGAACCAATGACGAAGCTGACAACGGCGTAGGCAAGAATCGCCACAATAATACCGACTATCGCATAGAGGATTGTGTTCTTGGCGCCCTGGACGGCGGTTGAGTCACCACCTGATACCACATAGCGCAGACCACCAATGATCAGCATGATCACGCTGACAGCACCGATGATGAACAGTAGAACGTTTGTGAGTGTACGGAATGTCCCGGCTTCGCCAAACAAGTCAGAAACCTGGTCAACACCTTTGGCGGACGAAGCACCCTCAGCCATACCAAGGTTAAATCCGGCAGCGCCCACATGATTTGTCATCACTAAACTAACCACCAGAATAAGGAAACTGGCGGCTATTAGATAAGCGATACTCCGTTTGATACTCACTATCATAAGGCTATTATAGCAAAATATAAGCAAAATGTCAACGCTTATGACAATCATCCCCCTAGCCCCACCCCTGGCAATATGCTATAATCGTCGAAGTCTCATCAAAGACAGGATCCCAACCCGAGGCAGTACTCAAGTGGCTGCTGCGTGAAACGCAAATTTATGGACGGTCTCCGTCCCCTTCAGCCCCAGGGGTTGAAGTGAATTTACGAGTCGGGGCATGAGTTATGTGACATGCGTCACTCACAATTAAGGAGGAGTACCCAAGTGGCTGAAGGGGACGGTTTGCTAAATCGTTAGTCCGGGGAAACCTGGAGCGGGAGTTCGAATCTCCCCTCCTCCGCCAAGAAAAATAGAGTCCATTTGGGCTCTATTTTTCTTGCTTCGGAAGTTGGAGATCCGAACTCCCGCGGTTTTGCGCAGCAAAACGGGCGCGGAGTTCGGCGCAGTGCAGCGAAATGCTGGGAAAGTTTACTTTCGCCAGCATGAGCAAACGGAGGAGCGGAACAAAGTGGAGCGATACCTCCCCTCCTCCGCCATATCAGAGAGACGACCATCCGGTCGTCTTTTTGTTCGACTCCCTACGCGGAGTCACTCCGTAATTTCCAATGCAAACGCCCCGCTCCTCTCATGGGAGACGGGGGTCTGCATCCATGTGAGTTAACGGGGCAACTATCGCCGCCCTTTTGGTGAGTACATCTCGTGGACGAGCTGGCGAGCGTGGTCCATCTCCAGACTCAGGGCTGTGGTGTCGCCGAGGTCATGGGCGTGGACGATCGATCGAAGTTGCTCGGCCGCCTTGTCACGCTGGAGCCGCATCGAGTGAGCGAGAGGGTCGTTGTACGCCTCCCACGCCATCGGGTTGTAGTTCCGGAGCGTCACCATCGCTAAAACCAGCACACCCATTGCCAGCGCAATGAGCGCTTTGGGGTGAAACCCTGCGACGGCCACACCGAGAGCAAGACAGACCGCCATCGTGATGAGGATCTGCTTGACGCTCGGTAACGAATCAAATACTTTCCTCATGCCTTTACCTCCTGAAGTCATCGGCATTCGGTCAACACCGGGCGGTGTATGAGGATTATTATAACATATATTTCTTAATTGTCACTATGTGCTCATATTTCATATGAGTATCTTAAAGCAATCCTCTTCTTACTTCGTCTATTATCCTCCGCCAGATCAAAGAGACGTCCAAACGGTCGTCTTTTTGATATGATGAACTCATGGAAATAGACGACAGCAAATTCAGCGATGTCATGCCAACGGCAATCCTCACAGCCTATCCGCGTACGTTCTCAGATATTCCCTATTCACAAGAGATATTCGACGAAATACACCGTAGCTATGGTGCCATCGAGGACGAATTAATGGTAACTCGGATCGCCGTAGAGTTGGAAGCGAGGAGTAAGCTGATCGATCGACTGCTCACCGAACAGGGAACATCACAAGTAATTGAATTGGCGGCTGGTTTCTCGTCTAGAGGCTTACTATTTGCTCGGACTGCAGAAACACAATATGTTGAGATTGATCTGCCAGAAATTGCCCACCGGAAGAAAGCTATTTTGGACAACATCACGACCGTACCAGACAATCTGCATATTATTGGTGGTAACGCTCTGCGACGCGGTGACTTTGACGAGGCGACAAAATACTTTGATGTAGCGAAGCGAGTGACGATTATAAATGAAGGACTCCTGCGCTATCTCGACTTTGATGAAAAAGCTGAGGTTGCTCGCAATATTCGAGCTGTATTGGAAGAGTTTGGTGGTGTTTGGATCTCGGGTGATGGCGCGACAAAACAGTTTAGGAATAGCCAGAATCAGCGTGTTCCAAGTGTTAATACAACGCTCATGAACACTACACAACGTAACAACATGGGCAATGCATTTGAAAGCCAAGCGCATTTTGAGCAGTTTTTCGGTGAACTTGGTTTTACTGTTGAATTTCATGACTACACTGAGGTCATTAATGAACTTACTTCCCCAGGCAGACTTGGGCTATCTGAAGACGAAGTAAGAGATAAGCTTCTTTCGTACGCTTCGGCGATTGTGTTGAGACTAAAGTAGCTCACTTCTTATCGGGTAAATAATCCTCTGCCAGATCAGAGAGACGACCATTCGGTCGTCTTTTGATTTGCTATGATAATACCATGACAAATTACGAAGGTAACGATATCTACTGCGACCTTATTATTCCGCGTAAGTTAGATATAAAAATTGTGAAAGAGACGGAAAATATTTTAGCCTATTATCACACACGTCCGTTTTGGCCAGTCCATATCGTGGTTACACCTAAAAACCACGTCCCCTCCCTTCTTGAACTCGATAATACATTGGGTAAAGAGCTTCTTGCTGTGGTACAAGAAGTAGCAAAACAAGTGACAGATGAAAATGGCAGTTGTCGTGTACTCACCAATTTGGGTGAGTATCAGGACTCAAAACACCTCCATGTTCATGTGAGTAGCGGCCAGCCGTTAAGATAATTCCCTTCCAACCTCGTAGATAATCCTCCGCCAAGAGATTGACACTATACATGCAAAATTACGTAGAGTTTTTGTATATATTGACTTTTTATAGTACTTATGTTAATATAATGTAAGTTTAATAACGAAAACAAAAAATGTCTGAACTTCACCAGGATCCAGCCTATCAATCAGAAATTAACGCCATGAAAGTGAGCGAGACTTTCATTAATGAGGCGCCTACCGTGGTGATTGAATCAATACCGGAAACTGTACCTAGCTATACTGATAGTGAAAAAAGCCTGAGCCGAGAAGAAGTAACGCTTGGCTTGAGAAAAATTGCTGCAATGCTTGCTCTTGGTGGCGGAATAGCTGCACTCGGAACTGCTGGATGGTTAACTCATGAAGCACACCAAGCGCAGACTCAAGCGGAAGCGACTATATCGGTACAGCAGAGCGATAACGAGGTTGTACCCCAATATGACGGTAGTCACGCAAAAGCTCACGAACTTATTAATGCACGTAATATTCTCGTTCCCTTGGGCGCCTCTGCGCTAGGGTTCGCCTTAATGCAAGGAAATATAGCAGTGCGTAAAGAGCGTACAGAGAGTTAGTGCCTGTCGATAAGCTTACTCCTAACTTCGCCGATAATTCCCGCCATATCAGAGAGACGACCACTTGGTCGTCTTTTGCTATGATAATCTTATGACCTTGATACAAAATAAAAAGACGATAAC
>JALQVV010000094.1 GCA_023260255.1 Candidatus Saccharimonadia bacterium
CAGCGCACCCCATATCTGCTATACTAATTCCTGACCATCGGGGTGTGGCGCAGTTGATAGCGCGCTCGGTTTGGGACCGAGAGGTCGAAGGTTTGAGTCCTTTCACCCCGACCATAGAAAAAAGACTGCCTTCTGGTAGTCTTTTTTCTATGGCATAGCCTGAGCGGTTCAAACCTTCGACCGAGGCGAAAACTGCCTGCGGCAGTTTGAGAAAGCCTTGCTTGGCCGTAGCGACAGGGCTTTAGCCGATGTCCTTTCTGTTATATCATGAACTAGTATGTTCGAACTCATCTTCGGCACCATGGTGGCAGCCTCACTCGTTGCCACCTACGTCACCAACCCCTTTACACGACTCAGTATTATTCGCCTTCCCTTTCGTATCAAACTAGATCGTGAAGTTCATGAAACAATCGACAACAACGCCCGCTTGAAAGTCAAAAACAACTGGTTTTGGCGGCTGTTCGCCATCTACCAATCAGGCCTCTACATTCTGACAACACGTTATTTTCATAGTCCAGCATCAACCAGCAAAACGGTCGACGACATCATTGCCGATATTCATACGCTGCGATATAACCCAAACAAACTACTGCTCATTTCGGGTGATCATTTTAACGGTCTCTTCGTTCGTAATCTTGGCGTATTTTATTACCCTATGCTTGATCGCATGATCCCATCGCATGAGGATGATTGGCAGCGTCGTCAGGCAGTTTATTTGCAATCAGTTGCTTATGCACTGGGAGTTTTTGCAAAAAGCCCGACGCTTACCACAACAATTGTCTCGATGGGTCCCTATAGCGCAACGTGCGTCAATTTTTATGCATATCCATCAGATGCACTCTATGGTATTTTGTACGCACTCGCAGCGCTCGACGGAAAGGAATTGGCATCACCCCACCACTACGCCTCACCACGTGAGCAGCTTGATACCCTACCCGCAACAAAGCGCCTTCTCCACGAATATATGGACACATTGCAAACATTGTACAAAGGCTACAAAGACAAGGTACTCAATAAAGAAACAGGGCTTATTAAACGAGAGGTTCACCTGTCTGGCGCCAAAGATATTACTCGTCGGCGAAGTGCATTTTATGACAATGTGATTTTTTGGAAAACAACCCAATTAGCAATGACACTTGGTATCATCCCGGAAGATAAGACGTACCTAAAAGATTTGAAAAAAAGAATCCTCGACGCATTTTGGCTTAAAGATAAAGGGTACTTTTTGGAGGATTTATCCGATGAGGGCATTGCGTATTCGTATTATTCATCCGACTGGTTAATTGTGCTATCGACCGGATTCTTGGATCCGTTAGACCCGCGTGAGTCCAACTATTACCGGCAGTCTGTTGAATATATTCAACAACAAAAAATCGATCAGCCCTTCGCAATTAAATATCAGCAGGACATCCGTGCACACCGTCAATTTTTGGCTGTTCGGCTCGCCGTTGCAAGTTATGGCGGTGATGCTATTTGGAGTTTTTGGGGCATGGAATATATCAAGGTTCTGATACTGCTTTATAAACAAACAGGTGACGTACGATACAAAAAAGCCGCCCGTTACCACTTGGATAAATATGAGTTAAAAATGATTGAAAACGGCGGATTCCCCGAAGTATACGATGCCAATGGCAACCTACTACAGACACCGTTTTATCGCAGTATCCGCCAGACGGGCTGGGTGATTGGATTTGAACAAGCACGGGCAATGTACCAGGCGGTGTGTGAGTAAGGGTATACTGAACCCATGACGAAGCAGCAGCGACTTGTGCTTATTATCGCGATTTTCGCATCGTTTTTAACATTCTTGGATGGTTCGGTTGTCAATGTTGCACTCCCGGCAATTGATAACGAACTCGGCGGTGGACTCGCCACCCAGCAATGGGTCAGCGATGCATACCTTGTCACATTGGGTGCGCTCATACTTGTTGCCGGCGCACTGTCAGATGTCTTTGGTCGCAAAAGAATCCTCATATGGGGAATTATCGGTTTTTGTGTCGCTTCGATCGTATGCGCTGCTGCTATAAATACTCCGATGCTTATTATCGCCAGAGCTCTGCAGGGTGTTTTTGGTGCACTTCTGGTTCCCAGCTCGCTCGCTCTCATCATTTCATATTTTAACGGTGGCGCCGAAGCTAAAGCCATTGGTACATGGACTGGATGGACAGGTATCGCTTACATCATCGGGCCACTTGTTGGCGGATTATTAATCGACACCCTGTCGTGGCGAGCTGTTTTCGTCATCAATATTATTCCGACAATTGTCACCCTGTGGCTTATACGTCGACTGCCAACTGACGTACCCAGCAGGCATACATCAATCGATTGGATCGGCGCCGTGCTGTGTACAACTGGACTAGCTGGAACGGTCTATGCATTGATCGAACAGCCAAAATTCGGCTGGAATGACCCGCTGATTTTTTGGCCGCTTGTTTGTGGGATCACTGCGCTGATCGCTTTCCTGTGGTGGGAACGACGCACGCCAAAGCCAATGCTGCCGTTAGAATTGTTTAAAATCCATAATTTCAGTATCGGCAATCTAGCAACAACCAGTATTTATGCAGGCCTGTCGGTTGCCACTTTCCTGATTATCATTTTCGTTCAACAAGTCGGTCACTATCCTGCATTTGTTGCCGGCCTTACCGTACTCCCGGTCACCATTATCATGTTTTTCCTCTCGCCCCGATTTGGCGCATTGGCCGGCCGTTTTGGGCCACGATTCTTTATGGCTATGGGACCCACTATCGCTGCAGTTGGTTTCCTATCATTCCTCCGCGTTGATAGTGAAATCAATTACTGGACACAGTTGTTACCCGGCATCTTGCTGTTCGGACTCGGGCTATCGATGACCGTTGCACCACTCACTGCCGCCGTACTGAGCGACATTAGCAAGCAGCACGCTGGCATCGGATCGGCTGTCAATAATGCCATTGCTCGTATAGCGGGTCTCGTCGCCATTGCTTCGATCGGTTTGATCATTGGATCTTCGGTGACACTCGACGGTTTTCATCATGGTGTCGTTGCGATGTCACTCCTCCTATTCGCCGGTGGTATCATCTCAGCAATTGGCATTCGCAATCCCGCCACCAAATAATCGTGCTTGTGCTACAGTAGGTGCGTGGGCACGATAATTCAAACCATCGACAGTACGATCATCCGACTTGCGAAAAAGTGGTATGTCCCTATCGCAAGAATCGCTTTTTTTATTATTTTCTTTTATTTTGGGATTCTCAAAATCGCTGGACTTAGTTCCGCGAGTCCTTTGGCGCATGCACTGACCGAAAGAACAGTCGGCCTCCAATATTTTGACGCAGCCTATATAACACTCGCGTTTGTCGAGTGTTTAATCGGTATACTTTTTCTCATACCACAAGCAACTCGGATCGTTATCGCACTGCTCTTCATTCACATGGCTGTCGTTTGCTCACCACTCATACTCGTACCCGAACACACCTGGAGTGCGCCATTTGTCCCTAACCTTGAAGGACAATACATTATCAAAAACATCGCCCTCATCGCCGTTGCTGTAGGGATCGCCGCTCACGAGACACCACTTGCGAATAGCAAGAAACGTAAAATTATTTAGCGAATTCAACCGCGCGTGTTTCGCGGATAACGTTGACTTTGATCGTGCCGGGGTACTGCATTGTTGATTCAATTTTCGTCGCAATATCGCGCGCGAGTTTAATTGCACTCAGATCATCAACTGTCTTTGGGCTAACGATAACTCGAACTTCACGTCCGGCACTAATTGCATATGCTTTATCGATACCATTAAAGCTTGTCGCGATGTTTTCCAAATCTTTCATGCGTTCAACGAAGTTCTCGGCACTGATATTGCGTGCACCAGGACGAGCCGCCGACAATGCATCAACAACACGAACAACGAGCGCTTCTGGTGTCGTCGCTTCGACATCATCATGATGAGCTTCAATGGCATGGGCGATTTCTTCTTTCATGCCATACTTGCGCGCCAGTTCAGCACCGATATGATGATGTTTGCCTTCAACTTTGTGTGTCACCGCTTTGCCAACATCGTGCAGCAATGTGGCGATTTTGACCGTGCGAACATTCGCTCCAATTTCTTCGGCAATCATACCAGCAAGATGTGCCATTTCGGTGCTATGCAGCAGAACATTCTGACCATACGACGTACGGAATTTAAGCTCACCAAGGAGCTGCAACATCTCACGTGGAATACCGGTCACGCCAACTTCACGAGCGGCATCTTCCCCAGCCTGTTTGATCTCTTTTTCGATTTGTTTTTCAGCTTTTGCAACAACCTCTTCAATACGACCCGGGTGAATACGCCCGTCTTTCATCAGCATTTCCAGACTTAAGCGTGCCACCTGACGGCGCACAGGATCAAAGCTCGAAAGAACGATCATACCTGGTGTATCGTCAACCAAAATATCGACACCGGTTGCCCGCTGCAATGATTGAATATTGCGGCCTTCCTTACCAATGATGCGGCCTTTCATTTCCTCATCGGCCAATTTGATTGCGGTGACTGTGCGTTCTGCAGTAACTTCTGAACTCATGCGCTCCATTGCTGTCAGAATAATCGTTTGCGCGCGTTCTTCGGCATCATCCATGGCGTCTTTTTGTAGTTTCGACACGAGGCCCGTGAGATCATGCTTGATATCACGTTCGGTCATCTCAATTAATTTCTGAGTCGCATCGGCTTTGGTCAGTTTGGCAATTTTCTCCAACTTTTCTTGCTGCTTTTTACGAACATCACGGATCTCGTCTTTGAGCTTTTCGACTTCATCTTCCTGAGAGCGCAGTTTTTCTGCACGCTTATCCAAATCATCCAGTTTTTTGTCGAGGCTCAGCTCACGCTCGGCTAGGCGATTTTCAGTTTTCTTCCACTCTTTGCGGCGCTCATTCTCTAGCTCTAGCGCTTCGTCTTTGGCTTTCAGGACGATACTACTCGCCTTTTCTTGTGCTTTGGCCAGGGTTTGCTCGGCTTTGTTTTTGTTTGCCGCACTACGATTGCGACTATAGGTAATTGTTCCGCCCACGCCCAAAAGAGCACCAACAACTGCGGCAATAATACCCTCTATCATCTGTCTATCCTTCCCGCGTCCGCTGCCAGGTAGCGTCCTAATAGCAATGATCAGTCGTGTGCTGAAATGGCGGACGTCGTTTGTCTTCGGTAAATCTTCAAAAGCTTGTCGAGATTCATCAGTGATATCACGATGAATACTCTCACAAACTATATTTATTGTAGCCCCAAGGCTAGCAGCCGCGCAAGCTTATTTGCGCGGTTTGGTGATATTAGCGTCACTACCGTAGTGCGGAAGGACAATACGGTCATTGTCACCATTTTGAAGACGTGTTATCGCACGTTGTTGCCATGCATCTCCGTTCGCACCAACAATAGGAATCTGTAGGCTGTCAGCAAGCGTGTTCAACACGGTAAGCCCAATCCTCAACCCCGTAAAACTGCCCGGCCCCTGAAAAGCCCCTATTCCTGTTATGTCCTGCCAGTTTTTTTCTTGCTCGCTCAATCGTTCTTCGAGCCATTTGAGCAAACCGTGGGCGAGCTGTCGCTCCGCCTGCCATTCATACTCCCGTGTTTCGTCACCATCAACCACTGTTAAATATGCCGTTGGTGTTGAGGTGTCAAGCAGGATGATCATTGCAACTGTTCCTCCAGTTCACGATTCACTTCGCCCTTTACCGACGCTTCTACCATCCGCGTATCATCTGCGTTCGCCCGAATTGTCAATGTCACACGCTCTTCTGGAAGTACATTCGCAACAGCATCTGCCCACTCGATAACAATGACCGCTTTGTCATCATGCATTGCTTCGGACAATTCATCAGCCATGATCCCCGCATCGCTTAAACGGTAAAAATCATAGTGGACCAATCGTCGTCCATCATCGGTGTCATATACCCGACTAATCGTAAAACTAGGGCTTTGGACCGTTTCTGTGACACCCATCCCTGTTGCAAGCCCACGCACAAACGTCGTTTTGCCCGCACCAACATCGCCGATGAGCTCAATCACTTCGCCACCTCTTACCGATCGCCCAATCCTCTCACCAAATTCACGCATTGCCTGTTCACTGTTAATCCGTATCATTACCTGCCAGTATAGCGCAGTTCGTACCCCCATAAAAAGCGCTGGCAATTTGCCGGTGCCTCGACTACAATAGTCATAAGCATCATGCAGATATCGGATGGGACATTGGAGAAACTGCTCAAAAAGAGTGAACGTTTTTCTCAGGAGCAAATCGAGACGCTCAAAACCGAGAGCGTCAATTCGCATCGCTCCCTACAACAAACAGCAATCGAAAGCGAACTCATTGACGACACCGCTCTGACAAAGTTGTTCGCTGACTATGCTGCAATTCCCTATATCGAACTTGATCCCAAAACTATCCCGTATGACGTCTTGACTAAAATTCCCGAACGAATCGCCAAACAGTACAATGCGATCCTATTTCAAATCGACGAAAATGGTTTGCAGCATTTGGCTATGGAGGATCCGGATGATGTTCAGGCGCTGGACTTTATCCAAAAACAAATCGGCGAAAATGTCCGCACCTACATCACTTCGCATGCCAGTATTCAGGCCGCTCTTGAAAATTACCGTGGCGACGTCAACAAGGAACTCTCCGAAGTTATCGATATTCAGCGTGAAGAAACAGAGCCGCATGAAGAAAATGTCAGCGCCGACGAAGTCAGTGAGGACTCACCAATCGCGCAGACGATTGACCTACTGTTGGAATACGCGATCCGAAGCAATGCGAGTGATATCCATATTGAACCACGAGAGGAATTTGTGCAGATCCGCTATCGTATCGACGGTGTGCTAAAAGAAGTCAACCGCCTACCCCGTAATGTCCATGCCGCACTTGTCAGTCGCATCAAAATTCTGTCAAACCTCAAAATCGATGAACGGCGCGTGCCGCAGGATGGTCGCTTCAAGGTAAAAGTTGCCGGTAAGCAATATGCACTACGTGTCAGTACGTTACCGATTAGCGATGGCGAAAAGATCGTTATGCGTATTTTGGACGAATCGAATCAAGCAATTAGCCTGGATAAGCTCGGCTACTGGGGCTATTCCCTGGCTACAATCAGTGAAGCCATTACCGAGCCCCACGGCATGATTCTCGTCACCGGCCCAACTGGATCAGGTAAATCAACCAGCTTGTTTAGCATCTTATCCCAGTTAAATCGGCCAGACGTCAACATCAGCACGATCGAAGATCCGGTGGAGTATAAGATCCCTGGCGTCAACCAAACGCAGACCAATCCCCAAGCCGGTATGACCTTTGCGGCAGGACTCCGCGCACTCCTCCGTCAGGATCCGAATATCATCATGGTCGGTGAGATCCGTGACGGCGAAACTGCAAACCTGGGCGTCCAGGCAGCACTCACGGGTCACTTGGTCTTTAGCACACTCCACACCAATAACGCTGCCACTGCCCTCCCCCGTCTGCTTGATATGGATATCGAACCATTTCTTATTGCCAGCACCGTTCGAGCCATCGTGGGTCAGCGCCTTGTTCGCCGACTCGACAAAACAACCCGTGTTCCTTATCAGCCGACTGATGAGGAAAAAGACGCCATCATTCGTTTGTTCAATTTAAAAAGCAATCAGGATTTTCGCTATATTCACGAGCTGGAAAAACTGGCCGCAAGCCAGGGAATTGGTGGCGATGCGCCTCTGAGCACCGACGAAAACGGCATCAAAACTCTCTACAAGCCCGGTGCCTCAGAAGATGAAAGCGGCCGTCATGACGGGTTTAAAGGACGATTAGGTATCTACGAAGTGCTCAACAACACGATCCCTATCCAAAAATTAATTGCCGCCAATGGGACCAGCAATCAGCTACAGGATCAAGCCATTGCTGATGGTATGATTACAATGCAAACCGACGGACTCATCAAAGCGCTGCGTGGAGAAACGACCATCGAAGAAGTACTGAGGGTAACGAAGGAGTAATATGCCGCTGTATCAATACATAGCCACATCAGAAACGGGCGATAAAACAACAAAAGGCACAATGGAGGCCCCCGACGAAGCCGCAGTCATGCAGGCACTCGGCAAACAAAAACTGCGCCCCTTGAGTGTCACCCCAGCAAAAAAGAGTAGCAGTGGCTCTAGTTTTGGCAAATTACTTGGTGGTGGCGGCAAGGTAAAATCAGATGACTTGGTGATTTTCACTCGACAACTCAGTGCAATGGTTGGTGCAGGTGTCCCGCTGCTGCGATCGCTCAGCTCGCTTGAACAGCACAGCGAAAGCCCCGCACTCAAATCAATTCTTGGCAGTGTTATCAAAGAAGTTGAGGGGGGTGCGCCACTTGGTGACGCGCTTGCGAAATATCCAGGTACCTTTAGTGATGTCTACGTCAACATGGTCCGCGCCGGTGAAGCGGCCGGTATCCTCGACGAGATCCTCAAACGCCTAGCCTTGCAGCAGGAAAAAAACGCTTCAATCCGCAAAAAGATCAAAAGTGCCATGACCTATCCTATGGTGCTCCTCGTCATCACTGTTGTCGCCTTCTTCGGCTTGATGCTATTTGTCATCCCCCAGATTGGCAAAATCCTCAAAGACCTCGGTGGACCAGACGCTGAGCTACCGTTCATTACACAAGCCATGCTGAGTATAAGTGCCTTCATTTTGGCATGGTGGTACTTGGTCATACCGGCATTCGTCTTTGCAATATGGCTGGTTCTCCGCTACATCCATACCCCTGCTGGTCGCAAGCAATTCCACCAACTTGTACTGCGAATCCCTGCAGTCAATGGCATTATTCGCAAAGTTGTCGTCGCCCGTTTCGCCCGAACATTTTCTGCGCTGATTGGCGCAGGTGTCTCGGTTATCGAATCGATGACAGTCACTGCCCATGCACTTGGTAATGTTGTCTATGAAGAGTCGCTACTGGCCGCAGTCGATAAAGTCAAAAACGGTCAGCAACTTTCAACTGTGCTGGAAGAAGGCGGGCTGTACCCTGCAATCGTGTCACAAATGTTATCAGTTGGCGAGGAAACTGGCCAGACCGAAGTTGTTTTGGTCAAAGTAGCTGAGTTTTATGAAGAAGAAGTCGACACTGCTATCAACGGGCTTAGTTCAATCATCGAGCCAGTAATGATCGTCATCATGGGTGGTGCGGTTGGTTTGATCGCCGCCAGTGTGATGGGGCCGATTGCCAGCCTGGCTCAGAACATCAAATCATAAGCAAAATCAGCGTAATCATGCTACAATAGCACATGAAAACCGCGCGTGGGCATCATGACAAAATTACTACATAAAGACAAACCCATTATTGGCCTGGATATCGGTAGCACCGATATGAAAGTCATGTCGGTTGATCTGCATCGTCATACAGTAACTGGGTATGGTGCCATCGATCTCGATCCGCTAAAAATCAAAAAAGCCCTTGATGAAGATAACGAATACCTTCTCTCAAGTCTGCAGACCTTGATGGAACACAAATTAGTGGGAACACTCGTAAGCGAAGAGGTTGCACTTGGCATCCCCACGTCTCGGACGTTTTCGCGAACGTTCACCGTGCCTGCAAATGCTGAAAAAACCCTCAAAGATGCCGTTGCTATTGAGGTTGGTCAGTACATTCCGCTCCCTATGTCGCTACTGTATGTCGATTATGAAATTATCGAACGCAACGATACGACTATCACCGTTATCATGAGTGCTGTGCCGCGCAAACTCGTCGACAATGCACTTGATGCCTGCAATGCCGTTGGTTTGAATGTCACACTTGTTGAACCGGCAATCAATGCAGTTGCTCGAGTATTAAAACTAACCGAAGAAGGGTATCTGCCAACCGTTATCGTCGATATCGGTGCCGCCAATACCGATATTGCAGTACTGGATGGATCCGTGCGTATTACCGGTGGTATTGCCAAGGGCGGCAACACCTTTACGCTCGATATTGCCAAGAAACTTGGCGTCACACTGGAAAACGCCCATCAGTTAAAGGTGCTCAACGGCCTTGCACCTGGCGCAAAACAGGCGAAACTCACGAGTGCGCTCAAACCCGCACTCCGTAGTATTATTACCGAAACACGCAAAGTCATCCGCTATTACAACGAACGCCTCAGTAATGATCGACGGCTTGAGCAAATATTAATTGTCGGCAGCGGAAGCAACGTGCCAGGTATCGGCGAATACTTTACGAATGAACTTGTCATGCCTGCCCGCACCGCCAATCCATGGCAAGTGCTTGATTTTGGTGAGTTGCCACAACCAGCCAAACAATTCCGATCACGCTATATTAGCGTTGCTGGGCTGGCAAATATCCCCAAGGGAGCAATGTGGCAATGATCAATCTCCTCCCCGATGATACAAAACGTGACATTGAAGCGGCCCGCACAAATGTGCTGCTGTTTCGCTATAACATTTTGACTATTGTTGGACTCGCCGGGCTTGCGCTCATCTGTGCAGCGTTTTATGTCGTCTTGAACATGAACGAGTCGTCATCTGTCACGAAAAGTAACGACAACTCGTCTAAAGCAGCTGCCTACAACAATGTCCGTAAGGCCGCCGATGACTACCGACAAAACCTTACTATTGCCAACCAAATCCTGAATAACAGTGTTAACTATACATCGGTCGTTTTTGCTATCACCAAACTGCTGCCTCAAGGTGTTGTTTTGGACTCACTCAACCTAAAGGCTGCTGACTTTGGTAAACAAATCACCTTTTCCACCCATGCAAAATCATACGCTCAAGCAACGCAGCTGAAAGAAAACTTCCAAAAATCCAATATGTTTACGAACGTCTATTTTCAGAATATTACCCAAGCAACCGACGCACAGGCCACTGGAGCCTATCCGTTCGCAGTTGATTTGAGCGCACAACTAAATAAAACGGCAATGCAGCAATGAGCGAAAAAAAGAACAAAGGCATCACCCCAACCAGTCTCCGGCTTATATTAAGCATCACGATTGTGTTGATGGTTGCCGCAGCAGGGGTTGGGTTCTGGTTTTTCCGCAGCGCGCTAGCTTCGTATGCAGCCGACGTCGACAAGGCGGCCAAGGAGGCAACAGCAAGCAGTAGCGATATCGCCAACCTGCAACAACTCCAAAAACAACTCGACCAAGATAGTGTTGCCGTCAACCGCGCGAAGAATATCGTTGCCGACAGCAAGTCATACCAATACCAAAATCAGATCATCAGCGACCTTAATACGTACGCCAAGGCATCGGGCGTCACAATTTCAAGCTATAACTTCACCGCCGATACGCCAACATCCGGCAGTAGCGCCGCAGCAACGCCAGCCAGTCCACAACCCCTCACGCCCGCCGGACTGAAATCAACTAGTGTCTCTGTCACGGTTAAGACACCGGTTGATTACAAAGCCATTATGAAATTCATCCATTCTATTGAAATTAACCTGACAAAAATGCAGTTGACTGGCATCTCACTCACACGCGCCACCGATAACGGGAACCAAGTCACCACCAATCCACTCACCATTGAGGTATACATACGATGAAAACTGATGATCTCACAAGCATCCTTCAACCACTAAAGCGATTCATCGGCAAGCACCATCTCGTCGTATTTATCACTGTTGGTGGTCTTTTGCTCGCCGTGGCTGTCTATGCACTTTATGATGTTCTGGTCAGTGCCAATCAATCAACCACCGATACGCCCACAAGTAGCGTCACTCAATTCGACAAAAAAACCATCGATCGTATCAAAAATCTTCACAATAGCAGTGATGGCGGAGAGACGCTCGTCTTTCCATCACCACGAGCAAACCCATTTGTTGAATAGCAGTTATTTCTCGTTTCGCTTATACTAGAGGTATGCTACTCACCGGATCACAACTGATAGGAACACCCGTTATGGGATTGCAGACCGGTAAGGAATTGGCCCGGACAAGCGTTGCCGTCATTAATCCGCATAATTTATCGGTTATTGCATACCTGGTCGAGGGGCAACACTTAGACCATACGCCTTCGTATCTCCGCATTGTCGATATTCGCGAACTTGGCAGTCTGGGTATGATTGTCGATTCGAGTGATGAATTCGTTGAACCTGACGATATTATTAATGACAAAGCGATCTATGAACTTGGTTTCGCGCTTGAGGGCAAGCACGTGATTGATGACCGCGGAACAAAAATCGGCAAGGTGACGGATTATGTTGTTGATGTCGATAGTTTTGTGATTCAGCAGTTAAATGTCAAACGCCCCCTCCTCAAAAGCTTTACAGACGACGAGCTATTGGTGCATCGCAGCCAAATCGTCGAAGTCAATGATACGACTATTATCATCAAATCGGGCAAGGTGAAAGAATCCGCCGTTGCCGCCGCCAGTCGACACTATGTCAATCCATTTCGGCATAATTCACCACAGCCCGAAACAGTCCGTATCGATACAAAAAAATGAACTACGAACTTACGAGTTCTTCATTATGTCATACAACATATGTCCGATCGGACATGTTTTGTATAATGTCCGCTTTACGTAGTGGTACTATCTGAATCCTCTGACAGAGCTGACTTGATATCATCGTATGAAAAACCTTGGCGGGCAAGGTATTGCATGAACTTTTGCTCGTCTGGGTAGCGAGAACGCTTCTTGGCAATAATCTTTCGTAATTCTTGCTCATCCGACCGCTCAGATTCCCCAAGCGCACGTTCAATAATGACCCTATCGACCCCCTTCGCAGCCAACTCTGCCTTTAGTTTGCGCCGGCTCGTACCTTTTGTTTGATGACGGTTTTCCACCCAATAGTGGGCAAATCTTTCATCATCAATATAGCCGCGTTCAATCAGGCGTGTAAACACACGGTCTGCCACGCTTTGGCTCACTCCGACACGCTCTTTTAACTCACCAGTCTGCTTGCTTTTGTATTTCTTCGTTAGCGTCTTGCGATATAGATAGTCCTTCATTTCCCGCGCCGAATGTGGCCGTAGCAAACAATACTCCAACGCCCTGGCATATAGCTTACCAAATTGACTTTCGGTCTCAAGTTCTGCGAGTTCTTTGTCGCTATACTCGTTACCGACCTTCATACCAAGATCGCCGACCTGCGTAATATCTAAGCTAAACCGGTATTTCCCGTCCACCATCACATTCACCCGATTCGGGTCACGCTGCTGAACAGTAAGAGCGGTGATTTTCATCACTTCCAGACGCGTTTTTCGTTTTTTTCGTCCTTCGATCGCAAGGCTGCATCCAGGTCGATGCCCAGACCATTACAAATAGTGCAGAGTAGCCAAAAGACATCTGCTGCCTCATGTTCGATTTCTAACTTGTCTGAATCATTTGAAGTCTTGATGCCTTCAAGTGGGCGGAGAGCTTTTGCCAACTCACCAACTTCTTCGACGAGCAATATAAATTTTTGCTGTGTCGTCTCGTCTGCAAATCCACGTTCGGTTATCTTTTGCTGTATATACGCTTGCCACTCTGCCAAGCTTGCATCCGCTACAGGACCTGCCATGTTAGGCCTCTTCTTGGGCTACTTTTTCGCGAACTTTCTTTTCAATCTCGGCAAGGACTTTTGGATTTCCTTTGAGGAATGTTTTGGTGGCTTCACGGCCTTGGCCAATTTTCTCGTCGTTATAGTCAAACCATGCACCGGCTTTGCCAACGATACCGTGCTGAACGGCCAAATCAAGCACATCACCAGTATTGCTAATGCCCTCGTTGTACATGATGTCAAATTCAGCCACACGGAAAGGTGGAGCAATCTTGTTTTTGACGATCTTTACTTTCGTTCGATTACCAATGATATCTTCACCGTTTTTGATCTGTCCAATACGACGGATATCGATACGGACCGAGGCGTAGAATTTGAGCGCATTACCACCAGTCGTCGTTTCTGGGTTACCAAACATGACGCCGATCTTCATACGGATTTGGTTGATGAAAATGACAGTTGTTTTGGACTTGTTAATGATACCAGTGAGTTTACGCAGTGCCTGGCTCATCAATCGAGCTTGCAGCCCCATGTGGCTATCGCCCATCTCACCATCGATTTCAGCCTGCGGTACCAAGGCGGCGACCGAGTCGATCACCACAAGGTCAACTGCGTTGCTGCGCACCAATGTCTCAGCAATTTCGAGCGCTTGTTCACCATTATCCGGTTGCGATACAAGAAGATTATCGGTATCAACACCCAAACGCTTTGCATATGCAGGATCAAGGGCATGCTCGGCATCAATAAAGGCTGCTGTGCCGCCATTCTTTTGCACTTCGGCGATAGCGTGCAATGTCAGCGTCGTTTTACCCGAACTTTCAGGACCATAAATCTCAATGATACGACCCTTTGGATAGCCGCCACCAAGTGCCAAATCTAGGCTGAGCGCGCCCGATGGGATAAGTTCCACATCAACTTTATGCGCCTCACCCAATTTCATAATTGAGCCGTCACCGAACTGCTTAGTGATTTGATCCATTGCGAGGCCGAGTGCCTTCAGCTTACCTTCACTCGCGGGTGCGTTTGCCGTTGCTGTCGCTGCCGTTTTGTCGGTCTTTTTTGCCATACTTCCCCTCTCTTTTGTATACCTTCTATTATACATGAGTCGAGTGGTTTGCTATAATAAGGACCAATGACACATCCTGGCAAATCCACGCAAAACGGCTTTACCGTTATCGAGTTGATTGCAATCACAATTGTACTTGCCATCGCCGCTGTGCTCGTATTCGTGCAGGTAAACAGCCTCAAGGTTGCCGACCAAAACAATCAGCGCAAAACAGCAATTAATGCGATGCACTACGCACTCGAAGAAGTCTACTACAAGCAACACAGTAACTACCCTGCCACCCTCACATCAGCAACATTGCCATCGGTTGACCCGGCGCTTTTCACCGATCCTGATGGTTTTACGCTTGGCAAAGAAGCACTGAGCAAAGATGAGTTGCAAAAATTAGCTGATGGCGGCAACACATCTGATGATGTCGAGCGACGACTCGCGGCTGTAAGCGCGGGCAAAGGTCCGAATTACCACTACGACGCGACTGACTGCGATACTGCGGGTAATTGTAAAGGCTATACGCTCCGCGCCGATCTTGTCGGTGAAGCCGAATACGTCAAAAAGAACCGTACTCACTAATCGCTCACGACAGGTCGGCCGTTTTTGAATGCTTCCACTGCATTGTTGAGAAGCGCGATTTGCTTTTTTGGATTTGAGACATAGTGAAACCGATACGTTGTTTCATCACCTTCGGTACTGAGGCGAATCGAACCGTAATTGAAAATCAATTGCAAAATACCACTCTGCGTATAGCTCGCATCTTCGATGTTCGATAAACTAACGGTCTGCTCATTGCGTGCAAATAGGCTGGTTTGAATTTCTTGAATGACACTCTCGTTCGTCAAAAAGAACTTATTATTCAAATACACCCAAGCAACTATATAAGTACCCAGGCCAATCAACACCAAAAGCAATGCTGCTGGCAAAAGTAGTGCATCGAATGGCGGATTACCGCTTGGAACAAGTGTTGGATACATCGCGAGACCCGCAATAACCAGCAGTGCAAGCAGGGCGCCAATAACGATTGATCCAAAGAGACCAATCCAGTGTCGACGCACTTCACTAATAATATATTCGCCCTTACTAAGGTTAAGCGTCGGGTGTTTGGCAACTGAAGCTTCGTGTTTTTTGAGTGTTTCAGGTGTAATAGTTGGCGCGGCCGGATCAAGCGGGCGAGTGACTTGCACAACTTGCTGTGGAGGATCGGAGGATTTAGGTGGATGAGCATAGAGAGGCCGTCCATCTTTGTCATAGGCGACCGGCTGATCGTAGTCCGTTGGTTGGTTGGGCTGCATATAATTTATATTATAGCAATTCTTGCTGCGGGTACTTACCCAAATGCTTGGCTGCTTTTATCGTTACTCGTCGACCCCGTGGCGTTCGTTCAATCAATCCAATCTGCAGTAAATATGGCTCATGGAAGTCCTCGATTGTACTTGTTTCATCACCGGTCAACGCCGCAATAGTCGTGAGTCCTACGGGATTATGGCCATAGTGCTCAATCATGCTTCCAAGTAGTCGCCGATCCGCCGGATCGAGCCCAAGCTCATCAACTTCGAGCATCTGCAAAGCTTCCTTGGCAATAACAGTATCGATGATGCCATCACCATTCACATCAGCATAATCTCGGACGCGTTTGAGCAGGCGGTTGGCAATTCGTGGTGTCAATCGAGCTCGCTCAGCCAACATCGCTGCTGCTGTCGGATCGATCTTGCTTTCCAGCAGTGAGGCTGCACGACGAATAATCTGCTCGATTTCGCTACTACTATAAAATTCCAGTCGATGGGTCATACCAAACCGATCGCGCAGCGGTGCCGCCAACGCGCCCGCTCTGGTCGTTGCACCAATCACCGTAAATTTCGGCAAGTCCAGGCGCACACTCCGCGCCGCTGGCCCTTTACCAATCACAATATCCAGCTTGTAATCTTCCATGGCACTGTACAGTACTTCTTCAACTGACCGAGCAAGCCGATGGATCTCGTCAATAAACAAAATATCGCCGTCAGCCAGATTCGTCAGGATACTCGCTAAATCACCTGCCCGTTCGATTGCTGGGCCTGCTGTCACGCGAATATTTGAGCCCATTTCGTTAGCGATCACTGTCGCCATGGTTGTTTTACCAAGCCCCGGCGGCCCATACAGTAGTATATGGTCAACTGGTTCGCCGCGTTTTTTAGCTGCCTGGATTGCCAGTTTCAAATTCTTTTTCAGATGCTCTTGTCCAACATATTCAGAGAAGCGTTGCGGTCGAAGCGTCACTTCTATTTGCTGCTCTTCGCTGTCATCGACATGCGTACTGGTATCGACGATTCGTTCTATTGCCATTAGGACTATATTATATCATTTTTTATCGGTTGAGAGGCGTCGATGTTATAACCACAAGTGTTATACTGGTGAACAATGGGCAAGAATCGACATGCAGGCTGGTTATTCATCGGTGCAATTGGTGTGGTTTTTGGTGACCTTGGCACAAGTCCACTCTACGCGCTCCAATCAATCTTTCATGTTTCTGGACTATCACTGACACCGTCCGATGTTCGAGGAATCATTTCATTGATTTTATGGTCCGTCACGCTGATTGTCACTATCAAATACGTCACGTTGCTGATGCGCGCCGACAATCACGGCGAAGGTGGTATCATGGCTCTCGTCGGACTGGTCCGCCATGCCGAAAAAAGCAAGCGGCGTGTGATACTTTTTACGGCAGCGGGGCTCATCGGGATTTCACTCTTTTATGGTGATGGAATTGTAACGCCCGCAATTTCGGTACTTTCTGCCATTGAGGGTACTAAACTTGTCTTCCCTGCTGCGACTCCGTTGATCGTACCCATTTCGTTGCTCATACTTACGGGGCTTTTTGTGCTGCAAGCTCGGGGCACGTCCGCGATCGGTCAATTATTCGGCCCGATCATGATTACCTGGTTTGTTGTATCGGCAGCTGGTGGTCTGTACCAAATCATGCAGTACCCGGATATTCTCGCAAGCTTGCTTCCAACCACGGCTCTCTCATTTGTATTCGAATATCCGCTCCAGTCTTTCATTGCCCTGAGTGCCGTCATTTTGGCGCTCACTGGTGCCGAAGCACTCTATGCCGACATGGGGCATTTTGGTCGGACACCAATTCGATGGGCGTGGTTGTGCATGATTTTTCCATCACTCGTATTGACCTATCTTGGCCAGGGTGCGCTCGTCAGCAATGACCCTTCAACCATTGTCAGTGCCTACTACCTCATGTTCCCTGAGTGGCTTTATTTACCGGTTCTTATACTCGCGACATTCGCGACGCTCATCGCTTCGCAGGCAGTTATCTCGGGTGTTTTCTCGCTCACCTGGCAAGCCGTTCAGCTTGGGTTTTTACCACGTCTTACTATTCAACATACATCACGACACGAGTTCGGTCAGATTTATGTGCCACTTCTCAACTGGATCATGTTTGCACTCGTCATTGTCATCGTTATCAGTTTTGGCAGCTCGGCAAATCTCGCGGCAATGTTTGGTATGGCAGTCAGCGGTACACTGTTGATCGACACGATATTTCTCATTATTGTGATGCGTAAAATCTGGCACAGCCCACTGCCATACATAGTCCTCGTTGCAATCTTTATCCTTGGTCTTGAATTGCTTTTTGTCACGGCGAGCAGTACGAAACTTTTCGCCGGTGCATGGGTACCGGTTGTTGTCGCCATTGTTAGTTTTACTGTACTGAGTACCTGGTACAAAGGACATCAAATTATTCAACGAAAACGCCAGGAAGAAGAAGGCACGCTGGCTGATTTTGTTGATCGACTCCACCGCGCCAAGGCTCCTCGAGTCAAAGGCTATGCAGTCTATCTCGGACACCATGCCGGTAATGCACCAATGGCACTGCATGCAACACTCGATCAGCTCCATGAACTTCATGAACAGGTGGTGGTTGTCACTGTCGAAACGGCCGATGCCGCACATGTACCTGAACGGTCGCGAATTATTTTTGACGAATTAGGGTATCCCGATGATGGTATCAGTCACCTCACACTCCGTTTCGGCTATAAAGACATTGCCAATATTCCTCATGCGCTTGAACTAGCACGATCAAAAAGCACCGAAGTCGATTTCAACCCCCTTACGGCAACCTATTTCATATCAGTCACCCAGCCGATCATTGTTCACAATCGCCGTATGGCTAAGTGGCGTAAACAGTTGTATTTATTTATGGATAGAAATGCCGACAATTCGTCTAAATACTTCAAACTGCCGCTTGATAGAACAATCGAGATGCGCTCGTTTCTTGAACTCTAGGACTTGAGTGCTTGCGTGACACGGTCAGCGGTCGACAAATCAGTAGGGATACCCTCAAGTGCCTTACTTGCATCTGCCAAACTATATCCGAGCGCCATAAGTGCTTCGAGCGCTTCGTCGCTATGACCAACGGGTTGCGAAATACCGGTTAAGTTGCTGTTGTCATAGCGCAGTGGTAACCCCACCTTGTCCGCCAGATCAACCACCACGCGTTCAGCAATACGTTTACCAACACCCGATGCCTTCGCCACAAATGCACTGTCGCTATTTGCGATTGCACTGCGCACCTGCTCACTATCACCAAGCGACAAAATTGACTGCGCAGCTTTCGGTCCGACACCCTGGACAGTGATCAGAAGTTCAAAAAGTTTTTTGGCTGCCAGTGTACTAAATCCAAACAATTCTTGTGACTGCTCGCGGATGTGGTGCTAGGTATAAAACTTTACTTC
>JALQVV010000029.1 GCA_023260255.1 Candidatus Saccharimonadia bacterium
TGGAAGAGCAGGGTATAGTAGGCCAAGCCAGCGGCAACTCCAAGCCGCGCGATGTCCTCGTCCGTAGCATGGACGAACTCAGTGGCGAACCCGAAGAAGAACTCGGCTAAATACAGGGCGACCTCCGCAAATATACAAATACCACATCACCAATTCCAAAATATTGCAATTTACAGAGGTGTGAGGTATAATAAAAAGGTTATTAACTCAGCTTGTATACCAGTACAAGCATCCACACGGATTCCAAAGGAGGAAACTAAGTGAAAGAATATGAACTAACCGTTCTGATTCATCCGGATTTGGAAGCAAATCTGGACGCGGCACTTGCAAAGGTACGCGATATCATCACCGGTGCTGGCGGTGAAATCACCAGCGAAGACAACTGGGGCAAGAAAAAGCTTGCTTACCGCATCAACAAAGAAGATTTTGCAGTCTACGTCTACATGGACGTCAAACTGCCAGCAGACGCACCGCTGAAAATCAGCAACACGCTCAACATCACCGACGAGGTCTTGCGCTACCTGCTAGTCACTGTTGACGAAAAGGGCCGCGCGCTACTGGCTGAGGACAAGAAACGCGCCAGCGAACGCAGCGAGAGCGAAGAAACTAAGGAAGAAGAATAGGAAAGAAGGGGTTATATGGCACGGGGAATCAACCAAGTAATTCTGATGGGACGCCTGACGCGCGACCCCGAAACACGCACCACGCCAAGCGGCAAATCAGTCACGAGCTTTAGTATCGCGGTTGATCGTGTCGGCCAAGACGACCAAGCAGACTTCTTTGACGTCACTGCCTGGGAAAAGACCGGCGAACTGGTACAACAGTACCTGAGCAAAGGCCGCCGCGTATTGCTACAAGGCCGCCTGCGCCAAGATAGCTGGGACGACAAAGAAACCGGCAAAAAACGCAGCCGTGTCGAAGTCACTGCAACCGATGTGACCTTCCTCGATGGTCCAAGCGGTGACAACGGTGGCGCAAGCGCTCCCGCTCCATCAGACAACAAGAAGAAATCAGACGATGTCGTCATTGAAGACATCGACGACAAACCAATTGACTTAAGTGAAATTCCTTTCTAGGAACACAGGAGAATTTGAACTATGGCATTAAAACGCTTTAAGAAAGATACACCTGCGTATTTTGACTACAAAGACGTCAAGACGCTGCAGCGATTTATCAACATGTACGGTCAGATCGAACCAATCAGCAAAACTGGCCTGAGCGCAAAACAGCAGCGTCAACTGGCTGTTGCGATCAAACGCGCACGCCACTTGGCACTGTTACCATTTGTTTCACAGGGGTAATACATGTATCAGCCAACAGATCTCAAAAAGGGCACTGTTTGCCAGATTGATGGCAAACCTTACCGCGTGACCGAATATAGCCAAAAGGTCATGGGTCGCGGCGGGAGCATTGTCAACGTCAAGTTGAAAAACTTGATCGATGGCAGTGTGATCCCTAAGACCTTCAAGGGTCAGGACAAAATCGAGCGCGCAGAGGTAACGAACAAAACAGTCCAATACCTCTACACCGACGGTACGGATTTTCATTTTATGGATCCAGAGAGCTTTGAGCAGTTCCAGCTAGGTGCTGATATCGTCGATACGGCGGCAAGTTACCTCAAAGAGGGCGACGAACTGAGCTTGCAATTCTTTGGTGACAAAGTGATCAATGTTGAGCTACCAAAGAACTTGTTCCTTGAGGTGACGTATACCGAAGATGTCGTCAAAGGTGATACCACTAGTAGTGTTCTCAAGGATGCAACGCTTGAAACGGGACTGGTCGTCAAAGTTCCTGCATTCATTAAGGTCGGTGATGTGATTTCTGTCGACACCACGACAGGCGAATACCGCGAACGGAAAAAATAGCATGACAAAAACCAGGCTTGACCAATTAATGGTTGCAAAAGGCCTGGTTTTGTCGCGTTCGCAGGCGGAAAGTTGGATTGGGCTGGGCAAAGTCACGGTTGATGGTCGGGTTGCGACTAAATCGGGGCAATTTGTGCATGAAAATGCCGATATTAAACTGACGGCGACGGAGCAATACGTCAGCCGAGCAGGGTTAAAGCTTGCAAGTGTCGCAACATTGCTTGGCGTTGATTTCAGGGGTAAAACAGTGCTCGATGTCGGCAGCAGTACCGGTGGATTTACCGACTATGCGCTGCAACATGGGGCAAAAAAGGTAGTTGCCGTCGATGTCGGAACTGACCAGTTGCATCCAAGTCTCCATGGCAGTGAACAGATTGAATTACACGAAAAAACCGATATCCGTGATTTTTACATGAGTGATAAGCCTGATGTGATTGTCATGGATGTATCGTTTATTAGTCTGCGTGAAATTTTGCCACATATTGCTGCCGAACTGAGTGGCATAAATACACAGATCGTTGCAATGCTGAAACCGCAATTCGAAGCGGGAAAAGCACAGGTGAACAAAGGAATTATCAAAAACGATGCGGTCCGCCGCCAAATCCTCAAAGATTTTGAGACATGGGCCAAACAATATTTTGTGATCGTTGATAAACGCGATAGCGAGGTTGCTGGTAGTAAAGGTAACCGTGAGCGCTTCTATCTGTTACGCAAAGCAAAAACCATTTACAATTAGCTTAATTTGTAGTATAATTATAGTAAGCTTCTCATGCTAGTTATGAGGTGGGGAGTGAATAGTGGTGGCGGAATCCCGCCACCTTGACAACCAACAATGAGAGGAAGGTGATACGCGTGAGCGCATCACATCGCCTATCGGGGATTGTTGGGGTGGTCGCCGTGGCTGCTTTGCTGCCACTCGGTGCATTGACGGGAACGGCTTCGGCCGACCCGGATATGCCGTCACCATCACCAACAATCGTCGAACCAGCACCGCAGGGTCCGCCCATCGTGGTGGATGTACCAAAGGAACCGGCCCCCGCGCCGGCTCCGGTGGAGCCTCCGCCCGCTCCGGCTTCGAACCCCGCACCAGCACCAGTTACTAACACTTTTTTATTTTTGTAAAACATCTTTATTCTCCTTGTACCATTTTATTGTTTTTATTATACCTTGTTCTAAACTTACTTTTGGTTTAAAACCATAATTTTCAGCTCTTTCTGTGCTCATTAGTCTTTTCATATCACCCATAGGTTTATCTAACTCCCACTCTATTTCCAAATCAAAATAACCAGCAACGATATCTGCTATTTCTCTTATGGTAACTCCTGTACCACTACCAAGATTAACTGGCTGTGTAATTTGATTTTCTACCATATGTATCATACCACGAGCCACATCTTCAGCATATATCAAGTCTCTTATCGGTGAACCATCACCCCATACTG
>JALQVV010000085.1 GCA_023260255.1 Candidatus Saccharimonadia bacterium
CTTTTATTTTTTTAAATAGATTATTTATTTTTTTAAAATTTTCTTTATCAAAATCATCTGGTATTTTAAGTGAAATATCTCCAAAAAAGACTTTATTTTTTGCGTCTATGTTAAAAATTAATTCAAATTCGTTATCTTCAATAATTTTTGCAAATGTAGTATTTACTTTAACATTATAATAACCGTTATTTTTATAAAAATTTAATAATAATTGTTTGTCAAAATTTACTAAATCTTCATTTAAAAACTTTTTACCTGAAATAAATTTCCAAAATTTATATTCCTCACTTAAAATTATACTTCTTAATTTCTTATCTTTATAAATTTTGTTACCAATGAATGTTATCTTTTTAATTTTTGCTTTTTTACCAAGATCAATTTCAAAAATTAAATTAACAAGATTGTCCCCAAGATTTTCTTTTTTTAATACTACAGTAGAAAAAAAATAACCCCTTCTTTTTAAATTATCATTAATTATTGCGATGTCTTGTTCAGCAAAAATCTCAACGAAAGACGATCGATCTTTTAAATTCACACCGTCTGTTAAAAAATCTAATAATGAATCAGATTTTATACCATTATAAACTATATTTTGAATAATCGGATTCTCAACAACATTAATAAAAAGCAAATCATCTTTAAGTTCAATTGTGACATCTTTAAAAAAATTTGTCTCATATAAATTTTTAGTTATTGAGTTTATTTCACTATCGGTGATTTCTTTATCAAGCAAGGGTGGTAGGAATGTTAACAATGTTTCATTTGTAATTCTTTCATTCCCAGAAATTTTTATATTTTTAATTATCTCAGAATGTAAATTATGGATAAACAGTAATAAAGCTACTAAAGATAAAAGCAGAACTTTTAAAAAGTTATTTAAATAGACTAAATTTTTCATGTTATTGATTTAAT
Organism: Candidatus Saccharimonadia bacterium; assembly: GCA_023260255.1. GTDB lineage: Bacteria > Patescibacteriota > Saccharimonadia > Saccharimonadales > Saccharimonadaceae > UBA2112. Next base: position 913 of record JALQVV010000085.1, read on the forward strand.
TAAACTATATTTGATATCATGATTTAAATTAATTACATCATTAATATTTTTTGGGATAGTTTTTTTAAATTTATTAAATTTTATATCATTAATTGCTTTAACTGATAAAATTGAAATATCTTGAAAATTTATCTTATTTTGCAAAAATTGATCCACAAAAAAATCATTCACTGAAACAATAACAGTTTCAAATAATGAATGTTTGGATGGTAAATTTTTTAAAATTTTAATAATTGGAAATTTTTCAGATAAAATTTTTTTTAAATTCAAATTATTTAATTTTTTTAAATTAAGCATTGTAGAGGGACTGTATAATTTATTATTATTAAATATAGAATTAAAAATTGGTATTTTCATTGTTGTATCATGTG
>JALQVV010000105.1 GCA_023260255.1 Candidatus Saccharimonadia bacterium
AGTGTTGACGATGCAAAAATCATTGCCGCTACCGCAGTAAACGGCAACATTGCCGATCATGTCTATGGTCCGACAAACGGTAAAACAATGCTCATTGAATATGGTGATTACCAGTGTCCTGCCTGCGGTAGCGCATATCCAAACCTCAAAGAGCTAACAACGGAGTTTAAAGACAAGCTAACATTCGTGTTCCGCAACCTCCCACTCACCAGTATTCACCCGAATGCTCGCGCTGGTGCCGCTGCCGCCGAAGCTGCTGGATTACAGGGTAAGTATTGGGAAATGCACGACATTCTGTATGAAAACCAGAACGACTGGAGCAACAGCGCAACCGATCAGCGGACATCAATTTTCGAAGGCTATGCTCGGACCGTCGGTGTCAAAGATATTGCAAAGTTTAAGGCTGATATGAGTGACAAAAACGTCAACGATAAGATTAATTTCGACATGGCGCTGGCTAAAAAGATTGGTGCAAGCGCGACACCTACCATCCTCCTCAATGGCAAAAAGATTGAATCAGACGTATGGTCCGACAAAGCCAAGTTCAAGGCTGAAATCCAAGACGCCTTAAAATAAAAAGAAGAGCTCGCCCTTCCAGATAAATGCAAAACCGCTCCGGTGCCGTGGAGCGGTTTTGTTTCCCCAGCCAGACTATGTCTGGCCTTTAGGGGATGGAAATCCTCTGTCGAATTCACTTCGATGGAGGATTGGAAGGGTGAGCCCTTCCTCTTCCTTATTGAGCGATATATTGTTGCCAAGAGGCAGGCACCACATCCACTGCTATCTTTTTGCGCCGAGAAGGCACAAACTCGATGGCTATTGGCATGAGGTTTTGTTACACTCCTTAAATTACTAAATCACCTGTACTCGCGCATGATCGACCATGTCAATTATGTTCATATTTGGCGCGAGGCACAGAGACTATAGTAGCAATTTTGACATGCTACGTCAAGATTTACACCATGTCATGGTGTTGTTACCCTTATATTAGAACAAGCGGAATCGTTTTGCAAGCACATACACAAGCAAAATGAGTACTGCTGTAAATCCTACAATAAAGGCGTACGCTCCGGGACTGTCTTGAAATGGCAGCACTACGTTCATACCGTACATACCATAAAAAACATTTGGTAACGCGATCAATACTGTTAGTACTGTGAGTCGCTTCATTCGAATATTCAAATTGTTATTGGCGATGGTACTGTAGGCATTGCGAATACTAGTGACTGTCTGCGTAAGCGTCTGTACGCTGACGAGCAGCTGGCGCAAGTGCAGGATAATATCGTCTGTTGATTCAATATGCTCGCGGGACAGATGATTTGATTTGTTATCTCGCAGCCGCTCTGCAACCGTCAGCATACTCGTAAGGTTGAGCGAGTAAATTCCTAGATTATCCTCGACTGTCACAAAATGGATAAAATCACTGTTGTTGACCTCGTGTGTTTTGAGTCGATGCCCAATGTCTTTGATATAGCGCCCTGTTCGCTGAATACTGGACTCATAATCAGTGACAAGCGCCGTAAATGTCGCGAGTAATAAGTTACCCTGATCTTCGGTTGGGGCCATGTGCGCCGCCGCAGCAATTTTTTGGTCACTAATTGCATTTGTTAACGACAGCGATACGAACACGCGCGGTGTGAGAACCACAAGGACAGGCGCTGATTCAATCTCACCATGCTTGTTCCGTAAAACTGAGCGGAAAAACACATACAATCCCCCGTCGCTCACCTCCAAGCGCGGCAGCTCGTCCTTGTCCATCACGTCACGGAGGATATTGCGATCGAGATCAAACTGCTCACTCAATACATCAAGTTCGTTGGCCTGCGGTTGTTCGCCATACACCCATAGGCCGCTCTGGTCACTATACCCAGGGAGCTGCCGGAACGCTTCGTCGTTTGTATTTCGAACGTAGTACTTCAGCATTATTCATAAGCAGTATAGCGCGTTTGGGGCGACTACGCTACACCAGGGGTTTGATCGGGGTTGGCGTGTGCCAGTTGGCGTTCCTTGATGCTGAACACCAACACTGCCGCAAAGAGCATGAGCACCGATGAGGTAATGAAGATACGCTGCAGGCTGTCACTAAACGCCCGAGTAATTTTGTCCGAATACTCATTCTGTTCGTCAGTGAAGTGCTTGGTTGCCTGCTCGCGGATTGGTGCTGGCAGTTTTTCAACTGATCGATCAAAGCCGTCGGTAATTCTGCCACGAGTATCAGGCATGTTGAGGTTGAGTAGCGTATTAGAATCGTTGAAATCACCAATCTTACTAGCTTCAGGATTTTGCTTAAGGAGTTGCAAGTATGCATCACTTTGGATGTTCGTCAGACCATTGGTCAGACCTGCGGTGAGCATGGCACCAAACACAGCGATGCCGATCGTTGATCCAAGGCTGCGGAACAGCTGGCTTGAACTGGTTGCGGCACCAAGTTCATGCTGCTTGAACTCGTTCTGAACGGCGAGGTTCATGACAGGCATGACGACGCCCAAACCAGCACCAAGGAGGACCATAATAACCGCTTCGTACCAATATGAGCTATCCGGTGTCAAAGTGGAAAGTGCAAAGACCATGACTGTCGCCAGAACAATACCAACCTGCATAAAGATCTTGTAGCGGCCAGTGCGTGAAATGATCTGTCCCGAGCTGATTGAGGTTATCATGAGGCCAACAATCATCGGCAGAAGCATGAGGCCGGATTCGGTCGGTGTCGCCTGAAAGACCTGTTGGTTAAACTGTGTCAGGTACAAGATCGACCCCATAAATGCCGCACCAAATAGTGTTGCAATGCCCATGATCAGCACGTAGTTGCGATTGCGGAAGAATGCCAGTGGAATAATTGGCTCCTTAGCGCGACGCTCAACCCAGACAAAGGCTGCAGTCGCAATGGCAACAATACTGAACATAATTGTTCGCAGGCCAACCAAGTTGAGTCCCGTCGCATCCATCACATCAGTAAAGATTGCTTCTGTATTGTCGACCGCGAGGACCAATACGCCGAGGGCAATCGTCAGTAAGGCTGCACCCATGTAGTCGACCACTGGTTTTTTATCATGTCGCAATGGGGGACAGAAAATGGCAATCAGGATAAATGCGGCGATACCAACAGGTACATTAATGAAAAACGTCCAGCGCCAGTCAGTCGTCAGGCCAAAAATTGCCTGACCATCAGTCAGCCAACCACCAAGCAGTGGTCCGACCACCGATGAAAGCCCGAAGACTGCACCAAAAAGCCCCTGCCAGCGACCACGTTCGCGAGCAGCGAACAAGTCACCGATGATCGTAAAGGCGTTGGCTGTGATAATACCGCCACCAATACCCTGGAATGCTCGCCAGGCGATCAATTGCTCAACATTACCCGCAAGACCCGACAACAGTGAACCAACAGCAAAAATCGCGACACCAATCAGCAAGATACTGCGACGCCCGAAAAGATCGGACAGTTTACCAGCAATAGGTACGGTAATTGTCGTTGTCAGCAGGTAGGCGGTAACGATCCAACTGAGCGAATCGAATGCATTGAACTCCTCAACAATTTTGCCGAGTGCAGTTGCGATAATAGTTTGGTCAAGCGCAACCAAAAACAGGCTGGCCATAACGGACAGCATGATGATGATTTTTGTGCGCAGCTCTAAATGATGATGCATTGTTGTTTCACTTCCCTTCAGACGTGTTCTTTATTGTTTTTCGGAGTCTTTTTGCTCTTTAATTGCGCGAAAACCAGCAATTTGTTCAGACATTTGCTCCATCATGTGTTCAAGCATCTCTTCTTTTAACAAGACGACGCCGCTGCCATGCATAGTGCCAATGACATACAAACGGTCACCAGGTTGCAGATTCAGTTCCTCACGGGCGTCAGCAGGAATAACGACTTGGCCTTTGCTGCCAATCGTTGCCGTACCGTAAAGTTTTTTGCCACCAGGCATACCCATATGCGTGTTCTCCTTTAGCCCTATAGTATCACAAGTATGAAAAGTATGTCAATACATACAATTCCAAAACCATGCCCGACTCGTGGTCACACAACAACCAAAATGTTACTATTGATAGTGTGGAAGACATAGCCAAATTGCTTCCTACTAGATCAACGAAGCGTTCAGTCAAAAAACGTTCAATCTTGATCTATCAGGGAGAAGTCCCCCGCCAGGCATACATCGTGCTTTCCGGCGTCTTCAAGGCGTACCGGCTGGGTAATTTTGGCGAGGAGCAAGTTGTTGGATTTCGTACAAAAGGTGATATGTTTCCTGAAACATGGATCTTTGGCAAAACCTCTAGCGCACTCTATTACTACGAGGCTCTTGAAGACTCAGAGGTTTTAACTGTCGAACGACCTGTTTTACTGGAGTTGTTTGATACCAATCCTGATATTAAAGAACGAGTATTCCACTATATGGTTAGCGGATACACCGGTCTTTTGATGCAACTTACCGCCCTGGAGCAATCGCGTGCCGCCGAAAAACTACTCCTCATGATGTATTACTTGATGTTCCGTTATGGCAAACAAGTCACCGCAGGTGCCTATCGGGTAGACCTTCGACTGACACATACAACTCTGGGGAGTTTAATGGGCCTGACGCGCGAAACAACGACAATGGAGCTTGGCCGGCTCAAACGCAAAAAAGTCATTAATTACGACAGCAAGGGATTTGTTATCTATAGGCAAGAACTTGAGCGACGCTTAGGAGATGAAAGCTTCAGTAGCCTGAATCTTCAGTAGTCGAGCGTCTAATTGACAGCGTCTTTGACGATATGGAGTAGTTCTTTTGGTGATGCCCATGCTTTGAGCACATAGCGCTCCGCACCAAGACGATAGGCGTCATCAATTTCATCTTGCATATCATAATTGCTAAATACAATAACCTTGATGTCAGGGTGTGATTTTTTAACGTCGAGCTTTTCGAGAAATTCTACCCCGTCCATAACTGGCATGCGAAGGTCCAGCAAAATCAAATCTGGTTTCTTTTCATCAACCTGTTTTAGTGCGTCTTTGCCATTATGTGCAACTCGAACGCTATATTTTGCTTGCTCTAATAACGTCTGATAAATCTCGGCCAATTCTGGCTCGTCTTCAACAACAAGGATTGATTTGCTACGACTTACTGCCACACTGTCACTCCCATCACTATTATTGTATAAGTATAACGCAAGTTAGCAGATCATATATGAAAAATTTTACATTTGTAGTGTGGACAGCTCGGTTATAAGAAGTGATTGTTTATAATTTACGCGGAAGACGTATGGTAAAGGTTGACCCTCTCCCCTTTGTCGATGTCACACCGATCGTTCCCCCGTGCAGGACAGTCAAATGATGTGCCAAATACAACCCTACGCCAGTCCCTGTGACAAAATCGCTTCGGGAATTATTAATGCGACTAAATTGTTTAAAAAGTTTTGGAAAATCACTTTTATCGATACCTACTCCCGTGTCCTTAACGGTGATCACCCAACGATTAGCCCGACGGACCAGACGCACTGTGACAACACCTTTTTCTGGAGTGTATTTAATAGCATTGCTGACAAGGTTTTCAAACACCATCCGCAACATATGACTGTCTGCAACAATCCATCCCTGTGAAGGCGCATGGAGATGCAATGTCACATCACCTTTATGAGCCTCTTCTCGTTGTTCGTCTACCACATCGCGTAGCATTTTTGCTATATCAAACTTGCGCTCGGTTAATGTGATGCGTCCGGTTTCGAGTTTAGCCATATGAAGGATATCGTTAATAACGTGGAGCTGGCGATTATTGCTCGCATACGCGCGCTCGAGATATGTACGTTGTTTTTCCGGCACATCACCCGCAAAGCCCTGCAGCACCATACCAAGATATTGTTTAACCCCCGTCGCAGGAGTGCGCAATTGGTGGGAAGCAAGCGATAACAGTTCGTCTTTGGCGAAGTTAACATCGCGTTCCTTTTCATACGTTAGTCGCATGTAACGGCTCCTCAGCAGATAGCCTGCAACACCAGCAAAAATCATGCCAATACCCAAAGCACTTACGAGGAGAATCTGTGGCAAATATGTTAGCGACCATACCAATAGACTGACGGCATCAAATGTATAAACAAATGTAAAATCCTTACCAAAATAGGTAATTGTTTGACTGCCAGACCTCGTATCGTGATCTCGTATTGTACCACCAGTATAGATACGGTCTTCTGGTTTTTGGCTTCCCAAATAGATATCGATTCTGGTGTGAGATAGGTCGATGTCTTTGTAGATCCTATCGAAAAAAATGTCGCCGCGGAATAGCGCAACCGTATATCCGCGCAGTGCAGCCAGCCGCTCGTCAGGTGTCGAGGTCGGGAGGGTTCGATCGTAATACGGAGCAAACATCAAAAAGCCCGTATCAGCATCTGTGATGTCCTGTTTGGTTGAGAAAATATTTGGCATTGGATCGCTGACGACTGTCTGCGAATTCCTGGCGGCTTGTTCCATTATCTTCGTCAGTCCCTGCACCTGTCCGAGATTAATCCCCACCGCACGCTGGGTCATGTCGGTTTTTGGACTGACATACGCAACCGTTTGGTTATCAGGCGATGTACCCGTTGTCAGCCCAAGCGCTTCCATGCCAGCGAAGTTTTTCTGTAAGTCAAAGACCCCGATAAACTGTTGCCACGAAGCTTCATCGATATCGGCTGATTGCAGACGGCCATTGCTCCCCCATAGCAAATAGGCATACGAATCGAGCACACGGCCAACACGCAGCGCATTCTCGCGGAGTGTCCGATCAATAGCACGACCTCGTGTCGCTTCAAGATTGACACTCGCTAAGCTAAACGCAATGAGAGCGACCGCTACTGTGAGGGCGATAATGATCAATGGCAGTGCTGCATAGGAAAGACTTGGCCAACGCATCACTGTGCTGGATCTGAGTTCTTTAATTGCTTCATTGGGGTGCGGACGCTTCACGCGGAATTACTCCTGTACTTAACTATACGGCCGGTAGAATGACCGGTCAAACTGAATACGAAAAGGCCGCCTGTACCCGAGACGGCCTTTTTTCGTCTTGAGGTTACTAAGCGTGATGCCTGCTACCACCACGCAGCATTCGCACGATTGCAAGCAAAATCACCGCACCAAGTATGGCAACCAGAAGACTACCGACGGTAAAACCTTCTACTTCCATGCCTGTTACCATGCGCACAATAAATCCACCAATAAACGCGCCGACAATACCGACAATGATGTTAGCAAGCGCCCCCTGCTGTGCATCTGTACCCATGATCATTGACGCAATCCATCCGGCAAGTGCACCGAATACTATCCATAACACCACATCGATTACCATACTTTCCTCCTTGTTTAGTAATGACAGGTTTTACTATACCGACCATCGCGAGGTTTGAATGTGAAAATTGTTACAGCTGTGGTGGTTTGCTACAATGGAACAAAGGGGAATAAGGTGCTGCCTATGAATACACGC
>JALQVV010000109.1 GCA_023260255.1 Candidatus Saccharimonadia bacterium
TTGATAATATAAAGTTTTTAATTTTTGTTTATCAAATAAATAAATAATAAAATTTTTTTTTGATATTATTAAATAAGTTTGCACATCTGAAGTATCAATCATTTAATAATTATTTGATTTTTAATTCTAGCATCAATCAACTTAATTTCTTTAAAATTATTATTATTAAAAAATTCAAATGCTTGATTTAAAGAATCTTTAATATCATTTTTTGATAGCTTTAAAATTAATTGATTACTTAACTCAACATCCCATCTTTTAGAAGGAAAAAAATATAAATTTTTAATTTGATCATAGGAAAATTTTGACTCATCAATTAATTTTTTAAAATTAAGAAATTCATCTATTTCTGGTTTACCAAATATAAATGGTAAATTATCACTTTTATAATTATAATTTATTAGTTTTCCATTTGAGCCAACTATATAAATTTCATTGTTTAAGTTTATCTTTGCTAAAAAGTTCGTATCTTTAATTTGAATTATAAGATTAGAAGGATATTTTTTAAACACACTATAATTTTCTACTAAAGTATCTGACTCAATTATTTCAGAAATTTTTGATTTATTTAAAAAAAAAATATTTTTAATTTTTAAATTATCAAAATTTTTAATCATATTTAAGATATTTGAGTCATCCAAGCCTACGATATTAAATTGGATATTTTTGAAAGAATTAAAACTTATTAAATGATAATTGCCTATAGAACTTACTGAAAAAAAAATTAAAAGATAAACTACAATTTTTCTACTTATTCGTTGATGCATCTTTTAAAATCCATTCAATTAATTTTATAAAATTAATTCCTTTATAAGCTGCAATTTCTGGTACTAGAGATAATTTGGTCATTCCAGGCTGAGTATTAATTTCAAGTAAATAAAATTTTCCTCTATAAAATTTGAAATCTGATCTTGTCAATGAAGGTGGCATCATGGATCTATGGGTAAAAGAAGCAAGACTTTTTAAATTTGGTTCTGGAACTGGTACTAACTTTTCTAATTTAAGAGGAGAAGGAGAGAAATTATCAGGTGGGGGTGTTTCGTCTGGAGTAATG
>JALQVV010000005.1 GCA_023260255.1 Candidatus Saccharimonadia bacterium
GTGTGTTTTTAAGCACCATTTAGACCATAGAAAAAAGACACAATATAGTATAGTGTCTTTTTTCTATGGTCGGGGTGAAAGGACTCAAACCTTCGACCTCTCGGTCCCAAACCGAGCGCGCTATCAACTGCGCCACACCCCGATGGGCAACTTGGATGATTATACCCTATTTTCCCTCGTATGGGAATACTGCTATAGTGGGGTGTAATGAATGAAAAAATCCGTTTCGTGCTAGTGGGTGTCGTTAATACTGTCACTGATTTTTCGATTCTCTTCATACTGGCATCGGTGTTTGGTGTTGCGACGATCATTGCCAACGTCATCTCAACATCAATTGCGCTTAGTGTGAGCTATCTTTTAAACAAAAAAACGGTATTTAGAAATAGCGATACCCATAATTATCGCCAGGCTATACTGTTCGTCGTTGTGACGCTCAGCGGTTTGTGGATTATTCAGGGGATTATTATCTGGGTGACAATTGGCATATTCAGCTCTCTTCATCTTCATGATAAAGAGGCGCTGTTTGGTGCAAAATTGGTCGCAACAGTCTTTAGCTTGATATGGAATTACCTTTGGTACAGCAGAGTGGTATTCCGTCAGGAAAAAACAAGCGAAAAGTGATACACTACCAAACAAGATGTTCCACCTTTTCAGTAAAGACAAACCACTGCTTCCCAGCTTGTCGCGGATAGATTTGCTTGTCCTGACTGGTGGTGTCGCTGCATTTGTTGCACTGGCGGCGAGTACGGTCACCAAATTTTCAATCTGGTTTGATGAGGCGTTCGGATCATTTTTAATCAGATCTAATTTCGTCGACTTAACTAGGTATACAGCCAGTGATGTTCATCCGCCGCTTTATTACTGGTTACTAAAACTATGGACAATGGCGTTTGGTAATACCGAACTTGGTATTCGTTCAATGAGTATTTTCTTTGGTGCGGTAACAGTTGTCTTTGCGTTCTTCCTCGTTCTGCGTTTATTTGGGCGGCGCGCAGCATACGTATCGCTTCTGTTCTTGGTGTTATCGCCTATGTTCATACGTTATGGGCAAGAAGCTCGTATGTATACACTCCTCACGGCGATCGTCGTTGGTGCGACATATATGTTGGTATATGCCACCGAAACCAAAAAACGTTGGGCATGGGTAACCTACGGTGTATTGGTTGCATTGGGTATGCTGACGCAATATTTTGCCGCACTCGCTTGGGTGGCACATTGGGTGTGGCGATTTGTGACGGTCCGCGCGCCAAAAGAAAAATTCTCTCGGACCATTCGAAAATTAGTTGATAAACAGTGGCTGATCGGGTACGGCACTGCAATTTTACTGTTTGCTTTTTGGATGCCGTTCCTGGTGATACAATTTTTGACGATTCAGGGCTACGGATTTTGGATTAAGCCAGTTTCGGCGACAACGGTACCAGATTTTTTGGCAGACTTTTCGCTGTTTTCTGATGCTGTGAGCGTGAAATCATGGGTAGCGCTCGGATTTTATTTCTTGATCGTCGTTTTTGTCGTCCTGATCGTTAAAGTGCTGCGAACGCTTGAGGGCAAACAGCGAGATGGTTATTTGCTGATGATCAGCCTGGTGACTGTTCCTATGATTTTACTGCTCCTGATGTCAATGCCACCGCTCCGCTCGGCGTTTGTTGATCGCTATTTGCTCACATCAGTGGTATTCCTCTCGCTTTTGATTGGTGCCACATTGGTTTTGTCGCGTCGCTTTGTGAGTGCTGCTATCACTGGTGCTATTGGACTTGTCGTTATTGCATTGTTCATTACGGGTATTATCAATCAAGCAACGATCGGCAACTACAATCGTTCAAGTAATCAGTCCAATAATGTCAGGCAACTTGTTGAAGCGGTCCGTGCTAAAGCCCCAGCAGGAACGCCAATCCTTGCCAGTACCCCATGGATATTCTACGAAGCAGTCATTTATACGACGCCTGATTCCCCAATTTATTTTGTTAACGAAACGACACAGTATCGGTACGGCTCATTAACAGCATTGGCCGAAGATGATACATTCAAAATCAAAAATGTCACTGAGTTTGGTCAGCAGCATCCTGATTTATGGGTTATTTCCAACCTGCATGATACTCCGCCCAAGCCACTTCGTAGTACATGGCAACAAAAAGAATCGGTTGTCATCAACGATGATTTGACAGGAAAACCACTATTTCAGGCAACGCACTTTAGCGTGGAATAACGCTGAATAGAAACTTCGTTCGAACGCCCAGATAGATCAGGCCGATCACGCCAGCCGTGATGAGGAAGTTGAGAATAGGTATTGTTTCGACGAAATACAAGTGAACAAAGAACACGATGATTGCGTGCACAGTATAAACATAGAGTGAATTGGTGCCGAATGGAATCAATAGCCAGCCTGTGTATTTGATGATCGGTTTTTCGAAGCGTTTGACAATAAAAAATGATGCCCAGAACCACAGCAGGAACAGAACAAAACGACTCAGCGGTAACTGTTCCTTGTGAAAGTCCTCCATGCGAAGTTCCCAAGCGCGATCACTCAACATCTGCGTCCAGGCATTATGCACGATAAATTCATTTGCAAAAACGGCGAATACGTTCCATGCAAATGTAGCAAGCGCAATGACAATAAGTGGTAGTGCAACATAGCGTGTAAGGACTCTGTGGTGTCGACCCCACCACGCTGTAATATCCGCCCAGTGAAATCCAACCACAAGGCCAGTAAAGAAAATCAGTTGCCATGGAATTGGTTGTAGCAATTCAACTGCCTGCCATGGCAAAGCACGAAAATCGATAGGGAACAGGTACCATACTAAAAGACTGACGGCCAGGACAACGTACCACTTGCCTCGGCGCAATAACCATAGCGCTAAGGGGCTAATTGCAATGAAGATTGCATATAGGCGCAGGTAATCAGCCCAGCCGTAGATGTATTGGAATGTCAGCGTTTCCCAGACAAGCTTGAGGATCGAATGAGTTTCCATGATGCCGTATTTTAAGTTCGGGTTGTCGGGGTACAGGTACCAGCCGATCAGGGTGAAACCGATAACCAAAACACTCGCTGTGATGTAGAGTGTCAGAGCCCGTTTGAGGACAATTGTAGCCACTTTTTTAAAAGGCTCTTCAACGAGTTTGGCACCACGAACAATCCCCAAAATAATACCGGAAATAAGAAAGAATCCTTCAGCGGTTGATACAAGCAGTAGTCCGCGCATGCCCCACCAATCCAGATAATTCGGGAAGAAGTCGATATGGTCGACAATAATTGCGATCAGGAAGAACCCGCGCAGGATATCAAATGTGACGATTCGTGGAATCTTTTTCTTAACTGCCTCTGACACTAAATATTTATTATACCGGATGAAATCTTACAAATCGCCGAGCATTCATATAATTATACATAGTTTGTCCGATCGGACACTTTCTGTATAATTATCGATGATAAAAGTAGGGTATAATAGGGAAATAATGGCAATGAAACCTGTTCCCTATAAAGCACCAGAGTTTACGCTCCCCGACTCTTCAGGAACGCCCCGCTCCCTCTCCGATTTTGCCGGTAAATGGATTGTTCTCTATTTCTACCCCAAAGATGATACGCCCGGTTGTACAACCGAAGCTTGTAGTCTGCGAGATGCTCGGGATGATCTCGCAGAACTAGGCGCAGAAATTATTGGTATCAGCAAAGACGATGCTAGCAGTCACGAAAAATTCAAGGCCAAACACTCACTCAACTTTACATTGCTCACTGATGCAGACGGTAGGGTAATTAATGAATACGGCGCCTGGGGCAAAAAGATGTTTGGCCAAGAAGGGATCTTGCGCAGAACGTTTTTGATTGATCCAACTGGTATGGTGCGCAAAGTGTATGGTCGAGTGACGCCGCTTGGTCATGGCGAACAAGTTATAGATGAGCTAAAGAAACTGCAATCAGCATGACCCGTCATTTACTCAGGGTGAGCTGCAAATGCGCCCTCTACACACCCGATGGCAAAAAAGTCCTACTTGTTGAATACGGGGCTCATGGCTTTGGTTTGCCAGGTGGTCATCTGGATCCGGACGAAACGCCCGATCAGGCTATGGAGCGGGAACTTAGCGAAGAGCTGGGACTTTCGGGAATTGAGCTTCAGCGAAAAGATTTCTTTTTCCATCCAAACGGCAAGCTTGTACTGGGTTTTACAGCTCGCTTGGAAGAATCGACGCCACTCGTAGTCCAGCTCGATGAAATAAGTGGCGCGGTTTGGGTTGGGGTGGATCAAATTGCTAGCGGAGCAGTTGAAGCGCCCTCCTACAAAGATTTTATCCTCAGCCACCAACCTTAGCGGGGGCGTTTGGCGGCATGTTCGCGGGCAAGGTTAGCGAAACGATCGTCGATAACTTGTGGTTCGAAATTGCCAAATTTGTTAATCGCTGCCTGTTCGATTAACCAGTCGGCAATGTGCGGATTTTTAGGTAGCAGCGATCCGTGGAGGTAGCTACCAATGATATTTTTGTAGCGCGCACCTTCCCAATCATCACCACCGTTATTGCCAGCACCGCGGATGACATTCCCGAGCGGTTTGACTTTTGCGCCGAGGAATGTCTGGCCGCTATGGTTTTCATAGCCAATGATTTCGCCAAACTGATCACTCTCCACAACAATATTGCCGATCAAACGTTCCGGACCGGCGGTTGTCCTGATATCAAGCAGATTGATCCCCTCAATTATATGCCCATCTTGAGTTTTGAAGTACTTACCAAATAGCTGGTATAGTCCGCAGATAACCAGTATAGGCGTACCTTTTTCGGCTAATTCATGTAATTTTGGTCCGATTTTTAGTAGGTCGGCCTGAATCTTATCCTGTCCACTATCCTGTCCGCCACCACCGATAATAATATCGACACTTTCGGGGAACGAATCACCCGGATTGTATTCAATGACTTTGACGCTATAGCCATGCCACTCTGCGCGGCGCTTGAGGACCAGTACATTACCATGGTCACCATAAATATTCATATCACGGGAATACAGTTGCACGATTGTTAGTTGACGCGTACTGCTCATGATACAACCTCGACTTCTGTTCGCTTGGCAAGCTCACGACGCAGCGCCAGCATCGCTGTATAGGTACAGTAAATTCGCTTTGGCTTGTCCTGGTTGCTTTTTAAGAAATTATCAAGCGCACGTGATAGATCTGTATTAACATGTGTCACGGCAACATCATCGTATTGAAGTCGCAGTGCCATATCGTAGGCACGGATACCGCTGACTTCGCTGACACCATGTGTTTTCAAACTATCGAAATCAACGTCCCACAGCCAACTCATATCTCGGCCGTCGGCATAATTGTCATTAATTGCAATCATCGTCGCGTAACCGCCAGGATCAAAAGAGCGCAGGCTCAGGCGAAATCCACTTGGGTTTTTGACCAGTACCAATTCACACGGCTGTCCATCGATCATTACTTTTTCGCCGCGGCCAAAAGCAGGTGTGATGTTGGCAAGTTGAGCGATGAGACTTGGTTGGTCTAACTTGTCCCCGAGGATGGCACGTGTCAGTGCGATCGCAGCAGCAGCGTTGAATATGTTGTAGATACCCTGTAGCTGCAAAGGAGTGCTAACGGATTTGCCATCGATCTCAAAGGTTGCTTTGTCCCCGACGCTCTGCAGTAGTACATCGGCAGCGGGTCGTTGTGTCTTTTCCTTGGTATTGCCGTGTAGCTCGTCGTCGTTTGGAAACAGTGCAAGTAATTTGTCATCTAACCCAAAATAGCGGACAGTACCTGTGAGAGTTTGGGCAACGGCAGTGAGCCGCGGGTCTTCGCGGTTGACTACTATGGTATCTGTCGTTGCCTGAGCGATGTGTTGTAGCATTTTTGCGGTAGTGTCGATTTCGCCAAAACGGTCTAGCTGATCGCGCATGACATTCAGCAGCAGGCTGTAGCGCGGTGGAATACGGTCAACAAAATGCACGGCATGAGCTTCGTCGAGCTCAAGTACGGCGATATCTGCTTTTAATTTGCCGCGAGCGCTGACTTCTCCTAGGAGTGCAGCCGCAACACCACGGCTAAAGTTACTTCCCGTACGGTTGGTAAAAACCGTCAAACCTTGGCTTTCAAGCAGCTCGACGACCATCTTGGTTGTGGTGGTTTTGCCGTTGGTACCACTGATTAGAACAACCCCATAGGGTAAGTCAGCAAGGGCATCAGCAACGAAGCCGCGATCGATCGTTTCGACAAAGAGTCCAGGCAGGGCAGACCCACCACCGCGAAGCCGGGCAATATAGCGTACGGCTTTGCCCATGAGGACACTGTAAGGTTTGGCCATTATATCTCTATTATACCTCACCGCAAGAGCGCCTAGTCGTGGTAAAATGTGGTTATGCTTTTGATTACCGAGCTACTCCGCTGGTGGTACGGGGACGGCTGGCGTCTGCGGGCAAGCCTTGTTGCCAATCGATTGGACGGAACAATCGACTATTTTTCAGTTGATCTGCTGCTAAAGACACTTTTTTCGCCGTATCGACAGATATCGGCTGGTCGGGTTGATGGCCCCTTGGGTGTGCAAATGCGGGCAATGGTCGACAAATTGTTTTCGCGGATAATCGGCGCTATTATCAGGCTCATAATACTACTCATTGGAGCAGTGGCGATTGGGCTACAAGTGGCTATTGGACTCATTATCCTGGTGGCGTGGGGTATTTTGCCGCTCCTACCGATTATAGGTCTCGTGCTGACGCTCATAGGGTGGACACCATAGTGGAAGCGGTGAATTACAATAGTGCAAGTATGCGAGCGGCCAAGGCTCGACTCGGTGTTCGATTGGGTAAGACATGGCGGCTGATTCTCGCGCTTGCAACGATTATCCTGCTTGCGGGTGGTCTTGGCTTGGTAGTGAGTCACGCAGCAATCGGGTGGTTAGTCGCTGGCCTCGCCGCATTACCGCTACTACTCATGGAGTGGGATAAATATGAACTGGAAAATCCAAAACTTGTCGGTGGTTCGATAGACGGCATGCTAGCAGGCGATGTACTGGGTGCACTTGGCAAAAACCCCACGCCGCAGGATGTCGCGAAGGCTGTCGCATCGGTGCGTGGCGGACAGTTTTTTGCGATGCGGTTCGGTATTACCTCCGGATTTTTGCAAAATATCACCACCGACCAACCAGCTGACATGGCGACAATTTGGCAGCATGCCTTAGAAATTCGTGAAGCGTCAGGCAGTAAAGACATATCTGCAGGTGTGCTTGTGGTAGCGATCATCCGCAGCTTTGCCCAGTACGAATCGTTACTTGCGCATATGCAACTCGACGTGGACGATTTGATCGCCGGTGTTCGCTGGTATGATCATCTGAGGGATTTGATCGAAAAAAGCAAACAGCCACGGCGAACTGGTGGCATTGCGCGTGATTTCTCATTTGGGTACATTCCGCTGCTCAAACGCTTTGGGCAGAATTTGTCCGAATCGGCAGGCAGCGGTCAACTGACTGTTGAGGTCGCATCACATGCTAGAGCACTCGATCAGCTGATAGAAACATTTGGCAGTGGTGGTCGACAAAACGCTGCACTGGTCGGCGAGGCGGGTACGGGCAAGACGACGATAGTCCATGCATTTGCTGAGCGTCTATTGGATGCCAAAGCAAAGATTCCGGCTAACTTGAAGTTTCGACAGGTATTTATATTGGATTCAGCTGCCCTGATTGCTGCGGCGCCTGGGCGGGGTGAGCTAGAGGGATTAATCATGCAGGTACTAGGCGAGGCCTATAGTGCCAAGAACATTATCATCTGTCTAGACAATGCTCAGTTGTTTTTTGAGGAAGGCGTTGGGTCGGTTGATTTGACGAACGTGCTGCTGCCAATTCTTGAGGCCGGGAGTCTGCGACTTATTCTGACCATGGATGAGCAGCGTTATCTGCAGATCGGCCAACGCAACCCAAGCCTGATCAACGCACTCAACCGTATCAGTGTGGCGCCGGCCAGTCGTGAGGAAACAATCGCCGTATTGCAGGACCAACTGATCATTAGCGAATATCAGCGTCATGTCACCTACATGTATCAGTCACTAGCAGAAGCCTACCGGTTGAGCGAGCGCTATGTGCATGATTTGGCGATGCCAGGCCGCGCACTCAAATTGTTGGAAAGCGGCGCAAGTTATGCTGAAAGTGGGTTCGTGACAGCCAAATCAATCCAACAAGCGATTGAACAAACGATGGATATTAAAGTTGGCGTTGCGCAAGGCGAAGATGAACGCGAAAAGCTACTCAACCTTGAAGATTTGATTCATCAGCGGATGATCAACCAAACTCGCGCTGTGCAGGTGGTGAGTGATGCTCTGCGCCGGGCGCGGGCAGGTGTACGCAATCAAAATCGTCCGATTGGCACATTTTTGTTCCTGGGTCCGACCGGCGTAGGTAAGACCGAGCTATCTAAAGCACTGGCCGATGTATACTTTGGCGGCGAGGATCGCATGATTCGCCTAGACCTGAACGAGTATGTTCGCCCCGAAGATGTATCGCGCCTGATTGCCGACGGCGCCGACGATCCAACCAGCCTGACAGCGCAGGCAATGAAGCAGCCGTTTTCGGTCGTGCTGCTCGACGAGATTGAAAAAGCACACCCACAGGTACTGACTACATTGCTGCAGTTACTCGATGAAGGTATTTTACGCGACATCAAAAACCGCGAAGTGAGTTTTCGTGATGCAATTGTTATTGCTACGAGCAACGCCGGGGCTGATAGGATTCGTGAATATATTGAGCGGGGCTACAAGTTGCAGGATTTTGAACAAAAATTTGTTGATGAACTGATCAATACCAACCAGTTCCGTCCAGAATTTTTGAACCGCTTTGACGAAATAGTTGTCTTTCGACCGCTCCAAAAACCAGAACTCATTCAGGTTATCGATCTTATTTTGGCGGGTATCAACAAGCAAATGTCACTGCAAAAAATCAGCGTCAATGTGGCGCAAGATGCCAAAGAATTTTTGGTTGAAAAGGGCTACGATCCACGCCTTGGTGCCCGTCCGATGCGTCGCGTTGTGCAGCGTGCGGTTGAAAACTTGGTCGCCAAACAAATGTTGAGCGGGAGCGTGGCGCCAGGTACCGTGATTGAAGTAACACTTGACCAAGTTCGCCAGATTTTGGGCGACGAATAGTTATTATTTTGCTCGGCGTTTTTGATAGGCAAGGACAAACCACAAAGCACTGGTTATTAAAGTGACCAGTCCCGAGAACCATAAATGCAGGGACCAATAGGTAAGTGCAAAGATGAAGAGAACAGATCCGTTTAATAGGCTGGTGGTTTTTGCGGGCTTGTTCTTAGTCCTGATTGATGGGAATAACGCGAGAACCAATAGCACCGATCCTATAGATATAACGATATCCTGCCACGAATTCATTAAACAATAATACCAAATCTAACAGTACGATACAGTGTTTTTTCCGAGACCGAAGTTACGCTATACACTGGACTTTTGTTCGAGCATATCTATATCAAACTCAACATCTTGCATTGTAGCTTGAATAATTTTCTTTGCGTCGCGTATGCCCATATTGTATAGTTCTGGGCCTAGGTTCTCAGTGACAATATCAATGATATCTTGGGCAGCTATTATGCCGACGGTTGAGCTTTCAATCTCCTCGATCCGAGCGATAATTTCGTCAATACATTTTTTCTGTATTGCCTCATTCTCTATATCCCATTTGCGTTTCATTTTTCCAGTATACCAAAGGGGTGATCAAAATCCCCAACCCTTGGTGATGAGTAAGACTAATCTGTATAATGGGTTTATGAGGGTGTGCTATGGCAGGTAAAAGCAAACTGACCAATATGAAAGTGGGTTCAAGAGAACGCATCGAATTTTCGCAGCTGCTAGTTAACACGATTCAGGAATATGCCATCTTTCTCCTCGATCCGACAGGTCATATTGCAACGTGGAATCCTGGTGCACAAAAATTAAAGGGTTATGAAGCGCATGAAATTATTGGCAAGCATTTTTCGATTTTTTATCCACAAAAAGACAAAGATGCAGGCAAGCCCGAATGGGAACTGGAAGTCGCAAGTAGCGAAGGGCATATCGAAGACGAAGGCTGGCGTGTCAAAAAAGACGGTTCAACATTTTGGGCAAATGTAGTGATCACGGCTCTCCGTGATGACGAGGGAAAGCTGGTAGGCTTCGCAAAAGTCACAAGGGATCTGAGCGAACGCAAGAGGCATGAGGAGGAATTGTACCAAGCCAACCTCAAACTCAAGCGTCAAAGCACTGACTTGCAGGAACTAAACCGTGCAAAGGATGAATTTATTTCGCTTGCGTCACACCAATTACGCACCCCAGCAAGTGGCGTAAAACAATTTCTTGGTTTGTTGCTCGACGGATATGCGGGTGAACTTACTCCCCAGCAACGAGAATTTTTGCAACAT
>JALQVV010000028.1 GCA_023260255.1 Candidatus Saccharimonadia bacterium
GGCTTCGAGCATGATGTCGCGGATGTCGGAGCCGCTGATCCCGGCGTTGACCACCGCCCGCCAGGCGATGATCTCACGGTCGTGGGCGTCGATGATGAAGGTGCCACGGATGATGTCTCCGTTCCAGCAGGTGAACTCGAACCGCGTCTATTTAGCTTTACTGCGCCGCAGGGTGCGTGTCCTGTATGTACTGGACTTGGTAGTCGGCTGGAGGTTGATCCCGACCTGGTGTTCAATCCAAACCTCACTATTAGTGAGGGTGCGATCCGACCATACAACCGCGTCAATAGTGATGCGTGGTATATGAAACGCTTGGCCGAAGTAGGTAAGCGCCATGGGTTTAGTCTGCAGGTGCCTGTAAAGGAACTATCCGAGGATGCTTTGCAAAAAATCCTTTACGGTACGGGTGACGAAACCTACCGTGTGCAACTGGGTACTGGTCGTTTTTATGATTCAACGTACGAAGGCGTGATCCCAAACCTAGAGCGTCGTCACAAAGAAACCGACAGTGAATTTATGCGCCGCGATATTGAGCGGTTTATGCGCGAACGCGAGTGTCATGCGTGTCATGGCGCGCGACTAAAACCAGTCGTGTTGGCTGTGACAGTCCACGATATGAATATCATGGACATATGTCGCCTAGGTGTCGACGAAGCTTTGGAGCTCTTCAACAAGCACTTCAACCTCAGCGAAAACGAACAGGTCATCGCTAGTCAGATTCTCAAAGAAATCGTTGCACGACTAAGTTTTATGAGCAATGTGGGGCTGACATATCTGGAACTATCACGCGCCGCTAATACCCTGAGCGGTGGTGAAGCCCAGCGTATTCGCTTGGCAACGCAAATTGGTAGCGGGCTGCAGGGTGTGTTGTATGTATTAGACGAACCATCGATTGGTTTGCACCAACGTGACAATGACCGGCTGATTGGCACGCTCAAGCACCTCCGTGATCTCGGCAATACAGTGTTGGTTGTTGAGCACGACGAAGACACGATTCGCGAAGCTGACTATCTGCTGGATATCGGGCCGGGTGCTGGTGTTGCGGGTGGTCAGGTTGTTGCGGCAGGTACGCCAGCCGAAGTGGCCAAAGACCCGGCAAGTATCACCGGGCGCTATCTTGCAGGTACTGAAAAAATCGAAGTACCGAAAAAACGACGGGTAGTGACCAAAGACCGTACGCTCGTGGTGCGTGGCGCGCGGGAAAACAATCTAAAAAACATTGATGTTACTTTTCCGCTTGGTGTCATGACAGTCGTCAGTGGTGTTAGTGGAAGCGGCAAATCAACATTGGTAAATGATATTTTGGCTAAGGAACTCTCTGCTCGGCTGCACCGCAGCCAAGAAGTACCTGGAACGCATGATAATATCGAAGGTATCAACCATCTCGACAAAGCTATTGTGATTGATCAATCAGCAATTGGTCGGACGCCTCGCAGTAACCCAGCAACTTATACTGGTGTTTTTACACCGATTCGCGAGCTATTTGCTGGTACGCCCGAAGCAAATATCCGTGGGTATAAGGCTGGCCGGTTTAGTTTTAACGTCAAAGGTGGTCGCTGCGAAAACTGTCAGGGCGATGGCGTGATCAAAATCGAAATGCACTTTTTGCCCGATGTCTATGTTACCTGTGATGTCTGTCATGGCAAGCGCTACAATCGTGAAGCCCTAGAGATCAAATACAAGGACAAAACGATCAGTGATGTATTGGAAATGACGGTCGAAACAGCTGCAGAGTTTTTTGCCAATGTACCGGCGATTGCACGCAAACTTGATACACTTGTCGACGTTGGTCTTGGTTACATTCGCTTGGGTCAACCTGCCACAACGTTTAGCGGTGGCGAAGCGCAGCGTATTAAACTCGCCAGCGAACTGTCACGCCGTAGTACTGGTAAGACAATGTACATCCTTGACGAGCCAACGACTGGTCTGCACAGTGCTGATGTCAAACGACTCCTTGGTATTTTGCAAAAACTAGTTGAGGGTGGCAACAGTATGGTAATAATTGAGCACAATCTGGATGTTGTCAAGAGTGCTGATCATGTGATCGACATGGGCCCAGAAGGTGGAAGCGGTGGCGGTCAAGTGATCGCCGAAGGCACGCCAGAGCAGGTCGCGTTAATGAATGACTCATTCACCGGCCGTTATCTTAAACCGCTACTTTAGCTACTTTTGCTTTTTGATTTTGTTGCCGTCTTCATCCCAGCCAAACATGTTCATGACTTGTTTGTTGGTCATCTTCCAAAGGTTTTTTGCCTGGGATGGGTTTTTGATCAGGTGAATAATGGCTGGCATAATGGATATGAGTAGGATAATTGCGATAACTGGCAGCAGAATTTGGTCAATCTCGAGCCCCATGCGTTCAAACTGTGCACCAAGTAAATAGCCAAGATAGGTAATACAAACGGCCCATAAAAACGCACCGATAACATTGAAAAACAGAAATGTACGGTAACGCATTTTGCTGGCACCGGCGACGATAGGCGCAAAGGTGCGAATCGCAGGGATGAAACGAGCGAGGAGGACGGTTTTGCCACCATATTTTTCGTAGAATTTTTCGGCTGCTTCAAGGTGAGTTTTTTTGAACAAGCGTGAGTTTGGCCGGTTGAAAAGCCGTCGTCCGATCTTGTTGCCAAATGCATATCCAACCGAGTCGCCGAGCACTGCAGCAAAGAAAAGTATCAACACGAGCAGGTGAATATCGATACCAATTTTTCCGGCCTGGACCAACAGGCCGGTCGTAAACAGCAATGTATCACCAGGCAAAAAGAACCCGATGAGGAGGCCGCTTTCGGCGAATACAATCAATGCAACACCAATCCAGCTGTACTGAATGATAAAGTCGACAAGCTCAAAACCAGGTATCATCCTATCTAGTGTATAATAAGAAGAGTGATTACAACAGGAGGGATATTGTGAATGATATTACGCTAAAGTTAGATGCTCGGTCGGTGGCGGGTAAAAAAGTTGCAACGCTACGCAAACAAGGCATCGTACCAAGCGTTGTTTATGGCGGCTCGGCAGATCCTATTAATACGCAGTCCGATATTGTCGCAA
>JALQVV010000096.1 GCA_023260255.1 Candidatus Saccharimonadia bacterium
ATTATCAGTGACGCGCTCTAACCAGCTGAGCTAATCGCCCCCATATAAGGGGTATTTTGAAATCATTTCATGGTGGGCGCTGAGGGGCTCGAACCCCCGACCCTCTCGGTGTAAACGAGATGCTCTAGCCAACTGAGCTAAGCGCCCATGAATTTTGGTGGAGTAGAAACGGACTTTCGCCCGATCTACCCCATATTTGAATGTGCGGCGATACTCTCGCCAAGATTTGCATCCCACTCTGCAGAGTGAGCCACAAACCTTGGTGGAGACACAGGGACTCGAACCCTGGACCCCCTGCTTGCAAAGCAGGTGCTCTAGCCAACTGAGCTATGTCCCCAAAATATATTAGCCATCGCGGCTAATAAACTAACTTATTCTACCCTAGATCGCTCTCTGATTCAAGAGGTGTTGGTTTTATAGCCTTATTGCTTTACAATGATGCTCATGGAATACCAATTTAGCGTTGCATGGTTTATCGTTGGCTTTCTTATTGTCGTCACTGGTGGACTGTTCCTCAGATTTCACCAATTCATCGCCGATAACCTCGGTGGTGGCGTCGGTAGCTACGATCGATATAAATTAGCAGCCGTTATCATGATCGTCGTCGGATTAATTGCGATGGTCAATCTTCACACCCTGATTCTGGGCTGGATTTTCAGTGGCCTTTTCAGTGGTATTGCAAACGGTTAATCAAAGAAACGACAACAAAAATCACCTCCGATTACCGGAGGTGATTTTTTATTAACAATTTAGTTGTGCATATCATCGCGTCAAGGTCTATTCAATTTTTGAACTTAGTCTTACCCCGAAGGGTAGCTATTGGTAAGTAAGCTCGGCTTACCAACAAGACCGACCTAGCTTCAGCAAATGATTTCTCGATTTGCTGGCGTAAACTCCTCTAGAAAGGAGGTAATCCATCCGCACCTTCCGGTACGGATACCTTGTTACGACTTAACCCCAATCATGCCCCCCACCTTAGGCCGACGAATCGGACTTCGGGTGTTGGTCACTTTCATGGTTTGACGG
>JALQVV010000006.1 GCA_023260255.1 Candidatus Saccharimonadia bacterium
GTATGATGCGATTGTTCTTGATCACTTTAACTGGACACCCGCAGAAGCGCGTGAAGTGACGGCACATAAGTTGCTTCGACAAGAAGTTGCCTATCAGATAGATACCAATGCAACAAAGCAACGTGATCAGGTGCTTGAGAAACTGCAGACTGAAAAAGATTTCGATAAAATTGCCGGTGCCATTGCACCTATTGGTGAGGCGCGAGTACAATCTGGTGTGACGCCGCTCGTTCCTAGTAACAATCAGGATGGCGGACTTGCAGCAGCAGCGTCTAAGCTAGAGGTGGGGCAGGTATCAGCCGCGTTTCGTTCGACCACTGGAGACGGGTATTACATTGTCAAGCCACTCCAGAAGGATAATAATGGAAGAGTGAGCTATGCGTATTTGAAAATACCACTTACGACTTTTGACGCACAGCTCCAAAAGGTAAAGAAAAACAACAAATTATATACTGAGTATATTTCAGTACCGCAAATAACCACGCCGACAGCGAACGGATAGGAAAGGAGTTCACCATGTTTACATTGCCGGACCTTGGCTATGACTATGATGCACTGGGCAAATATATTAGCAAAGACATCATGCAGCTACATCATGATAAACATCATCAGACATATGTCGATAAATTGAATGCTGCAATTGACCAGGCACCAGAACTCCAAGGCAAGTCACTCGAAGAATTGCTGGGTAACCTTGAAACCCTACCAGAAACGGTGCGAACCGCTGTACGCAATCAAGGGGGTGGCCACTATAATCACTCGTTGTTTTGGCAGTGGATGTCACCAGATGGTGGCAGTGAACCAACGGGAGAATTAGCATCAGCGCTGACAGCAAAATACGGTAGTTTTCAAAATTTTGTTGACGAATTTACAACGAAAGCACTTGGCGTATTTGGTAGTGGATGGGTATGGTTGCAGCCAGACATGGAAATTATTACAACGCCGAATCAAGATACGCCAATTAACAGTGGCCAGCCAGCGCCGCTTCTTGGTTTGGATGTATGGGAACACGCGTATTATCTTGATTACAAAAATAAGCGTGATGACTACGTTAAGGCATGGTGGAATGTCGTCAACTGGCAGTTTGTTCAGTCGCGAGTCAAATAGTTAACGAGATACATTAACTTGGTGGAGGTGCCGAGGGTGGTGTTGGTTTGTTATGTTGCTCAAACATATCTAGTGGTTCCTCTTCGTCAATATAAACAGAGTTGTTATGTCGCGGTGTTTCCACTTGTGGTGGGGGCGGGAGCGGCGTCGTAGGCTGTGCCTGGATGGTTGTGTCCGACGTCTCTTGGCGCCAATCATACCCATCATCAATGATGACCGTTGATGATGGTGTTGAGATTGATGGGCTACCATTTTCGAATTTACGCCGTCGGTAGACAATAAATCCAGCAAATCCAAGACCAATTACTACTGTTCCGGCCAGTAAAATACCAACAAATGCCAATACGGAGGTGCTGGAGCCGGGTCCGCCATCGAGTGGCGAACTTGTCAGGTTGTAAGTGAAATTCTGCGTTGCAGGCGCCGAGCCATCCTCTGGGATTGTTTTGGCTTCGACACTCAAATCAATTGTTAGTGAAGCGGTACCGGTGGTAATAGTACCTCTGTAGCTTCCCGCTGCAAGACCGATTGATAGCTTGCCATTACTCCCTGTCGATTTACTGATCGACCCAATGCGCACTTGGGCGCCGCTAGCGGGTTGATTGTTTTCGGTGATCGTCATCGTCACCGGAAAACCATTGGTAATGATGGTGCCGCTATATGTACCGCTTTTCCCACCATCGCCAGTTCCTGTAATAGAGAAGTAGTAGCGATTACCAGGTGTAAGGCCTGTGATGGTTGACTTGAAGCCGCCATCTGCTCCTGTTCCAATGGCTGCCTGTTTATCCAGGGAGGTTGATTTGGTACCGTAGCCCATTGTGCTCTTTGGATTTGTTGCATTCACTTTCCAGTTGATGGTTGCCGTCGTATATGAAGGATTGACGGTGACCGAGTCGACGACGCCAGATGGATCAGGAGTCGGTTGTGGATTATCTCCTGTCGGCTCAGGGCTAGGTGTAGGTGTCGTGGATATGATAGGAACGGGTGTAACAGATGGCTTAGTCGACGGTGATGGTTTGGGTGTTGAGCTGGTAGTAGGGGGAGGGTTCGGGTTGGTTATCGTGAATTCACCTGATGCATAGCTTGTGGTGGTACTGTTAACACGACTGTCCCCACTGAAATTAACCGCTGCCGTACCGGCACCAATTGCTTGGAAGGTGATACTAAATACTTGGGCAAAACCACTTGGCGCTGGACTGCGGGAGCCGCTGAACGAGACGGTCCCTGCCCCCTGGGTAATACTAGGCGCACCATAGGCACTTCCCCCCGTTGAAATACCAGTGACGCGAAGGAGGTTTGTTGGATATGTCACAGTACCACTGACATTACCGGACGACTGGTCCGTATCTCCGTAGCTGCGTATATTAACGGGGAATGAGGTATTGATATTCATCTGAGATGTAGCAGGCGATACGATCAAACAATTCGTTCCTGATTGGCAATTACTTCTCGCATGAGCGAGGCTTGCTGGTAGGAGCGAAATGCAGGCACAGATGACCATTAGCCACAATCGTGTCTGTTTTCGTAAGATGGCTGCTGTCACAGCGTGTCTCATCACTGCGATGCTCCTAGTGGTGGTTGAGGTAGCGATGGAGGAGGTGGAGCCGGGGCGGGGGGCGCTTGGTTAGTGGGCTGAGTATGGTGATGGATGATATCTAATTCACCTGTCGCTGCATCGTACACAGCGCTTGTTTCATCGGGGTTGTCGGTGACGGTGTCTGCTGGGTTCTCTTCAATACTTTCGACAGCGGCGAGTTCAGGTGATAGCTGTTCGGTGATTTGGCTGTTTTCGGGTGTCTCCGGAGGTGGCGCAACCATTTGAGGTTGTTCTTGAGCAGGTGGGAGGGGAAGCGTCGATGCATCAAAGTTTGCTGCCGTATCTGGTGCTGGTGAGGATTGCGCAGGAGCGGGCATATCATTAGTGACTGGTGGAGGGGTGGCGACCAAAGGAGTCGTCTCTACGGGTGTCGTATTGATGGCGGTTGCGTCCAGATTCGGTGTTGGTGTGTTTGTGCGGTATTCTTCGATTGCCGTGCCGTAATTTGCAAGGAGCAGATCATTATCAACAGTGGTCGATGTTTGTGATTGATTTCGTCGGCGCAATAGAATAAATCCGATCATACTCGCTGCACCAATACCGAGCACGGACGCACCTCCAATAATGATTGGAATCAAATTTCCACCTTGAGTAGCGGCAGTATCTGCCAGGGAGGCATTAAGGATGAAAGATTGCAATTCCGGGCTACCATTTGTGGGAATTGGCTTTTTTTGTACGGTGAAACTCACCGAAAGTAAGTCGGTTGATCCTATAGGGCTAATCATCGCATCGTACTTGCCATCGCCCAATTCAGTCGTGATGATAGCGTTTTTGTTAGCGGTGAAGCTGCGATCACCGATCTTTACTTTTGCTCCCGGGGCGAGCACACCGTTTTGCTGAATGGTCAACTGAACGGGGTACCCACGCGTTGTGAGTGTGCCATTATAGGTGGCGCCTTGCAGTTGGTCAGGGGTTGTGGCCTTGATCGTAAAGTAATACAGCGTTCCAAGTTTGAGCGAGGAAAAGACTGTTTCGTAGCTTCCATCTTCCTGCTTGGTTACTGTCGCCTCTGATCGTAGGTCGCCTTTTGTTGTGCCGTAGGTAACTTTCGGTACGGCATCAGCTTTGTTAATAGTCCATGTAACACTATTTTTTTGTCGATTAGCAACAATTTTAACATCTTCAATTTTAAGGCCACCATCACTTTCTACGACTGGTGCTGGTGTTTCCTCAACACTTTGCTCGGGCGCGGGTGTAGTTGGAGTCGTTGAGGGCTTGGGTGTTGGGGTTGTTGAGGGCTTTGGCGTTGGCTTGGGTGTTGGGGATGGTGATGGAGGCGGAGGGGTAGTACAGTTTGGTGGCGTCCCTATTTGTCCGGTGGGACACGTGGTCGGGAGTACGGTGAAAGTACTTGGTGTACCAGTCGTTGGACCGTTATTCACATTGGTTTCTGGTGCAAAATTCAAGGTGACATTACCGGGAGCGATCGCTTTGAATTTTACACTGATAATTTTTTGGTTATTAACCCCAGGAGCGCCCCACCACACAACAGCTTCGTAGCGCACTGTTCCCGCAGTGGTTCCATCCCAGTTTGATCTATTGTTATTTTGAAATACACCCCCGGTATCGTTACGGTCGATGAGCTGCACCTTACTTGCATCATAGGTGAACTTGATCGTCGCTCCGCCCCCCCAGATTCCTGGACTAGGTACATTTCCGCGTACTTCTACAGTGAACTCATTGCCATTAACGACATTCCCACCACTCGGAGTAAAATAAACAGTTCCAGCGAGGGCAAAAACACGTGCGGGAATGACTGAAAACACTGCAGTAAAGAGGAGCAGTGCCAATAAAAACCTGTGTCGGATCGTTTGTTTCATTCTTGTGTTTTTGTATGAGGTGGTATACTGTTTCAGCTTATCACGCTAACGGATACGGGTCAATGAAAATACCTCTGTTTTTGGCAACGAAAAAAGTCCACCAAAAGGTGAACTGTTTTCGTGGCGGGCCCGACCGGATTCGAACCGGCGATCTCCTCCGTGACAGGGAGGCGTGATAGGCCAACTTCACTACGAGCCCTCGTATGATTGTCGCCTAAGCTCCACGTATGATACCAGCTTTCGCCTATCTGTTCAAGGGAGGGTTTACCCTTCCCGACCTTTTCATGGAATGAATCCACAAAAAGGTCTCCCAACCCCTGAAGACCAAGCTCTCGCTTGGCTTCCGCTCCATTTATTTCTCGAGTGTCGGATGGTATAATCAGTCGGACGAGCAGACATGCCGCTGTAGCTCAGCTGGTAGAGCGGCGCTTTCGTAAAGCGTAGGTCTCCGGTTCAAATCCGGACAGCGGCTCCAGGCCACAAAGGTATGCGGGTATCGTATAGTGGTAATATGTAACCTTCCCAAGGTTAAGCGCAGAGTTCGATTCTCTGTACCCGCACCAAGTAGAGCATATGAGACAACGAATTACATCATCACTTCAGCTTCTTATCGCGGACAGGCCACTGTTAATCGTCTTGGCATTATTTCTTGTTGGCTGCATCGGACTGTTGATCTATTTGGCGACCAACATCCACCCCAGTGATCTGCAGATCGTGACACACTACACGAGTTTCGGAACAACTAATTTTTATCGTGACAAGTGGTATTATTTGTTGAATTTTGTCGTCTTTGTCATTGTTATGGCGATTGTGCACGTCGTCTTGTGTTACCGGATTTTAGTGCAAAAAGGACATGATGCCGCAATCGCGTTCGCATGGCTTGGGGTGGTTCTCGTTGTTATCTCTGCAGGTATTGTTTATCAGGTATTAAAAATTGCATCGCTGACGTAAACTATGACGGATATTGAAATTCCTCTTGGCAAGCGGACAAAAGCCTACCGCTTTTTTGAAATGGTCCCAGCAATCGTGAGCTACGGGGCAATTATATTACTCGTTGTCCTGTCGCTCATAAACCCCTTGCTTGCCACAATCTATCTGTTAGCGGTAATTATAACAACACTTGTCAAAGCAGTTGGTATTGCTTATCACACGACAATGGGTCGGAATAACCTCGAAAAAGCACAGCGTGTTGATTGGCACAACAGGCTCCACCAATTGGAGGAGCCAGCTCGGTATGCTGAACAATTAAAAAACGAGCATTCCCATGCTTTTCAGCACCGTCTTCATATTGCAAATCTAGAGGATATCGCCGCGCATCAGGATTCATATCCCAAACCATCACAGCTCTACAATGCAGTGATCATTGCTGCATATAACGAATCATTTGATGTGCTACAACCAACCCTCCAGTCATTAGTGGATACAACTTTTGATAAGGATCATATGATCGTTGTATTGACGTATGAAGAGCGTGGAGGCGAGGCGATTGCCGCAACCGCCAAACGTATCAAGGAACTCTACGGTGATACATTCAAGGCGCTGCATGTCATCAGGCACCCGAAAGATGTACCGGGCGAGGTGGTTGGCAAGGGGAGTAATATTACTCATGCGGGGAAGTTTCTTCGTGATTGGTTGAAAGAACAACGCATTGCATATAGCGATGTTGTTGTGACAACACTTGATTCCGATAACCGGCCGCACCGCACCTATTTTGACTATCTTTTGTACGAGTATATTGTTCACCCGGACCGCAAGCAGCTCTCGTATCAGCCGATATGTTTGTTTATTAACAACATATGGGATGTACCGGCACCAATGCGGGTCGTGGCAACAGGCAATTCATTTTGGAATGTCATTAGTTCGATGCGTCCGCACACACTGCGTAACTTTGCTTCACACTCGCAGCCAATGGACGCGCTCGTGGAAATGGACTTTTGGAGCACTCGCACCATTGTCGAAGATGGTCATCAATATTGGCGGAGTTATTTCCACTTTGACGGTAATTATTCTGTCGTACCACTTTTTGTGCCTATATCGCAAGATGCAGTGTTGTCGAGTACCTATCTAAAGACACTCAAAGCACAGTTTATCCAGCTTCGTCGTTGGGCGTATGGTGCCTCAGATGTTCCCTATGTCGCAACGCGGCTCTTTCGTAAGGATCGAACAGTACCGCTTGGGGGCGGCCTGGCACGGTTAATCCGCCTGCTCGATAGCCATGTGACGCTTGCGAGCGTTGCGATTCTTATTGCTGTTGGCGGTTGGGTGCCACTGCTGATCAACCCGGAAGCATCGCATAGTATTGCAGCTCATCAGCTACCAGAAGTCATTAGCCGTGTACAACAGTTTGCACTGATCGGCCTCTTTATTACTATCTTCTTTGCGTTTAAGATGTTGCCACCACGCCCAGCTCGTTACAAGCGGCGGCGTAACATTTGGATGGTTGCCCAATGGGTGCTGATGCCAGTAACGGCAGTTGTCTACAGTTCGGCTTCATCATTTACAGCGCAGACTGCACTGTTGATTGGGAAATACTTTGATAAATTCGATGTGACAGAAAAAGTGACTGTCGCCGATAAAAACAAACGCCTCAAGAAAAGCTAACAAAAGCAGGTGAATAAGTAATAACTGGCACTATAAAGGTGCCAGTTATTTTTTAGAAGGGCGATGCTGCATCGTCTTGCTCGCTTCATCCCAAGGGATGTTGTACTCAAATGAAAGCGAGAATGTATCGAGCTTCGACGGTTTATTAACAGGGGTGTGTGTTTTTGACTGGATAGCCATGATTAAATATTAACACAAGCAATATAATTTGTCAATGGAACAAACTTATCACCCTCATATCATGGGTGATATGACGGTTGCCTATAATGGGTATTTTTATAAGTGGAAAAGTTTTATAGAGACGTGGAAAACAAAAACAGACCCCTGTTACAGGGTCTGTTTTTATCATTTCTATGGTGGGCGATGAGGAATTCGAATCCCCGACCTTCTCAACGTCAATGAGACGCTCTAGCCAGCTGAGCTAATCGCCCATAGCCGTCTTATCTTAACAGATTGAATAAACTGTTGCAATAACTGGGGTGAGGGGATATTATAGCAATGAGCATTGACGCGGAGTAACCGCCCGCCGAGCTCCGTGGGACGTTGGGGCGTACGAAACGCCGCATCATGAGTAAAAGTCCGGTGGAACCGTCTCAGTTATACTGGGACCCGAGACATGCGATTTATGGATTTACGGAGTTGAATCTACACATCGCATGTTTTTATTTGTAAACGAAAGGATGAAAAATCATGACCGACGAGCAACTACACGCAATGCGACACAGTCTGGCTCATATTACTGCAGCTGCGGTACAACACCTTTGGCCTGGGGCGAAATTTGGTGTCGGACCAGTCGTCGAAAACGGATTTTACTATGATATTGATCTTGGGGATACCAAAATCAGTGAACAGGACTTCGCAAAGATTGAGAAGGAAATGCGCAAGATCATTGCCCAGAACCAGGATTTTGTGCGCTCGACGAAACCGATTGATGAAGCAATCGCGTGGGCGCAGGGCGCGAAGCAACTATATAAGGAAGAGCTGCTCAATGATCTAAAGCGCAGCGGGACCACTGTCGCCAAGGACCTCGACCCAGACGAGATGGGAACCATTGCCGAAGAGGGCGCAGTGTTAGATGAGGTATCATTCTATACGAATGGTGACTTCACTGATCTTTGTCGTGGTCCACACGTTGCAAATACCAGAGAGGTAGGTGCGTTCAAGCTGCTCCGCGTTGCTGGTGCCTACTGGCGAGGGAATGAAAAGAATGCTCAAATGCAACGCCTTTACGGGGTGGCATTTGCTACACAAGAAGAACTCGACAATTATCTGAAAATGATAGAAGAGGCAAGGCTTCGTGATCATCGCAAACTAGGCAAGGATCTCGATCTCTACACTACTTCAACTCTTGTTGGTGCTGGGCTACCTATGTTCACCCCAAGGGGTACCGTACTCCGTGAGGTGCTTGCGAAATATTCAAATCAGCTTCGCGAAGCACGCGGATTTCAGAAGGTGTGGACGCCGAACATTACGAAAACGAGTCTCTATGAAACCTCTGGCCACTGGGCAAAATTTGGTGACGAGTTGTTTTTGGTCACAAGCCAAGAGACCGACGACAAAATGGCGCTCAAGCCGATGAACTGTCCACATCATACGCAAATTTTTGCCTCGCAACCCCGTAGTTATAAGGACATGCCTATTCGCTATCTTGAAACGACGACTGATTATCGTGATGAAAAGACAGGTGAGCTTGGTGGTTTGAACCGTGTTCGGTCGTTGACGCAAGACGATAGCCATGTATTCTGTCGGCATGATCAAATTGAGGACGAGATTGACGGCCTACTGGCAAGTGTCAATGAGCTGTATAAGACAATCGACATGAAGCTCCGGGTACGCTTGAGCTATCGTGATGATGGCGATGGTTATCTTGGTAGCCAAGAATTGTGGGAATCGGCGCAGCAGCAGCTAAAGCAGGCTGTACTAAAAAATGATCTCGATTACTTTGAGCAGGAAGGTGAAGCGGCGTTTTACGGACCGAAGATCGACTTTATGGCAACGGACGCACTTGGACGTGAGCACCAGCTTGCAACGGCACAGCTTGATTTTGTACAGCCCGGCCGATTTGGCTTAGAGTATAAAGATACTGAAAGCAACAATCAGACACCGGTGATGATCCACTGTGCGCTACTAGGGTCGATAGAGCGCTTTTTGAGTGTTTACATTGAGCATACTGCCGGCTGGTTCCCGCTTTGGTCGGCTCCTGAACAGGTCCGCATCCTAACAATCAATGACACGGTGCTCGATTACGTCGAGGAGATAGAGGCAACACTGCGAGATACCATCTTGATGCAGCCAATCAAATATAACGAGATCCGCTTTACCCGTGATGATCGCAACGAATCGCTTGGCAAGAAAATCCGCGAAGCAACTACCTGGAAGATCCCCGTGCAGCTCATCGTTGGCCCAAAGGATAAAGAAGCCCGTGAGGTGAGTGTCCGAACTCAATCGGGCGAAGAAAAGGTCGCGTTGGATAAATTATCAGAGTATCTGGTAAACATATAGTATGTCTTCAAGACCCGTTATAGCCATTGATATCGATGATACTATTGCTGATAGTACTGAATCTTTGAGACAACTAGTGAACAGGCGGTGGAATGTTCACCTTACCAAAGATGACTACAGGATCCCCGGGAACTATCGAAAATATTATGAGCAGGTTTGGGCAAGGCACGGCTTAGTGGACAAGGTAAAGTATGCTGATTTAGAAGATGAAATGGTGATTGATCAGTCGCATGTACCACTTATGGAGGGTGCAGAAGAAGCGATTGGTGAACTGAAGAAGATAGCTCATGTCATTTTTATAACCGCTCGGCATGTATCCTGGGAGGCGGCGACACGCAAGTGGTTTTCAGATGTCCTTGCCCATAATGATATCGAACTGTATTTCTCAGAGGGTATGAGTAATACAGGCGCCATGACAAAAGGTCAGTTATGCAAAGAGTTTGGGGCAAGTTGGCTGATTGATGACAACCCTTCACATTGTTTGACTGCTATTGATGAGGGTGTGAATACAATTTTGTTTGGTGAGTATGGCTGGCATATTGGTGATGGGCTGCAGAAAATGGTGAAGTGTAAGAGCTGGCCGGATGTCACAGAGTATTTTAGATATGAATCCCGATAAAAACTTTCGCATTAAAATAGAAGACCTCATGGCCCAGGTTCCCTACGGCCAGGTGACAACATATGGTGATCTAGCGGCTATGGCCGGTCAGGCGGCGGCGAGTCGAGTAGTTGGTGGAATTGCACACTATGGCAATCCTGATTTGCCATGGCATCGGCTCGTGAATCGCTTTGGAGGGCTTGCCAGTGGATTTCACGGGGGCCGCGAAGTGCAGGCCCAACTGCTTGCCCAAGAGGGTATCACCTGTACGAACCACATTGTTGATCACTTCGAGGAGCATCGATGGCGACCGCACCTCTAGTAGTTATCGTCGGTCCAACAGCGAGTGGTAAAACAGCGCTGGCTATTGAATTGGCGCAACACTACGGGGGTGAAATTATTTGTGCAGACAGTAGGACTATTTATAAGGGTATGGATATTGGGACGGCTAAGCCCACACTGGAGGAGCGCCGGCAAGTGGCCCATTGGGGGTTGGATCTAGCAGAGCCAGGCCAACGATTTACCGCAGCGGATTTCCAGCAATATGCGCGGTCTAAAATCGATGATATTCGGTCGCGTGGCAAGATACCCTTTCTTGTCGGTGGTACGGGGCTTTATGTCGACGGAGTCATTTTTGATTACGAATTCGGGTCGGATGCCGATCCTATGCTTCGTAAAAAGCTTGAACACTATAGCATTGATCAACTACATGAGTATTGCATAAATAACAACGTAAAATTACCACAAAATAGTAGTAATAAACGCTACATCATACGCGCAATTGAACAAAAGGCAGTAAATAACAGTAGAAAAACACAACCATTACAAAATAGCATCATTGTTGGAATTGCAACGAATGGTGATGAATTGCGAACACGAATTGAGCAAAGAACTGAACAACTATTTGCCGATGGAGTGGTCGATGAAGCAAAGAAATTGGGCAATAAGTACGGTTGGGAGAGTGAAGCTATGACTGGTAATATTTATCGACTTGTCCATCGGTATGTTATTGGTGAGCTTAATCTTGATGAAATAAAGCAACGTTACATAACAAAAGATTGGCAACTCGCTAAGCGTCAACTAACTTGGCTACGACGAAATCGCTTTATCCAGTGGATGTCGCTGGATGAAGCGAACAATTATATTGGTACGCAGCTCGAAACTTGGCGCAAATCATGATATAGTCAAGTACAAGAGAGTTATTCGGGAAATATGATGATTGATGCACTATTTGGTTCAAAAACAAGGGTAAAGTTACTCCATCTATTCTTGAATAATCCAGGAAAATCTTTCTATGTGCGTGAGATCACGCGACTTATTGATGAACAAATCAACTCGGTGCGCCGAGAGCTTTCTAATATGCTCAGCGTCGGTATTATTACAAGTGATACGTCTGATAACAAACTCTATTATGAGGTGAATCAACGCTATGAACATTATGTGGCGCTTCGGGCGATCTTTGCCGATCAGCCACAAAAGACAGCCAAAGTAGCAAGAGCTGCTGATGATTGGTTGCCAATTATTACTGGTCTACCGGGGGTAAGGATTGCAGTTGCGGCTGGCGTTTTAGTGCAGGGGTCTACGAGCAAAGTTGATTTGTTGGTTGTGGGGGCAACGGCTCCAGCAAAATTGAAGTCTGCGATTAAATCTATCGAACGTCTCGAGGGGAGAGAATTGACATACAGTACACTTCCTTATGATGAGTTCTATTATCGATTGAGTGTTCGTGATAAATTTATAACAGAGATATTGAACAGCAGCCATCAGGTAGTGGTGGATACGGATAACGTGCTGAAAAGTCAGAAATAAGGAGCAAATATGTTTGATATTGAATATAAAGGTGGAAATGGCGTTGTTATTAGCGGTAAGAAAACACAGGTTGTTATCGATCCGAAACTGTCTCTCGTCGGTCTAAAAGATTTGTCGGTAAAGGATGCTGTTGAGCTTGCAACTGAAGCCCGCTTTGCAACGAAAGATCCAAGCGCTAAGCTCCATATTGAGGGACCAGGTGAGTATGAGATTGGCGAGGTGTCTATACGGGGTTCTCGTGCGACACGACATATTGATACGAGTGCTGATGAGCCAGTGAGCACTATCTATCGTCTGGAAATCGGAGATGTCCGCATAGCGGTTCTTGGTAATATCGCACCAAAACTCAGTGAAGATCAGTTAGAAGAGATTGGTGTTGTCGATATACTTATTCTGCCAGTTGGAGGCAACGGATACACCCTTGATGCGGTGAGTGCCGCAACAATTACTCGTCAGATAGACCCACATGTTGTCGTGCCTATTCATTATGCAGATAAGGCACTCCAGTATGAAGTGCCGCAGGATGATGTCGACCTCTTTATTAAGGAGTTGGCTGCACCTGTTGATGACGCTGGATCGAAGTATAAGGTGAAATCATCTTCTTCAATTCCACAAGTTCTTACGGTGGTGAAGATTGATCGTAGTTAAAGTATTTCCCTTAATTAAAATAAAAACATCTCCGATCGGAGATGTTTTTATATATAACGGAGTGAGCCTACTTAGCTGGGACGAGAATGCCCTTTTTCTTTAGCGTACGGATAGCCTGAGTGCTAAGAGTCATCGTTACTTTCTGGCCATCTACCATGAAAGTCTTTTTCTGTAGGTTTGGCTTGAAAACGCGTTTAGTACGACGCAAAGAAAAGCTCACATTGTGACCGAACTGTTTTCCTTTACCGGTGAGTTCGCAGCGTGCTGCCATTTCTTTACTCCAATTATTTTTACAACCTGAACCAGTATAAGGTATTTATCCACCCCTGTCAATACCTGGCCGATATAAACGTGATGGATGAAAATGCTATAATGGGACGGATGACAATTGATTTTCTACAGATAGGCGTCGTGCTCGGTGTTATTTTGATTTCGATGACACTTCACGAGGCAATGCATGGATTTGTTAGCTATTGGCTCGGTGACGATACGGCAAAGTTACAGGGACGCCTTACGCTGAACCCCATCAAACACATTGATCCGTTTCTGACCATCCTTCTCCCTCTGATGCTTGCAATTATCGGAGCACCAATTTTTGGTGGCGCCAAGCCAGTACCTTTCAATCCAGACAGGGTGCGGGGTGATGAATGGGGGGTCGCTGCGGTCGCCTTGGCTGGTCCGCTGACTAACTTGTTGCTCGCTTTTATTCTTTTTGGTATAGGGGTGCTCTCTGGATTTAACCTCACAGGTCTCGGCTATACCTCTATTTATGAGATGATTTTGGCTTATGGGGTATTTATCAACCTTGGTTTCTTTGTCTTTAATATGATTCCTTTGCCGCCATTAGATGGATCGCGTGTTCTCTATGCGCTGGCGCCAGACTTTGTACGACGTGGTATGGAGTATATCGAACAATATGGCTTAATTTTTGTTTTTGCAATTGTACTGCTCGGGAGCAGTGTTATTGGTACCTTTATGGTCGAGGCAATTCAGTTTATTGTGAGTGTTTTTGCCAAGATTTTCATGCAAGGATAGGGTATAATAATAGAGTCCCAAGGTCGCCATGACGTGTATGATTTTCCTAACATCATACATATTGGGAGTTCAAATAACTTGTTTCCGTGGAAACATTTTGAGAGCACCCACCTTGCATAAAAGCGGGGAATATCAAGCGTTATGTGCCATGCCTTGGGATTTCGTGTACCTAAAAATCGGGGTTTGGCGCAGCTTGGTAGCGCGCACGCCTGGGGGGCGTGAGGCCATCGGTTCAAATCCGGTAACCCCGACCAGGGATTATTTGATATTATACCTATAGAGGAGCAAAACAAATACAGGATGAACCAACGTATCGCAGTGAGGGCAATTGTAAAGCAGGATGATAAGGTCTTGCTCCTAAGGCGTGCGAACGGCAGGGTTTCTATACTTGGGAAGTACGAACTTCCTGGTGGTCGTGTATCCTATGGCGAACAACCCGAAGACACATTGCGACGGTACCTACATGAGGACGTAGGACTGCACATCAGAGTCGCCGACTTATTCGATGTTGTAACGTATGTTGATCATGATGATCGTAATATTCAATATGCTGTGGTGACCTATACGGTAACTTTGGCGACTGATCATCATGAGCCACGACTGAGTCAGAATTATGATAAATATATATGGCAATCGATGTCAGATGTACAACTAAATACACTCACAGATTTAACGCAATTATTGTTGGGTATTATACAACAGGAACAAATAACAGAGATAAGTATTGATACGGTTATTAAAACCGATGCAGAAAAGACAACGGATACCGATGCAGTAATCTATACCGATGGAGGGTCTCGTGGTAATCCAGGCCCTTCGGCATCTGGGTATGTCATTATGAATGATAAGCAAGAAGTCTTAGCCCAAGGTAGTGAATATTTGGGCATCACCACAAACAATCAAGCAGAGTATCATGGTGTGCGGCTTGGTTTGGAAAAGGCGCGAGAACTTGGTTTGAAGAAGATAGACTTTCGACTCGATAGCATGCTCGTTGTTAACCAGATGAACGGTGCCTATACTATAAAAAATCGAGATCTTTGGCCAATCAATGAGCGTATTAGAAAACTAGTCTCAGGGTTTGAGCGAGTGACGTTTCGACATGTGCCCAGAGAGCTTAATCAGCTGGCGGACAGCGAAGTCAATAGAGCGCTAGACGCTCATGCCGCCGAGAAATAATGGTATAATATTAATTGGCAGTCTATTAGACGATCGCTTCACATCTAGTGAAGAGGAAAGTCCGGGCAGCGTAGGACATGACAGTTGTTAACGACAACCGGGGGTAACCCTAGGGAAAGTGCCACAGAAACGAAACCGCCTCGCAAGGGGTAAGGGTGAAACGAGTGGGGTAAGAGCCCACAGCGGCGTCTGGTGACAGGCGAAGAAGGTAAACCCTGTCAGCTGCAAGGAGGTCTGCATAAAGGATGGTCCGTCCGCAGGCCGATATCCGCTTGATCCTG
>JALQVV010000023.1 GCA_023260255.1 Candidatus Saccharimonadia bacterium
TATCAGCGCCCAAAATGACTGCAGTTGCGACGTCGCTGACCTCTGCACGGGTTGGTTCTGGTGCATCAACCATGCTGGCCATCATCTGCGTGGCAACGATTGAGAGTTTGCCGTATTTGCGACAAAGTGCGATGATTTTGCGTTGGACGATAGGGACGATTTCAGCACCAGCTTCGACAGCCAGATCACCGCGCGCCACCATGACGCCATCACTCGCTTTGACGATTTCTTCCAGTACTCCATCTTTGATTGCTGCTTTGGTTTCAACCTTGGCAATAATCTGCGCGGTTGAACCAAGGCCAACCAGCATCTGGCGCAAGTTATTGATATCATCAGCTGACTGTACAAAACTGAGCGCAACATAATCAATGTCCTTGTCGGCGCCATATTCAATATCTTTGATATCTTTGGGGGTTAAGATATCACCACCAAAATCAGTATCAGGCAGATTAATACCTTTGCGGCTCATTAGTACTCCATCATTTTCAACACGCAGCTTGATTGCTGTTTCGGACGGAATATCAATAACGGTTGTTCGTACCTTGCCATCAAAAATATAAAGTGGCTCACCGGTTTTTACTTTACTTGCCAAATTGTACTGAACAGGAAAGGTCAAACCATCATGTTTAGCTGAATAGTCTAGTACGATCTCATCACCAGCTTTGACAGTAGTATTTTCATTTAATGTGCCAAGGCGGATTTTAGGCCCCTGGAGGTCCTGAAGAATCGCCACTGGTTTGCCGAGTTTTTCACTGGCGTTTCGGATCCACGGCAGTTGTTCGTCGCGTTCTTCGTATGACCCATGGCTAAAGTTCAGCCGAAAGCCATTCACGCCGGCAGTAATAAGCTGTTCGATGATGGCTGGGGTATTGGTTGCTGGCCCTAGTGTGGCCAAGATTTTTGTGCGTTTAAAGACAAGACTCATAAAGAATATGATACCACATTTCCTCTGTTATTTTGATACATTTGTAAGATTTTTTACACGATTATCGTACGAAAAGTTTCATAATAACTTTTATGGTAAGTGCAGTGGAGAAAAGGGCTAGCAATAAAGTTTTCGTGGATACCATCGGGGTCATCCATGGCGTTTATCATGGCCCACAAACTGCCAGGGGTTTGCAACGTATGATAAAACGGATAGCGAAAATTATGGATGAGCTAATACAACAAGATAGCCCCGTGCGCCTCTTGCTCGATATCCGTGACATGGGGCAATATGATGTGTCTGCTCGACTGGTAGAAATGCATGCTCGCACCGTTTTGCCGTATTGGAAACTCGCCTTTGTCACGAGCGAACACCACCCTTCTGTCGAACAAATTTCGCGCAAACTGACATTAATGTCGGGACGAAGGAAAGAAATCCGCTATTTTCAGCGCGAAGACGATGCGCTGGGATGGTTATCTGTATAAAACCCTATGAAAATTCGTTGTGAATCAACCGCACGGCGTATATAATCATTAGCATAAATACTAATGGGTGTGAGTAGGGTGATTTTAATTACAGAGTACAGTTGGCCGTATGTGGCCCAAGCATCCGATAGGGACATCTGCTAATGTCTCGGCTTCCGCAACCTGGTGGTGACGCTGGCGTTTGGGGTGATGTCCTAAATGAGTATCTTTCGCAGGTTCATAAACCAGATGGCACACTAAAGGACGACGTGGTGACAAATGCTGCCATAGCGGCTGATGCGGTCAATGCTACGAGCATTGTGAATGGTGCAATCACCGAAACGCTTCTCTCGAGTGCTGTTCAAATCAAGCTGAATGCTGACGCAACTGCTTTAGCGAAGGGGAAGGTGCAACTAACGGGTGATTTAGGGGGAACTGCTGATTCACCTGCTGTGGTGGGGATCCAGGGAACAGCTGTCAACTCATCCGTTCCGGATGATGGTCAGGTGCTGACATATTCGACGGCAAGCGGTTCTTGGGTTCCAGGAACGGTTTCTACAGCGACAGTGAACGATGCAACCACAGGAAGCAAAGGCATTATTCAGTTAGATGGTGATCTGGCGGGTACGGCATCCTCGCCGATAGTTCCTGGTCTTGCAACGAAAGAGCCTGTTCTGACGAGCCATTAGGAAATATTACGACTGGATTTAAATTATTTAATAAACCAATGCCATGTATTACAAAAAGTTGTGTTTCTTCTGCTGATTCGAAAATACCAAAAACTAAAATTGTATAAATAAAGGTATAGCAGGGTAGAGATACCGACAAAGAACTCAATTGGAGTAGTTCATGGCGCAATATGAAGAATTTACTATAGATCAAGGTAGTGATGTGGCTATTCAACTAGATTTAGTCGATCACACCGGAGCAGCTAAGTCTTTGCTAAATCATACAGTAGCAGCAAAGATGAAAAAGAATTACAATTCTACTGACTCGGCCGATATACAGACATTCTCAACCATAGTTGCGACGCCATCAACTGCGGGTATTTGTACCTTGTCATTAACTAATTCTCAAACAGATGCGCTAAAGCCTGGGAAGTATGTATATGATGTAGAAATTTCTTTTGTAGATAGTGATAAT
>JALQVV010000071.1 GCA_023260255.1 Candidatus Saccharimonadia bacterium
CTAAATGCATTGGTAGAATCTGAAGCAACTCTTTCAGAAGAGTTCAAAGACAAAGCCGCTGTAATTTTTGAAGCAGCTAGCTCGGGTGATGTCTTGAATGTAATAGCGAGTATTTGTTTTATAAGGCTACGAAGCGCGGTGTTGAATTTTGATGGGTTTTCGTTGAAACAATCAACGGTATAAGTAGGATCGATGGCAAGATTCGTCAATAACGAAGCACTTGTCTCGCCAAGTCCATTTTCTTGATGTCCGAGAGGTACCCGACTGGGTAGTTCGAGAGATTTTTGAAGAGCAGTGCCTTCGTCGATGCATTCATAGGCTTCGTGGGCGTATTCGTCATTTCTTTCGTTGGTGCACTTTACCTTGACACTGCCATATTTAATACAAGGCTCCGGTAAACCAACGAGGTACTCTCGTTCAACCTCGCGTGAAGCGGCTTGGATGGCATCAATATCGGCTCGTTGCCCAGGTGTGGGTTGTGGAACATAAACGCCGCCCCTGATAAACTGCAACCATTTGTTGGCTTCGCTGTGCATTAGTTCATGTGTCAGCGCGGCCTTGAGAATGCGCGTGTCAAAGTAAAGTCTATCCTCTGCCGGGCCATGACCGTCACTGATAAAAAGCCTCACGGCCGATTGTGCATCGTCCCATTGTCCACCATCCGCTTCAGATCGTTGGAAAATAATGCTTTTGACACCGGTTTCGCCAATAACTGTCTTTATGACACGAGTACTAAGTGACTGATCAACTGATTCAATAAATTTTTTCGGCAAATCATCGCCATCTTCGACACTGAACCCTGCACTGTTGTCGTTGAAATGGATCGTTGCCATTGGGCTATGATCTCCCTCTTGCCAAGAGTGATCAAATTTGGGCAAGCTATAGTCGACGAGTGCGTTTGCTTGGCTCTCTGTGCCGCCGATGAGTATTCCCGCGCTGAGTAGCGTAGCTCCAATTTTTTGGCCAAGATTTCGACGTAAATAATTTTGTCGACGCTCCATGATTCTTTCTAACACACATTTCAGGCGAGCACAAGCTTTATAGCGGTATGGTATTATGATGGTAATGATTTTTCTGCAATTTGGAATTGTCGCTGCACTAGACATTGCCATTTTGCTCAAGCTACACCAGGCGTTTCGACGTACAAGATTTCCGAAAGAGGACCCTAAAAAACCAAACGAATTACCTAGTGTGAGCGTTTGCATATCGGCCCGTAACGAAACGCACGCCATGACGCAATGCCTCGAGCGAGTGATCGCTAGTGACTATCCGAAACTAGAAATTATTGTGCTTGATGATGGGTCACGTGATGATACATCACTATTGATCAAATCGTTCGCCTACGCGGGTGTGCGATTTATTGAGGGAAAGCCGTTACCCGATGGCTGGTTAGGCAAAAATTACGCTCAGTCGGTGCTGGCTAAAGAAGCGAGCGGCGAGATTCTGTTTTTCATGGATGTCGATACATTGATTGACCGCTATACTGTTGCGCGGCTGGTGCACTATATGCAGCAGCAAAAAGCACGAATGATATCGGTGATTCCTTTGCGGAGTCATCGTTGGGAAGCTAGTACATTGTTGACGACGATGCGATATTTTTGGGCGTTAATCCGCTTTAGTCCTCGTCGTCCGCGGGCCGCATCGAATGTTTGGTTAATAGAGCGCGAACTCATGTTGGAACAACTAGAGATAGATGCAACGCTGGCGTTGTCGATGTTGATG
Source organism: Candidatus Saccharimonadia bacterium (assembly GCA_023260255.1). GTDB lineage: Bacteria > Patescibacteriota > Saccharimonadia > Saccharimonadales > Saccharimonadaceae > UBA2112. The sequence goes on from JALQVV010000071.1 coordinate 1,723, forward strand.
GAAACGACGATTGCGCGGAAGCTAGCTGCACTCGGCCAGTATCGCCTCGCGCTGAGCAGTGATTGGCTAGGGATTTGCTACGAAAAGAAATGGTCATCACAGATCGAAACAAGCATCCGATTGTTATACCCGCAGTGCAATGCGTCGATAGTGCAAGTCATTGGACTAGTGGTACTACTTGCGGTTGCGCTTATCCCCTATATTATTTGGTGGTGGCAGCCATGGGCATTAGTACTAGTGGCGGTACAATATGCTATCGGGTATTATTACCTCAGTTATATCTGGCTGAGTAACCGGTTGATAGGTGCGATATTGGTGCCTGTGACGATCGCTCAGGAAATTATATTGTTGATTGTAAGTACATATAAATACCGACTCGGCACTGTCACGTGGAAGGGCCGTCCTATATTGAAGGCGAGTAGGTCTTGAGTAATTTACGGTGTAGTTTGTAGCTAGGATCAGCTGCCTCGACGAGTGTCCAGAACTTTGGTGAATGGTTCATTTGTTTGGTGTGGCAGAGTTCGTGGATGATGACGTAATCGATCAGTTCAAACGGCAGTTTCATCAGTGCAATGTTGAGGCTGATAGTACCACTTGTACTGCAACTACCCCACCGGCCACCTGCATGCGAAAAACGAACTTTATCGTAATGACAATCAAGCTGTCTTGCTAGGTACGCGAGGCGTTTTGGCAAATAACTTTTGGCTTCGATACGCAGTGCCGCGGCGATTGCGTCGCGCACCTGACGAACGACTGCTGGGTCGGTGATTTCATCATCGGGTCCCAGAATGACAGTAATTTGTTGTTTGTAGCGTTTTACGGCCAGGCGCGATGAGCGAATGATTTTTAAATGGTGGCTTTTGCCGACAGGCTCGCCATCACGGAGTTCGTATGCCGGCTGTTGCTTGGTGAGCATACCGCGCAGTTCGCTGCGTGACGAATTGATAAGCCGACGCAACATGAATAATGGTGCATACGGTGGAAGTGAAGCGCGCAAAGTGCCACCAGGAGCGACACTAATACGCACCGCCGAACTGCGCACGCTTCGGCGCACTGTTATTTCGCCGAATTCTTCATCGTGAATTGTTGCCATATATTACCTAATGATAATGCGACCAGGGTGATTTTGGATTGGAGCACGGCGTGGCTGTGAACTACTAGCAGTAGCACGAGGTGCTGTGAGGCGTCGTAATACCATGCGAGCTTGTGACGGATACGTGTGCCTACCACTGATGACGACATGGGGGTCATTGCTTTCCAGTGAAGTGAATGCTTGACTGCGCTCCGCAAATTCCTGTTCGTCATAAGGAGCGTCCTTGGCAAGCACTGCCCGCTTATGGGCTGTCTGCGGGGTTGTTTGCACCCAAATATATAGTACCTCATACCCCTTCGATTGACTCATCTTTGCGAGAATCGCCCGGTCTTCGCGTGTTTCACCTCGACCTTCGATGACAATTGTTTGTTTTGTGAGAAGCAATTGACCCAGTAATTCTGTAGCGACCACGTCACCGAGCTCGACGCTATTCACTAGCTTGTGAAAATGCGCATAGTCAATATAGGGTGCACCAAAGGTTTCGCTGAACTGTTTGGCGAAAAAACTCTTGCCGGACCCAGGGAGGCCGACGACGACCAACAGATGCGGTTTGGTGAGTTCGAGTGGTTTTATCATCTCTTGTTAGTATAGCAAACCACGATCTGGCCGCAAAAGCTCGCGTTAAGCACAAACAGTTTGTATACTTATGGCTATGGAGGCAATGGTAGATGATACCCGTGTCCTTTCGAAGCCGCTCGCGTACGGCTTGCTTGGATTTGGCCTGTTGTTTTCGGCAATTACTTTTAGCCTGTTGATGTTCAGTGGAACAAAACCGCCCCACTTTAGCCCTGCAGCGACACTATTTCTTTATTTTGCCTGCATTGTGGTGATGCCGATACTGAACCTCCTTGCTACGCGGTTGCCAGCATTTAAATTACCGGCGATCATATGGATCCACATCACGCTAATGACAATGCTGGTGTTTTATAACGAGCCGCTCGGGCCATTTACCGGACTCTGGACGCTAATGATCCTCCTTGCATCACTGTATTATGGTTGGGCTGGGTTTGTTGGGAGTTGTCTGAGTCTTGCGATCGCAACGCTGACGTATATTGTGTTGTTTCGTGATTCGTTTATCCCTAACCCACTCACTCCAACACCGTTGGTGTATACATTGGTAGCGGTCATGGTGAATGTATTCACGTTTTTGACGGCGTATGTGTTTATGCGAGTGATTGTGAATAGCCGCAAGAAGAATCGTGATTTAACGAGTGCTCAAAACTCAGAGCTCTTACAGGTAAACCGGTTGAATACGTTGCTTAACAGTATTAGCGATGCCGTCTTGACGCTTAATCGTTACGGTCGTATTACATCGCAAAACGCAGCCGCACAAGCATTTTTTGACACGAACCAGTCGTTGATTGGTCGAGATATTTCGACGCTTCTGTCGCCGGTTGACCAAAACGATGAGCCTGTTGATATGCATGAGCTCATTGAACTAGTGAAATCCACGACACTACGCGACGATTTATCTATTACAAACGATGGCGAGACGCAGCATATTAGTCTGCAAATGTCCCGTATTCGAGGGACATTTGACCACGATGAAGAGTATGGCGTGGTATTGATTATTCGTGACATCACTAAACAGAAAACGCTTGAAGAGGAAAAAGACGAGTTTATTAGTGTGGCCAGCCATGAACTACGTACACCAGTGGCGATTGCCGAAGGGAGTCTGAGTAACTTGCTTGTCATGTATAAAAAACAAAGTGATCCGCAAAAATTGGAAGAAGCTTCCAAAACTGCCTATGACCAAATCATCTATTTATCGAAAATCATCAATGATCTCTCGACATTGTCTCGGGCAGAACGCGGGGCTGGTGATGATGTTGAGGAAATTGATGTTGGCGCAATGTTGCACGACCTCTATGGGCGGTACGAAAAAGAGGCGGCCGACAAATCGCTCCATCTTAACCTTGAGATCGATGGTGGTCTACCCCATGTTGAAACGAGCCGCCTGTACCTCGAAGAAATCATCCAAAATCTCATAAGCAACGCTTTAAAGTACACCAAGCAAGGCTCGATTACGATCCGGGCATCCATGTTGCCAGATGGTCGTGTTCGCTGTGAGGTCCAAGATACAGGTATTGGTATTAGCAGGCATGACCAGGAGCATATTTTTGAAAAGTTCTATCGCAGCGAAGATTATCGTACGCGCGAAACAAGTGGTACAGGACTAGGCCTGTATGTGGTTAGAAAGCTTGCTGACAAGCTCGAGACGCAAATCGAGGTGGATAGCCGACTGAACCACGGATCGACATTTGGTTTTGTCCTGCCGCTCAAATCGAAAAGCCTGGATAGTAGTACTGCACCCAAAGCAAAACCAGTCAAAAAATCTGTAGGCACTGCCCCTGTAGCGACACCTGTGGTACAATAATCAGTCGTACACCTATTTACATAGAGGGGCATCGTATATCGGCTATTATACCGGACTCCAAAACCGGCGAGCTAGGTTCGACTCCTAGTGCCCCTGCCAAGTTTAGGACCCAGCCTTGTGCTGGGTTTTAAACTTGGCTTGTGTCTTAGAGCTCGAACCTAGCTGTTTCTTGCTTCAGCAAGAAACGAAGAGCTAGGTGCGACAACAAGGAGCGATCGAGAAAAGCTACCTCTTAGCTTTTCTCGATGCGACGCGGGTGTACAGAGTACGCCTAGTGCCCCTGCCAGAGAATTTATGCAAGAGAATAAGCTTTCCGTGAAGTCTATTTTATTTGATATACTTTATGATATGACAAGTCCGGAATCAGTACCTGAAAAACTCTATGACTGGAACATACCACTGACAGAGGTTGAACGCGAAGAACTTTTAATCGCACTAGATCAAGCTGCGGCAGATGATGCAGAATTAAATGATCCAGCAAGTCGCCCACCATTACCGGCTTCATACACAGCGGCCAGAATTCTCCGCAAAAGAAGGAGATATAAACGAACTCATTCACACGACTAAATTATTCTACCGTGCCCCTGCCACAAAAATAGCTCAGTATTTACTGAGCTATTTTTGTTTAAGGTATTTTATGCAAATAAAAAGGATATGCTACTATTAGCAAATGAAAAGGAAACGCATACTGTTATTTGTCCTTACCTTGCTTGTACTTACTATCGGCATTGCAGCATCAACGTACTATAACAATGTCCTTCTGCCTAACAGTTCGACCTGTCGGCCAAATGTAGATTGCTGAGTTTATTACCGGTTATGGGTATGCTGACATAAATCCTTAAGAGTTTGCTATAATCCTGTTATGCTTGGAAATAATTTTTGGTTTTTGTATTTTTCTAACCTCGGTATAATTTTAGGTGATTCGCCGCTCCAACAGCATGACGAAGAGATTGACTATCATTCATTTGTACTCACAACGACACAGTTGATGTATATCACGATAGCACTTGCGGCAATAGGTATTGGCGCTATTGTGGCGCTCATCTTTGCGATCCGGAAAAAGAGAAAGGGGTGGGTTATTGGGCTTAGTATTACAGTGGCAACGATTCTGGCGACACTCATTGCTCTCTATCCGCCAGGCGTACTCAACCCAGGTGGTCATGGACAATCAGACTGCCCGCCCGCTGATTATATTGCCTGCTAAACGGCTACCAGTACGATGAAGTGTTTGATTAAGACATAAAGACACAAAATATCAATAGATAAACATAAGCGTTTTATGTGAGAAAGCAGTTGTCAAAACACAAGCGTATTACTATAATGATGCGTGAGATACGCGCATAAAAACAAAGGAGAGTTCGGGCGGTGGTCGTCGCTCGTCGAGCTGATAATGAACATATTGATGCTTGGGTGGGAATTGCCGCCGCATAACAGTGGTGGACTAGGCGTCGCTTGCTACCACCTGTCCAAAGCACTGGCGCTGCAAGGTGCAACGATTGATTTTGTGTTGCCTTATACGGCCGTCCATCCGGGCGTGGATTTTATGCGTGTTCATAATGCAACAAGCCTGCGACCAGAGGAACGAGTGCATATGGGTAGCTACGATAGTGCTGGGGTCCTCGAAAAAAACTTGTACGAAACTGATACTGAAGGGCTGGGGACTATGCGTGCGGTGCAACGGCACTATGTTGACTATGTTGAAAACCTTGTATCGACACTCACGCCAGATGTTATTCATGCGCATGACTGGCTGACAATGGAGGCTGGCGTCAGGGCGAAGGAGCTCACTGGAGCACCGCTTGTCGTGCACGTGCACGCGACTGAATTTGACCGTTCAGGCGAACACTACGGGAACCCAATCGTTCACGAAATTGAGCAACAGGCGCTTCTGATGGCTGATCGGATTATCGCGGTGAGCAACATCACTAAAAGCATCATCGTTCATCGGTATGGTATTCCGGCTGATGCTGTCGAGGTAGTTCACAATGCTATTGATATTGAGAGTTTTGCACCCTACGAATATGATAAGCGTGATTATCACTACATTGAGGCGTTGAAACATGAAGGCTACACTGTAGTCGCAACACTCACACGGTTTACTGTACAAAAAGGTTTGACCCATCTTTTGCGGGCTGCCGCCAGGGCAAGTGAAAAACACGATCGGTTTGTGTTTTTGCTCGCAGGCGATGGTGAGCAGCGTGACGAATTGATTCAGCTGGCGGCAAGTCTGGGAATTGCGGACAAAGTACTTTTCACTGGGTTTGTACGCGGTAAACAGTGGCGCGACGTCTATTCACTAGCTGATATTTTTGTGATGAGTTCGGTCAGTGAGCCATTTGGGTTAACGGCGCTTGAGGCGGCGCATCACGAAAGTGCGCTTATCATCAGCCGCCAGTCTGGTGTTGGTGAAGTATTAAAACATACGTTTAAGTACGACTATTGGGATACGGACGTGCTGGCTGACCAGATGGTGTCAATTGCCCTCTCACCTAGCCTAGCGACCAGTTTGCGCCGAAATGTCGCCGAAGAATACAAGCGGCTATCGTGGCACGATGTTGCTGCGAAGTGCCTTGGCATTTATGACCACTTACGACGGGAGGCGCTGTTATGAGTCGTGGACTGGTCATCTATCTGCATGTACACCAACCCTATCGGATCAAGCCCTACTCTGTATTTAGCGTTGCGCATGACCATGATTATTTCAATCTTCGTGATGATAGTGACATGAATAACGAAAAGATTTTTCATCGTATCGCTGAAAAATCGTATCGCCCAATGAATAAACTGCTTAGTAAGCTACTTGCGCATAACCCAGATTTTAAAATTTCACTGAGTATCACTGGGGACTTCATCGACCAGGCCGAAACGTGGGCGCCAGATGTGCTGGATGATTTTCGCCAGCTACTTGCAACTGGCCGCGTTGAGCTGCTTGGCGAAACATACTATCACTCATTGGCGTTTTTCTACAGTCGTGATGAATTTGAGGCCCAGGTGGCACTGCACCGCGATAAGGTTAAAGAATTGTTTGGTGTCACACCTACGGCATTTCGTAACACGGAACTGGCTTATAACGATGAGTTGGCTGCATGGGCGGATGCGGCGGGCTATAAAGCGATTATCGCCGAAGGGTGGGATCAGGTACTCGAATGGCGCAGTCCTAACTATGTATACCAGCCACATAATACCGAACACATTCGTCTCCTCCTCAAGAATTACCGCCTGAGCGACGATATTGCTTTTCGGTTCAGTAACCAAGGGTGGGCACAGTGGCCACTGACTGCCGATAAATTCCTGCAATGGGCTCAGGAATCATCGACAGACAGCCCACTTGTCAATCTGTTTATGGACTATGAAACGTTCGGCGAGCACCAATGGGCAGATACAGGGATATTTGAATTTTTCGAAGATTTCATAAACAAGTGGTCCGAGCAATCCGATACCACCTTTTATACCGTCACGGAAGCTGCCGAGACGTATGAGCCGACTGGCGAGCTGAGTATGCCGCGTACCGTAACATGGGCGGATAACGAGCGTGACTTGTCTGCTTGGGTGGGCAACGATATGCAGCGAGAAATCGCACGATATCTCTATGCACTTGAGCACGATGTCGTGCGTAGCGGCGATCAAGATCTAATCCGCGATTGGCGGTATTTACAGAGTTCGGATCTGCTCTATTACCTATCAACAAAATGGCTCGATGACGGCGATGTTCATACGTATTTCAGCCCGTATGGATCACCCTACGATGCTTTTCTGTACTACATGAACGCAATCCGGGACATTCGCTGGCGCGTTATGCGGCATCACGATCTCGGAGGTGCGAATGGCTAGGCCAATTGTCCTCAGTAATGGTGAACTACATGTTGGCCTGAACGAATATGGGTTGGTTCATGATTTCTATTATCCCTATGTTGGGTTGGCCAACCACTCTGCTGGTAAGGGCACGCGGCACCGTGTCGGTGTATGGATTGATGGCCGAATCAGCTGGTTGGATGACCCTGGGCAGTGGCAATTTACCTTTCGCTATCCCCAGCGCGCATTGATTGGCCATACGATTGCTAAAAACGAATCGTTGCAGGTGTTACTAGAGATTGATGACTGTGTTGATTCACAAGTGAGTGCCTTTATGCGCAATATTCACATTGTTAACCTAGCGGATCATCCGCGGGAAATACGACTGTTTATGCACCAGGCGTTTGCAATCGATGATTCTCGGAGTAACACCGATACGGCGCAGTACCTGCCTGATAGTGATGCTATTTTGCACTATCGAGGACGACGTGCGTTTGTTATAACCGGACTGTATAACGGCAAGCCGTTCGATCAGCATAGCGTCGGTCTGTTCGATATCGAGAATCATGAGGGGACATATCGTGATGCTGATGATGGTGAGCTGTCGAATAGCAACGTCGAGCATGGCCGAGTCGATTCGATTGTACGCTTTACGGTGCCTGTCGCGGCGCGTAGCTCAGAACGGGTGCATTATTGGGTGACCGCTGGGTCGTCTATTCGCGAGGCATTGTATATTGATAAGCAAGTTCGCCACGATGGACTGAGTACGAGACTGCATAAAACTGCAAAATGGTGGCACAAATGGCTAGAACCCGCGATCGAGGCCGCGGCTAAGTTGGACCCCATATACCATGAATCATTCTTAAAAAGTATTATGATTATTAAATCCCAGATCGATAAACGAGGAGCGGTCATTGCGAGCACAGATAGTTCAATGCTGAATTATTACCGCGATGCGTATGCATACTGTTGGCCGCGAGATGGCGCGTTTGTGTTATGGCCCCTGATCCGAATGGGATACACCGAGGAACCTTATCGCTTTTTCGAGTTCTGTCGCCGCGGCATGCACCCAAGTGGCTACTTGATGCATAAATACCGGGCAGATGGTGGTTTGGGCGC
>JALQVV010000056.1 GCA_023260255.1 Candidatus Saccharimonadia bacterium
CTCACACCAGCAGAAATTTGCAGCGAAAAGCGCGACAAACATATCGTGACACCACGACAGATTGCTATGTATCTCCTACGCAGTGAACTACACCTGAGCTTCCCAAAAATCGCCAGTGAACTGGGGCGCAAAGATCATACAACCGCCATTCATTCGGTTGAAAAGATTGAGAAATCAATAAAGCTCGATTTTACTATTCGGGAGCAAGTCGCTGAAATACGGGAGCGTTTGTATGTGTAAAAAGAGTGGAAATCACGTGCATACGATGGGTAAACAACAGGGGGTTTTCTGTGCAGGTTCATCCACAAGCTCATACGATTGGCCTACGTTCAGCCACGAACAACGTGGAAAAGCCCAGGTTTTACTCGCTTCACCCACCTACCTATTCGCACAATTATCCACAAGTTTAAATCGCCTCACCTATCTGTTATCTCAAGGGTTTTCCCCGCAATCCCCAGTACCTATAACTATCACTACGAAATTTTAAAGAAAGGTAATAACAACAGTAATGGAACTAACAGTCACACAAGAAAACTTGGCTCGGGCACTCGCAAGCGCCTCTCGTGTTGCGAGCTCCAAAACACAATTACCGATTTTGAATAATATCTTACTTCGCACCGACGGACATCGCCTCATGATTGCAGCAACAAATCTGGAAATTGCTACATCACAATTGATTGGTGCGAAGATTATCAACGAAGGTGCAATTACTATCCCCGCTCGTTTGATTACTGAATTCGTCGGTAATCTACCAAAAACAACCGTTACATTAAAAGTTGAGGATAATCACCTCCATATTACTGCCGATGGCTATAACTCAACGATTAACGGTGCGGTTGCAGATGACTTCCCTGAACTACCAACAATTAACGAAAAAACAGCTGTAAGTTATGCGATAGCCCCTGCGAATCTCAAACAGGCAATCACCCAAACAATCCTGACAGCAAGCGGCGATGCAACGCGCCCCGTCCTTACTGGTGTGTACTGGCACTCGCACGACGGCGCACTATACTTGGCGGCGACGGATGGCTATCGCCTATCCGAAAAACGATTAGTCGAAACAAAAAGCGATGTCGCGGCGATCATCCCCACGAGCACCCTCCAGGAAGTGCTACGGGTTGCGAACGACGATATTGCTGAAATTGAAGTATTGTTTGATGAATCACAGGTTCGATTCCGTCTTAATGATGCTGAAATCACGAGTCGCTTGATTGATGGTAACTTCCCTGATTATCGACAACTTATCCCGGCGACATCAGAATCGGCTGTTACTGTTGCGCGAGCTGATTTTATGCAGATTGCCAAAGTTGCCGGACTGTTCGCGCGCGAATCGGGTGGTAGTATCACGGTGACTGTCGATGCTGACAAGGGCCTTTTATCGCTTCATTCTGTCGCAAGCGAGCTAGGTGAAAACACATCCGAAACACCGGCGACCGTCACCGCTGATGGCCAGGTGACGTTGAATTCACGCTACCTTATTGAAGCGCTGAATGTTATCGATAGTGAAACAATAATCTTCCGGTTTAGTGGCAAATTAGCGCCATGTGTACTATCGTCTGATCAGGAAAAAAGCGACTACAAGCATATTATTATGCCGATGAAAAGCTAATCTCAATCTCTATGGTTATTCGTTCGCTGGCGGTTGAAAACATCCGAACCCACAATTCATTTCACCATAAACTGTCACCGAACGTGACATTAATTACTGGTCCAAACGGCAGTGGTAAGACAACACTCCTCGAAGCAATAGCTGTACTCCTTCGAGGAAAATCATTCAAAGGTACCGATGCAGAACTACTACGAACCGGTGCTGAATGGTGGCGGATCGATCTTATATTGGATGATCAAACACGCACGGCAAAATATAACCCAGCTAACCCAGCCAAGCGGAAGACATTTACTATCGACGACAAAACAACTGCCCGCTTACCAGCAGCAGCTGCCTATCCTGTTGTGTTGTTTGACCCGGATGATTTACGTCTCCTGCACGGGTCGCCGTCGCGGCGCAGACAGTTTATTGATCGGTTTGCGGCGCAAATTAATCCTGGTTATAACAAAATCCTTCACCGTTATGAGCGGGCGTTGCAACAACGGAATAGATTACTCAAAACTGGCGGCTCGATGGATAGTCTATTTGCCTGGAATGTGAGTCTGAGCGAATATGGTGCGCAAATTGTTGATGCGCGTGTGCGTCTGATTGAGCAATTAAATGCTGGATTAAATACAACCTATAACGTGGTCGCACAATCAAAAGATTTAGTATCTATTCATTATTCACACACGCTTATTGACCACACACAGCAAAAATTACTGCGCGAACTAGAAACACAGTACGAACGTGATCGGCTGCTTGGCGCAACAAGTGTAGGACCGCACCGTCATGATGTGTTATTTGAATTCAACGGCAAGCCAGCGGTTGCGGTGGCGTCGCGTGGCGAGGTTCGGACGATTATTTTGGCACTGAAGTTTTTGGAAGTTGATATCATTCAGCAACTTGTCGGTCAGCCACCAATTGTATTGCTCGACGATGTGTTTAGCGAACTTGACGAAAAGCGTCAAACGCATTTGGCAACGAAATTCAAGGACCACCAAATCATCATGACGAGCGCATCAGCAAACGCAACACTCGACAAAGCGATGGTTATTCGGTTGCGCTAATCGCTGGTGAATTGCTACTACCTGCTGGGAGACTGATTGGTTTGTTGATGGTTTGCAGGATTGATTTTGGTACGTCGGGGAATTCTTTTGCCGATAGGATCAAACGTGGCGGTGTTGTTCGGAGTGTCCAAACACCGTTCTTTTTTTGCAATAACACGCGCAGTGTATCGCGATTATCACTATCAGAACCGCGGTATGTCAGTGTGGTTCCAAACCACTGCCCTTCGTCAAACAACTGCCCTGTATTCACGGTGTAATCGGTTGCTATTTTTGGGTAGGCTGCTGTCATAACGCTCAAGATAGTCGGTAGTTCTGATTGCAATTTTTCTTTTAATTGTGAGGCTGTTGGTTTAGTGCTCACAGATGGTTGTGGTGTGGTTGTGGTTGTTGGCGCGGGTTGGCTCTGGGGTGCTGTTAGGGCACCATAAGTAAATGCACCACCGGCAATAAATATCGCCGCTAGGATAGACAGGAATAGTTTCATATCTTTGTTCATTTTGCCTCCAGTGGACTATGAAAATCCTGAAAATCAATCACAAAATCAGTCGGATCATAGCCCCATTGACGAATCTGTTCAACGGCGTAAAACCGATACCGAGGTGATGGAGTGACGATGGTAACAGTGATCGAATCGTCTTTTTCAGTCCGGTAGCCGATAGTGAAATAGGGATCTTTGAACGGGAGCTTGGTGGTAATTGGATTTTTGTCGGTAAAGTATTCGCCATTCGTACGGGCTTCGATCGCACCATACTGCTCATTCCTTGTGTAGTCATTTTGATGCTTTTCAGCCCACTTTTTTGCCTCATCACTTTTTGGCTGGAGTGACACTGCGGCAACATTTTGTTTTTTCTGGTTGGTTACTAAAACAGATTTTTTCTGTGTTTCGAACCCTTCTTTTTCGACGGTGATTTGGTAGTTTCCATCGTTTAGCCATAACGTACCATTACCATGACGTTGACCATCAATAATTACCGTGGCGTCAGACGGAACGAGTGATACGACAAGTGGTGTTTTGCCAATTCGCACAATATAAATAGCAATTGCCCAGACAATGATAATAATGAACAATGCGGCAATAGTCGTGATAATTCGCCGCCTGTGTTTTTGGATAAATGGTTCGTTTGAATAATTCACAACTACGCCTTTCGATACCATCGGAAGTAATTATGTGCTGTGCTCACAACACTTTCTGTGCCTTGCATAGGTGCCCGCTCGTCGAGCGATGCTGATGCAATCGGCATGCGATTCGGGAATGCGTCGGGACCGACAAAGATGTATGTATGGGTTTCATTAATTGCGACGTCACCTGGTTGACGGTCAGTTGCATCGGTGTCACTGATTCGTTTCCAGTTTTCTTTGAGCCACTGTTCCTGAATGACCGTGTAACCGCCCTTCCCATCATAGTTATAGCGTTTATCAAAACCGCTGTCGACGACAAGTGTTGTCACGAATCCACCACAGTCAATACCTTTATGGGTCACACCACCTACATAACGGCCCTGACCCATTGCAGCCTGGACGGCATCGCGATAGGCATCGGTTGGTGTGGTGGTGAGCCCTTTGTATTCCGGCCAGGCGTATTGTTTGACGAGACTAATCAAATCCCCACCAGCCGCAGTTGCTGTGCAACTTCGCCCGACTCGTTCGGATACCGTTGATGTCGAGTTAATTATCGGTTTGCCATCTGGTCCTAAAGCGGTTGATCCGGCTTCTGCTGGTGCATCTTTGTAGCGATCGTACACTTTTTGAGCATTACCACCACGTACCTGTGCAACTTGCTGGGGACTATCGGCGGAGCCTTCGTAATATTTATGGAATACGTAGGCGGCATCGCCTGGCGTGTCGACCTCTTTTAATTTACGCAGTGCTTCGGAATGTGTACCAGTGAGTTCTGACCACATAAACCCAACCTGGCCATCAAGATTTGTAATGTCCCCGTACGTTTCCATATATTTAGCTAGTGGTGCCTGGCGTTCTGTAAATGTCCACTGCGCAATACCAAAACCTTTGCCGTTTTCCGGCGTATAGTTAGGTGGTGCGTGGCTGCCGCCCTGGATAATCGTTGGGTCGAGTGTTGATTCTGCCATTAGGTTACCAATAACCCCAGCCGCCTGAGCAACAGTCAGACCACGCTGTGGATCAATCAAGAACTTAAATATTTTGTCCATGTTATCCAAGCCATTCAGTGATATGAGACCTTGTGCGACACCAGTGTCACAGCGCGGATCATAGAACAAAATATCGTTGCTTGAATAAAATGGCTCGTCAAACCCTACCTCGGCATGCGCGACAGAAACCAACTCATTACTTATGAGGATGACAGCAAAAACAATGGCGATAAAACGTTTAAACATTGATTGCTCCTTGTTTTGGTTTGCGCGCCGCCGTCAGGTACGGGTTTGGATTTAACTGTTTGCCACTACTGCCATCGAGCGGCGAACCTTCCCATACCTCAAAGTGGAGGTGTGGTCCGGTGCTATTGCCAGCACTACCAATTCGCCCAATCT
>JALQVV010000084.1 GCA_023260255.1 Candidatus Saccharimonadia bacterium
CTGGCGATGAGGGAATTTTCATGGTTGCGGGGGCAGGATTCGAACCTGCGACCTTGTGGTTATGAGCCACACGAGCTGACCGGGCTGCTCCACCCCGCGGCATACTTGAATAAGTATACTACTCTACCCCTTATTTTGCAAGCCTTGGCGGTTACCGCCAAAGAGAAAATCCATCCATTGCTGGAATGGCGATGGTGTCGAAGTTGCCTGTGGCAGTATGATGTCGGACGATGTATTGTCTTTGTCGGCGGCTCGGGCTTTGGCTGTATTTGGTGGTAGTACCAGCACCTTTTCACCTGACTCGGCCAGTCCGAGGCGACGCTTGGCTTCGAGTGCTTGATACTCTCGGCTTTTATAATATCGCTGCTCATATGCCAGCATTTCTGTCTGCAATTCTGTGAGCTGCTGTTCGCGCCGTTTATCATCAACTTCGCGCTGCAATGTATAGTTGCGCTGTACAGCCTGCACCGACGCCCACGCCCAACTAATCGCAATCACCGCAGCAATCAGGAGGACGATGTTGTTCATCGTCAAATACTGATGCCGCGCGTGATAGATAAAGCGTTGGATTTTTCTGTTTTGCATTGTTTCCTTTATTATATCCTAATACCCGTAAAGTGATGGTAAAATAGACAAAGTTACAGATGGCCATAAGATTATTGGTTTTATCCTGGTCAACGGGGGCGTAGCTCATCGGTTAGAGCAGGCGGCTCATAACCACTTGGTAGTAGGTTCGATTCCTACCGCCCCCACCAGGATAAAGCTAATAATGATCACTCGTTATTATTGGTCTTGCTGTGATTCTGGTAAGGCGTCGAATGAGGGGCCTAGCGGTTCGTGACCCATGCTAAGTTGTCGTTTGTTGATCGCATCAACCCTCGCTTTTTCTCGGGCAGCACCATAACTATCGCCAGATTCCTGGGCACGAATTGAGCGACGCCAATGCTGATCAAGTGATACCTGTGCCAATGCCCGTGTGTGCACCCGAGCTCGTTCACGATCCTCCTCACTACTCGTCATACCGATACCTCGCTCTTCATAAAATGTATGGTCTTCAAAATAGCGAGCTTGCCGAGCACCACCAAGCCCTTGGCGTCCAAGTGCCATTCTTTCGTCATGCGTCAGAGGTCGTGCAGCTTCCCGTGAACCTATTGCTTGCCATGCATCTTCCCGTTGTTCTTGTGTCGGAACATCAAAAAGCGCTAATTGCTGTGGATCAGATTCATGGGAAGGTGCTGTCATAATTATATTATAACACAAGCGTTATAAATATTCAAGTACTAACGCTCGTCGTCAGGCCATTGGTCAAAGTCGGTTGGGTATTCCTGCTTTGGCTGTTGGGGCTCGGGTGTACGCGGGACCTTTTTGTCAGTCACCAGCAAACTACCTGTTTCGGTTTCGTAATGGGTCTTGATAGCAAGCAAATGTTTGTCATCATCGCCCGCCTCTAATAGCTGCGCGACATATTGGCCCAGATAGACTATCTGGGCATCCCTTTCATGGCGTGGTGATGTAGGTAATGTCTCTCTCATGGACCCAGTATACTCTTTGTCGACCACTGTTCAATAAAAAAAGCCCGCCGGGCGATTTGCGCATCCCGACGGGCTTGGTTGGCACCTGTTTGTTTTGTATGAGTGTAGCACCCATCACGCTCATGGTGCAAGCCTTTTTCCACAGATACTGCATATTATTCCGAAACACAAGAAAGACCGCCCCTATTTTGGAGGCGGTCTTACACGTGAGAACTTTTACTATAAAACTATTTTTTCTTTGAGATGGTCAAGAAACCATTGCGTGGGTTTTCTTTGACAACGCGATCTTCTGGAAGATCAGTTGGTTCACCCTTTTCGTTCTTCTCTACCTTTGCGAAGAAGTAGATAGTCTGTGGTTTGCCACCGCGCAATGTAACGGTAGTCTTGTGCAAGTAGTATGTAACACCCTTAGAGTTAGTGTGACTGTAAGCCATTGGTCTTATACCTCCTTAATTGCTATACAGTCGTAAGATTACCGCCTCTTACGACCAGTGTCAACACCTTTCAGCCCCTGTAGCGTGTTTTTAGGAGAATTCGCAGCACAACCAGGCCTATGAGACGGGCCACAATCATAATGATGATAAGCAGACAAGCAAGCACACTCCACCCCGCAAAATCAGGCGTCCACAGCGGCGAAACATAGCTATAACGATACAAATCAGCCTTAGGCAGGGTCACTGATGTGGACAGTTCTCCGGCGGGAGAATACTGCGCCAAGTAGTCGACCGTACACTGTAAATACGCCTGTGAATAATGGCTGAAACGCGGTGCACAGACTTCCTGAGCTTTTTTGTAGATATTGCCATTGGGGTTGTTGTCGCCACTGGCCTGGTCTATGGTCCGCTGACTGTCACGTTTGTATTGGTTCTCTAAATAGATCGTCCCCATGTCGGCGTTCATATGGTTGGAAACATACCGTTGTAGATCATACAACCTTGCTTGAATAACATCCAGATTGCCGTCTTTGTCGGCGGCCATTACGGCATCGCGACGCTCAACCATGCCGATATTGTTTAAGCGCAGAAACGTCGCCGCAACAAATCCGACAAGCAGCAGCAAAATAACCAGCTGCCAGGTTTTTACCTTTTGCAGCTGCCTGAGACTTCGCCGAACCTGCCGTTTGTCTGCCACCCTTATGCCTTTCAATTACTGACTAACAGTATACCATGAGGACACCCTATTTATAGAGGCGGAACCGTGCACTCATCAGCAGTAATACATAGACAGCCGTCAGGATGAAGAATAACTGGAAAGCAACAGTAGGTGACGAGCAAACGAGCAGCAAGCCAACAAACACGAGGCACGCAATGAGTCCGCCAATATTCATGGCGGCTGACACAAACATCAGATAGACAATGCGATGACCAGTGGCATTATCGGCCGTATCGAATAGTCCGCGCATATAGGCCATGGAATACCCCGTCGTTGCCACTTCATTGGCAATATTAGCCGCAGCAACCCCCGCAGGGGTCGTTACAAAGGCGCGAAATGCATGTGTCATTGCATTGGCAACCGCCGCAACCCTCAGCAGATCACCGCCGTGCCGCCAATCGATGATCCGGCCAAATGCATACGCAGAAAAGAACGAGGTAACGACAGTAATCGATGCAAATGCTCCGATCGTGAAATAAATATCGTTTGTGTTGCTCGCAAACACAACAACCGCAAGAAACAATACCCAGACAAAATTGCTCGCGGCGATATCAAACCCGACAGCTGTTTCGGCGCGGATTGTTCGCCAGGTATCCCGCCACGGAAAACGCCGAAACTCGAGTCGTTGATTCAGCCGCACCTGTTCTTTTGTCTTAAAAAGCGGCACACTGGCAACTGCAAAGAGCACTGCCGATAACCACATTGTTGCCTCGGGAGCGATCACAAACGCCACCGTACCGCCGATCAGCGGACTCAGGCTAGCCGTCAGGCGTTCGAATATTTGCATATAGCCGATTTCTTTGCCAGCATGCTCGACATGTTTGACTTTGGAAAAATCGACTGTGTATGCCAGATCGAACATCACCATCGATAATGACTGGAAGAATCCAAAAAAGACAATCGCTGGTAAGCCATACTCCGGAACCAACGGAAATGCCAGTAACGCCGGAATGTATAGCAAATTGGCTGTCAAAATACCGTGCTTTGGCCCGAATTTTGCCACAAACCGCGCAACGACGTAGGTTATAACTGACCGGAACAGAAAACTGACGGCATAGTACAGGGCGATGAACAGTAGCGAATAACCATTCTGGTACAGATATAGCGCAACGAACATGTTGATCATATACTGCGCAAGGAGTCGCATCACCCGCGATGCATACAGTTCGGCAACTTCATCAAACGAAGCATAGCGCCAGAAATGACGGCGCCTCAGCAGTCGATGTATGAGCGTTTGGATCATGTTTGTTTGATGCCCCTTGTTATCTCGATTATACTATAACCACAATGAATATCTATTTCTCTGGTATTGGTGGCGTCGGGCTGGGCCCCCTTGCAGAAATCGTGCTCGATGCAGGGCACACTGTACTAGGGTCTGACCCCAAAGAAAGTCTGATGACACGCCAGATGAGTGAGCGCGGTGTGACGATCAGTACCGACCAATCTGGCGCTTTTTTGAAAAACGAACATGCAAAACAACCAATTGATTGGTTCGTGTATACTTCTGCCCTGTCTGCCGACCATCCAGAACTACTGGCAGCAAAAGAACTGGGGATCAAAACGTCAAAACGCGACGAACTGCTTGCTACCATTATCAAAGAAAAAGGACTTAAACTCATCGCCGTC
>JALQVV010000093.1 GCA_023260255.1 Candidatus Saccharimonadia bacterium
AGCTACTCGATGAATAATGAGTTGGAGGAATTTTCGTACTGCACAACGGACGCAGGATGCCACAGTAAGACCATTCAGGTCTATAAAAACGTCAAAACGCAAGATGAGTGTGAGATGAGGCACGGCAAAGTGGTACGCGCAGGCATTGGCACCTATGCTGCTTGTGCACCAGAATCTCACTAGTAATCCAGGTAGATAATCCCCCTAGATCAAAGACTCTTAAATATTGGCCGTATTTTCCATTCTTTATAAAATACTTGTACTTACTTTCTTTAGAAGATATGATCACCATATGAATATAAAAAACAATCAAACTGGTAGTACCCACGTCATCATTGCCATAGTTCTTGCACTCTGCCTTGTTGCATCACTAGGCTGGATATTTTGGCAAAATTTTATGCAGCCAAAGACGACCCCAGCAACCAGTAATGTGGAGAAAACGGCTCCATCTAACTCGCCGAGCACGAGTCCAAAGTCAGCTGATAACACACAGTATTTCGCGATAAGTGATTTAGGGGTACGTTTTAAGGTGCCGGACCCTCTCAAGGATACGACGATCAGTCTGCTACAGAGCAGCGGCGTTGCGCCATCGGGTACCAAAGCTTTGACAACAGATCGTATAAAAAGTGACCCAGGCTGTGGCACGTTTGAAAATGTAACGCTTTACAGAAGTACTACCTATGGTTCTAATGGTACGACGGGATATGACCTACTAAACAACAAGCCATTAGGTGGCTATTACTACGATTCACCTCATCCGGTTACAGATGATATGCTTGCGCCATGTTCTAATCCATCGAGCGTAGCTAAAGATAAAGCTGCACTTTGGGATATGCTGAAAACTATCGAAGTAATTCCCGCGAACTAATCATAAGGCATAGATGTTCAGGCTATTCTGTTTTGTAGTTTCTTTCTGATTACCCACCAAGACGTCAACACCATGCAAAAACACTGCATGGTGTTTTTGTTTATGGTTGCTACCGTACTTAAAACATTGCTACAGTAAAAATAGGTTCTGTAGAGACAGGACGCTTTTTTACATGACAAGCAGACAGGATGAGTGACTGTGAGAAAGAAGCTCACAACTTCTCAAATCAAGCGACACGCTGAAACAACGCTTGCCGAAAACCGTCGACGTAGCCTAGTGAGGTTGCTGCGAGCAGCGGCGGGCGGCCCACCGTTCTATCCTCCTCAGAGAAAGAAGAAGCCATGAGTAGCGCCGAGGATGCGTTCTACGACGGCCTCGCTCGCCGTGCTGGGCTCTGCCCGGACTGCGTGCGAGCAACCAAGGACTGCGTGTGTTATGCCCGAGGTGTCGATTTGTCGACAGGTAACTACCGCTGTTGTGGGCAGAACGGGATCTTTAGGGATCCCCAGCACAAAGCTGACTGTCGTAACTATGGCAGGCAGGACAATGTGGATCGATCGACGGGTAAATTTCGTTGTTGTGGTGGACGTGGTTACAGACAGATCCCC
>JALQVV010000012.1 GCA_023260255.1 Candidatus Saccharimonadia bacterium
CCCTGCAGGCATTCATGAACGAACACGCAGCCAGCTTTGCAGCCTCGCAGCGGGCAGAAGTCGACTTTTCAGGACAGGGAGTAGTGATTAACAATGCTCGACTAACTGGCGCTATCGATTTAATCGATGTTGATGAGACCACGAAGACACTCATGGTTACAGACTATAAAACTGGCACCGCAGCACGCAGTTGGGCAGGTAAGGCCGATTACGAAAAAATCAAACTGCACAAATACCGTCATCAATTATTGTTCTACAAATTGCTCACTGAACGCTCGCGTGAATTCGCTGGTTACCACATGCAGCGCGGCATCATCCAGTTTGTTGAACCAACACGCGGCGGACATATCCTTGCACTCGATGCCGCCTTTACTGATAGTGAGGTGGAAGAGTTTGAGCGGCTGCTTTGCAAAGTATGGGATCACATCATCAATCTTGACCTCCCGGATACGAGTGGATATTCGCAGGATTACAAGGGAATGGTGGCCTTTGAACAGGATTTGTTAGGCAAGTAATTTACTTTTATTCAAAGAATCAAACTTTATATTCTTGCAGATCCAAGAACCAAGATCCCTCTTTTTGTATCGACAAAAAGAGTCAAAAAGCTCGTGACGCTTCCTTCCACCGGGTGATTTCAAAACAAAAGTGTCGTCGCTCGAGAACTCCCTCTGGTCGGTCATTTTTCATTTTATTAGTTATTTAAAAATGACATACTCTCGCGAATGACTCAACACTTTTACTCCTCAACCCCTCGGGTCAGTCCAGATGTCACATAGTTATTGATAGTTTTACGCGGCAGAGTCGCGAATGATTTTTCGCAGTTTTACTGCGTTTAATGTAGTTAGATGTGTGACATCTGCAGACAACCACGACCAGCGGCGCCACAAGACTGGAATAGTTCACACCAGACAAGTCGATTTTGATTAACTAAGAACAATAAAATCGACCGATCCCCTTTAGGGGTCGTTCTGGTGTGACCAGTCTTGGGGTGATGATGGTCCTGGATTGTCGAAGCGTCACGAGTCTTTTGCTTCTTTTCGACGGTGCGAAAAGAAGGATCTTGGTTCTTGGATCCGCAAGAACTCTTTGGTTCTTTGAAAAGAACCAAGAACAACAATAAATCCTCATTTGTTAAAATAACATTAAATCCATACACTCTTATTGACACACCATCAACAACAGCGTACAATAATTACGATGCAGATGTGCCCTGGCGGAGTGAAGAGGAGTATTAAACTCGCTCGTCGTCGTTCCGCTGGGCGCTCTCCTGCACGTACTTTGCAAGTTTGTTGAAGTGATCACGGTATGTGCAGGGCCCAGACCAAGGGGGTGAAGTGCTTGTGGTAAGCACGCTAAAGAAGTGTGGGTGTAAATCCTGCCGCATTCTACCGGGTAATTTGTACCGAGTAGAACAGCGAGGTGCTGTATGCACGCTTTAGAGGTTGCAGGTTCGATTCCTGTCACGCCTACGGTTTTGTCTGATTGACGACGAGTGGCGGGCGGAGCGAACTATCCCCGCCCGTCACTCGAAACCCTAGTCCCTCGCCGTTCATCCCATTCGGCGAGTCCAACGAGATGAAAGTGGTGAAAATGCCCGGTCCGTCTGAGATGAAGGAAATTTTCAGGAAGGCGAATGCCGGCGAGAAACTGGCTCCCCACGAGGAACGAGCTCTCGACGACGCATCGCAAGTTGCCGGCTACGGCTATGGTGCCGATGCACGACGTGCCAAGGACGCCTACGACGAGCGTCACTAGGCACTAATCAGGTAAGCAGTCCCGTGACCAACTGGCCGCGGCGGGGCGCCGCACACGGGCTTGCGCTGGATCTGCGCCCGAAGTTGCCGCCCCGCCGCCCCCCTCGTTCAACAAACACAATTTCATAGAGCCCTCGCATCCAGCGGGGGCTCACTCAATTTACGATATAATGACTTATTGATGACAAATTTTTGGGATAACCTACCACGACCGTTTTTTGTACTGGCTCCTATGGAGGCAGTGACTGACGTCGTTTTTCGTCATGTCGTGGCCGCTGCCACACCACCAGACGTGTGGTTCACCGAATTTACCAATGCTACCGGCTGGGCGCACGCCGGCGACCGTGCTATTGGCGGCCGCTTGATCAAAACCGACGATGAGCACCCCATCGTGGCGCAGTTATGGGGTGCCGATCCAGCAAGCATGGAAAAACTTGCTGTCCACTGTGCTGAGTTAGGCTATGACGGCATCGATATCAACATGGGATGTCCCGACGCATCTGCCGTTAAAAGCGGCGGTGGAGCTGGCATGATACTCAACCCCGAAAACGCTGCAGCTATGATCGCGGCCGCCAAAAAAGGCGGACTGCCAGTCAGCGTCAAAACACGCCTTGGCTACAGCCGCACCGACGAATGGCACGAGTGGCTGACGCACATTTTGCGTCAAGATGTCGTGAACCTCACCATCCACCTCCGCACTAAAAAAGAAATGAGCAAGGTACCTGCGCACTACGAATTGATCGCTGATATCAAACAACTACGCGACGAAATCGCCCCGCAAACACTGCTGACAATCAATGGCGACATCGAGGATCGTCGTCATGGGTTGGACCTCGTCGAAAAATATGGCGTCGACGGTGTTATGATCGGGCGGGGTATTTTTCATAACCCTTTTGCGTTCAAGCAGTCGAGTGAGGCTTCGCGCCTTTCACCAACCGACCTGACCCCGTCGACACCGTCAGGTGTGACGAGGGAGGATGGTGAAATGGTGCGAAGTACGAACGATCATATAAAAAGCGACCTATTAGGCCTCCTTCGCCTTCAACTCGATCTCTACGACCAGTATAGTCCACAAACCGGACGCCCATTCGATACGCTCAAACGCTTTTTCAAAATCTACGTCCGTGATTTTGCTGGTGCCAGTGAGCTACGCGACACATTAATGCATACAAAAAGCACCGATGAGGTGCGTGAAATCCTACAATCTATCTGACAGGAGGAGAGTAGGGGCGATGCATGTTGTCCGTGGGGCATAGAGAGTAACCCCACGGACAACACCGCATCAGTACCGATCGCGCCGACGAATATCTTTGTCGACGTAGCGGACACCCAGCTTACGAGCGAACAACTCCATGATCTCCCGCGCTTGACTTTCAACTACACGCCTATGCAGTCGAGCAACCTGGTTGTCGGTACCGAACTTTTCAACCGCACGCAGCGCAGCCGTGGGCCCCAGGTTTTCGATAGGCTCCAAAAACTCGACCTCGACCTTATGCCGACGCAAGTGCCGACTGTCGGGTTCGTTCGCGATCTCAGTGCCACGTAGCAGTACCGGTACCACCGGCACTCCCGTTGCCCAAGCCACATAGACAAACCCGGGCTTGGCCTTGTATATACGCTCGTCCGGCACCCTTGTTCCTTCCGGGTGCAACGCAAACGAACCGCCAGACCACAGCTCGGCTTCAATGCTTTCGAGCGCCGCCTTGCCGCTCGCCTTGTCGTCACGATCAACCGGAATTGCCGCCTGGCGAACCAGCCACCGCAGCAAACGTTGTTTCCAGTCGCCGTCTTCGAAGTACTCGGCCTTAGCCAAAAACTTGACCGAGCGTTTGGCCGGAAGCGCCGCCACAATCACATACGAATCAATAACCGCTTTGTGTGGGGCAACAAAAATCGCCGGACCGTCCGGCACATTCTCGAGCCCTTTCACTTCCATGCGGAAATACCACCGAATCAACCGGCCCAGCGTCGCATGCAGCCATTGGTAGGTGCGAGACGACTCTTTGTGGTTCGCCACACCAAACCTCCTCACTGTCAGGTCCTATCTAGGACACCGATGTCCTAAACGTGTTCTCAGTATACTAGAAATTAAATCCGCCGGTTAGCCCGGATACACTGCTAAGAATATTGGATACACTGCCGCCCATACCACTCCCAATATCCAGTTGTGATGAAATTGCCGTAAATGAGCTAAACAATCCTGTCATACTACTCAGGCTACTCAAGTTGCTCACATCACCCAGGCTCGACAGACTGCCCAGACCGCCCAAAAGCCCACTAAATGATGTCACGAGCGACAACAGCATCGTCACAACAGATAGAAGAATCGAACCAATCGAAGACATTATACTTGATGTACTATCCAGTTGCGACTGGGCAGACGTGGCAACACCTTCGGTGACATCACCCAGTGCCGCACAGCCCGATCCATTTGCATCTTTGGCGCAATCCTTCAGTTTTGTTACTTGAGATTGCAAGTCGCTTATTGTCGTCTTGAGCTTGTCGAACACACCGGTCAACCCTTCGACCGCTTTCGTCACTGCACCCTGAACATTCGCCATTTGATCCAATTGGTATTGGCTATCAACACTCTTTGCGAACGACTGCATTTCCTGCAGGGTTGTCACATTTTGAATCTTTTCTTTCATAGCCGTCAGCTTATCAATAAATTGCTTGACCGTGTCTTCGACTTTCTTCTTCGTATCCGGTTTCACTTCGACATTTGCCGATACACCGTCCTCATTTGCCGATACAGATGCCGAATTACCATTTGCCGTCACCGAGGCATTTTTGTTGTCCAGGTGAACATCGACTTCCAGCTTTTTTAGGGTTGTTTGCAGATTGTTAATGCGACGATCTATCTCTTTTACGGCTTTTTGCTTTAGTTCCTGCAGTTTTGCGGCCTCAACTGATTGCGCGCCACTATATGATGCCATGGGCGAATAGGCGACGAGCAACATACTCAGCAACATTACCATGGCAAAGAGCAGTTTAGATTGACCAGTAAAAAACTGTACTCGTGACATATTAGTTACCCACCTTGATCTGGCTTGACTGGTCTTTTAGGGCAGCCTTTGCCGCTGTGTGATCAGTTGATGCCTGTTTGATCGTCGCGTCCAAGACAGCCAAGTCTTGTTTGACCTCATCTTTGGTCGCAACGGTTGCTTCAGGGGTAGGGGAAGGAGAGGCTTCTGTCGCAACATCTTTTTTAGAGTTACCAATGACCAAATAAGCAACCAGTGCCACGATAAGTACAACGACGACAGCCGCAACGCCAATCCATAGCAAACGCCTTGATTTCTTTGGTGCTGGAGCACTCACTGGATCCATGTGTTTATGTCCTTTGTCGTCGTTGCGAACTTATGCTATTAGTGCCGTCATTTTAGCATAAGCATTAGTTGCGTACAACGATTGGGGTATTCGGGCCACACAACAGACTTGCAACACCAAGGTTAAAGTAAGCCATCGCAATACGTTTTTGACGCACTTCTTCTTCGCCACCCAAATGCGAAGTAGCACGCGCAGCCTCTTCAAATGACCACTCATCAATGCTCAAAGCTTTGAAATCTTCGCCAAATTCGTCTCGCAATTTGTTACGATTGAGCGTTGTTCCTGTGCGACGATTGAAAACAATTGCTTTTGGTGAGTGTTCACCTTCCATCGTATCAACCCGAGCTTGTTCATCATAAAGTTTTTGCAGCATTTCATCACCATCTGAGAAAGTAACTCGAGACTCGATTCGGCTCATAATCAAATTATGATCATCGTCGCTTATATCATACCCGAACAGTTCACTGGTTTTATTGCGGAGTAAGTCACCGTTGCGTCGCATATGTGGATAGGCCGTAGCCAATTTGCCAAGTGCAGCACAGTCAAGATGCCCGCCGGTTGGATTGCCGCTCTCATTCAAAAAAGTGAGGAGTTTTTGAAATTGACCGTCCAAACTACTATCACCATCCAGTTCAAAATCTTTGGTTGTCAAATCATCAGCTACCAGTAGTGTCTCTGTTCCACCAGCAGCATTCGGCACCAATGGCGCACCACATCGATCATCCATACAACCGCAAGGAATTACTTCGTTAGTTGTCTCGTAAGCTTCATCGCCTTTCAAGCGCTCAACAAATGCTTGCTGTTTTTCTGGTTGCATTAGATCTGGAACATAGCTACCAACACCAAGTTCACCCAAGGTCTGTTCGGCCACTTTCGTTTCATTCTCAATAGTCGTACTCATTACGCTGCGTTCCATTCGTCGAATCTCTTTTAGTTAATTTTTTATAAAAACCATTCGTTATTGTACTCCTATTTCTCCCCAATGCAACAATGCTATACTAGAGGTAGCCGTGGGAAATAATGAATATCATTCACCAGATTCCACTCCCGGTAATCATCACCATATTTCGCCGGAACTGCTAGAGGCGTTCAAACATAGTGACTACAATGCTCGTGAATTTAACGACGAGCTAAAACGGTCGGATGGCGAACTCGTCCTCGCGCTCGACACGCTTGCAGAACGCATTCGCCAACAGGGACCGTACAGTTCGGATTTCAAAGCTGGGTTTTTGATGGGTGCGCTTGCAATATTCAAAATCAAAGACATGGAAAAGCAATCCGAAGCACTCGCTGCGATATTAAATCTGCCATCACATATCGACGAGCTCCACACACCGACAACTGATCCACCTTTGTCGGCATAGAGGAGTATTTACCTAACTTAATATTTGTGTTATAATATAATTATGGACACATCGCGTGTCCTGCCATTTTATGGCCGACCCGAAAGGGATCAGAGAACCATGCGTTTTCGTATTGATCGGAGCGAGCTCATCGGCGGCATCATTTGCCTCGCCGCTGCACTCGGCTTTCCGTATGTCAATCCCGCATCCGCAACCGCGGCCCCCGGCGCGCCCAACGTCGGCAACTTCGCCTCGGGTACGTACTCGTGCACGACACAGAACGGACCGACACCCACTATCCGCGTGAGCGGCAAGTGGGCAGGCAGGGACGACGCGTATTTCATCATCGCGACACCGTGGGGCTGGCCGCAGGTCGACCCCAGTTCGCTCCAAATACGCCTGAACGGCATCCTGGTCAACGACCAAAGCCGTCCGGCAGGGGCAAACGTCGCGACGATCCCCGCCTGGGATGGTGTGCCTGGTCACGAGCCAGCGCTCAGCGTCACCGTCAGCAACGTCCGGCCGGCGCACCCCTTCCACTTCATCATGCAGTGGAAGAACTGGAACGGCAAGGGCAACCCCCTCGGCCTGTTGTCCATTGCCCAGGCAGGATGGAACGGTCCGTGTTCCGACACGACCAACCCGCCGCCACGCTAAACCCGCGTGGCAGCAAAACCCCGAAAGGGATGCATTGCCGTGAGGCAAAGTGTCGCTTTCGGGGTTTCTTATTTATGAACAATTAGCGGCGATGGCGACGGCGTAGGTCGGCGACCTTGAGGCGAATCGCGTGCCGGTCAACCAGTTGGCTGGCTTTTTCGAGTTCGACTTGATTTTTGGCATTATCACGGAGCTTCAATGCACGCTCCAGGGCGGCTTTTGTTTCTGCTTCGACAATATCTTCGCCTCTATCAGCTTCATCAACAAGTACCTTCAGTGACTCCGGCGACACTTCAATGACACCGCCACTAATAGCAAAGTAATCTAACTTGTCATCAGCATCACCCTTGGTATGACGAACAGCAATCGCACCTGGTACCGCTAGGCTAACCAGTGGTTCGTGACCAGGAAACACCGCAATTTCACCGGCAGCAGTCGGCAAAATCACTTCGTAGACGTCTTTGTCTACCTTTGTCCCCAATAGTGTCACCAGCTGAAAGTTCACGGGTTAGTCCTTTTTCTCGCTCAGTGGACCCGGGGCCATGTAGAACCAGCTCTCAGGCTTGTCATCATATTTGCCGGCCAAAATATCAGCAGCGTCTTTGATCGTGTCTTCTAGTTTGGCATAGACACCCTTATTGCCAGTAAACTGTTCGGCGACGTGGAATGGCTGCGCAAAGAAACGCTGCAGGCGGCGAGCACGGTTAACGGTCTGCTTTTGCTCGTCGGATAGTTCTTCCATACCCAGAATCGCAATGATATCCTGCAGGTCTTTATACTCCTGCATGGTGCGCTGAACTTCACGAGCAACACGGTAATGTTCTTCGCCCACAACCTCTGGGTCGAGTGAGTTGCTGGTGCTATCAAGCACGTCAACCGCAGGGTAGATACCGATTTCGGTTAAGGCACGGTTCATCACGATGGTTGCGTCTAGGTGGGCGAACGTCGTTGCTGGTGCAGGGTCAGTAAAGTCGTCCGCAGGCACATAGACAGCCTGTACAGAAGTGATTGAACCTTTTTTCGTACTAGTGATGCGTTCTTGCAGCAGACCCATTTCTTGCTGCAGGTTCGGCTGGTAGCCCACAGCCGACGGCAAGCGGCCGAGGAGGGCAGATACCTCGGCACCGGCCTGGGTGTAGCGGAAGATGTTGTCGATAAACATCAACACATCCTGGCCCTCGTCACGAAATGCCTCAGCCATCGCAAGACCGCTCAGCGCAACACGCAAACGCGCTCCAGGTGGCTCGTTCATCTGCCCGAAGACAAGACTTGTCCGCGGCAATACACCTGCATCTTCCATTTCTTCGTACAGGTCTTTACCTTCACGAGTACGCTCACCGACACCGGCAAAGACAGAGTTACCTTCGTGGAACTTCGCGATGTTAAAGATCAGCTCCTGGATAAGGACTGTTTTACCGACACCGGCACCAGCGAACAAACCAGCCTTGCCACCCTTGGTGAGCGGCGCAATCAGGTCAAGAACCTTGATACCTGTTTCTAATATTTCAGCCTTGTTTGACTGTTCGGTTAGGGCAGGAGGGTCCTTGTGAATCGGAGCAGTCGGGCCTTTTGGCGCTGGCATTTCATCAATTGGCTCACCAACAACATTAAACATACGGCCTAAAGTTTCCTTGCCAACAGGTACACTGATCGGCGCACCTGTACTTACGACGTCTTGGCCACGCTTGAGTCCGTCGGTACTTGAAAGTGCAATCGTACGAACAGTGTGTTCGTCTAGGTGCTGCGCTACCTCGAGAGTAATTGTTTTGCCATCATGTGCTACATGTAGTGCATCATAAATTGCCGGCAATTTACTACCTTCACCAAATTCGACATCTATAACCACACCGACAATGGCAATGATCTTGCCATTCTTTAAATTCGTTTTTTCTGCTGTCTTTGCCATTATTGTTCTCCTCGTTCTTCGTGTGTTCCGTCTGACCTTCTTATCGCTTCTACAATCGTTCCATCTGGTTTTCTCGCTAGTATTGCGCCGCCTGTCTCTAGTGATGCCTGGACAAATGCCCCCGTAGCCAGTGCGTTCTTCAACGCTGCATTTGGGTCAGGTTCGGGCCTAAAACCCATACGATCGTGGAGACGTATCCAAAAATCAGGGTCCTCTGGGCCAGGAGTAACCTCAAAATCATCCGCCTCATCACCAAAGGTATCTGACAGATACTGGCGATACAAACCGCCTTCTATCACATCGAGTTCCTGAAGCTCCTCTGAGCTGAGATCATTGAGTGTCATCCCAAACCTATCAAGTGCTTCCAAGAGAGGTGATATGTCTTCGGGACGATTACCATCTTTATTTATAATACCGTGGTACATTGCACGCTCAGTCATTACCTCAGACAACGCCTGAACCCTTGTAAGTGGACCATGCACTGGACTATAGTCATCATATATATATGCTTCGCTCATTTCATTGCCTCCACACCACCACTAATTTCTGCTAACTCTTGGGTAATTGCCCCCTGGCGGGCCTTGTTCATGGCGAGCGTCAGGTCGTCAATGAGGTCATTGGCGTTGTCGGTCGCGTTTTTCATGGCCATCATACGCATAATATATTCACTCGCGCGGGCCGTCAGTAACGCGTGATAGACTTGCGCCTCAACCAGACGGTAGGTAACAGCCTCGAGCACTTCCTCGGCACTTGGCTCAAACTCGGCCTCACGAATATTTTCACTGACTTCAACTTTTTCATATCCAGCAGGCAAAATTCGCTGAATCGTGGCCTGCTGACTGACGCTGCTTATGAATTCAGTAAAGACAATGTCAACCGCATCAACATCGCCAGCCTTAAATGTTTCCATTGCGGCATCAGTAATCGCATGCAACTGTGCGCCGGTTGGGTCGTCTGGCAGATCCTGATAGGCGGCAACCACTTTGACATCTTTGACACGCGATGCAAAACGATTAGCACGACGGCCGACGGTAATCGTCTGATTTTTAATGCCCGCTGCATCGTCGTCCAGCAGTTGCTTGGCATAGAGTTTGAGTACATTGGCGTCATAAGCCCCAGCAAGACCCTTGTCGGTCGCGATGATGATGAGCAGACGACTTTTAACCTTTTCGGGTTGCATAAAGAGCGGATGTCGATCTGTTTCACCTTGGCTCGCCAGATGAGTCAGAATCTCACTCGCCATGCGCGTGTATGGTGCAGAGGCTTTTTCGGCTTCCTGCGCCTTACGCATCTTGCTAGCTGCGACAAGCTGCATCGCCTTGGTAATCTGCTTAGTCGACTTGACCGAGCGAATACGTGTTTTGAGTGCGCGGGTACTAGGCATTATTTTGCCTTCCTATATCGAGGCGACACGCTACCAATTGCACCAGATGCCAATTTACGGCTCTGCGAACGCCTCGTGCGAGCACCATCTATAAGCCCTAGACCCTCGTACAAACTTGGCTGTGGCTCCGCCTGTGTTTGGTCGGCAACCTGTGATAGGGAAGCTTCTTGAGTGGCTCTTTTCTGAGCTGCTTGAAGCGCCGCGCGCTCAGCCATCATCTGATCGTAGTCATCAGCTGCTGACAGGCCGTTCCAACCGATGTGCTCCATGGAAGTCATTCTTATTCCTCAAACCCTTTCGCTACAGCATCAGCGGTTTTCTTGATCAGTTTCGCAACTGGCTCATCGTCGGTGATTTTGATGTCACCCTTATTCAGCTCTTGCATGTCTTTTTTGTGGTCTGTCCATAGACGAGTCAGCAGGGCAGTTTTGGCTTCGCCGATCTTGGCAACAGCAACTTTGTCGAACGATCCGCTGTTGACCGCATAGATAGCTGCGACTTGTTCCCAGACACCCATTGGGGTGTACTGGTGCTGTTTCAGCAGTTCAGTCAAGCGTTGGCCGCGTTCGATCTGTGATTTGGTTGCTTCGTCCAAGTCGCTGCCAAACTGCGCAAAACTTGCGAGCTCGCGGAACTGTGAAAGACCAAGCTTGAGGTGAGAGCCGACTGATTTAACGGATTTTGTCTGTGCATCACCACCAACACGACTCACCGACAGACCGGCACTGATTGCAGGGCGGATACCTTGGTTAAACAGGTCTGTTTCCATAAAGATCTGACCATCGGTGATTGAAATCACGTTGGTTGGAATATAGGCAGAGATATCGCCGGCTTGCGTCTCAATAATTGGCAGTGCAGTCAGCGAGCCAGCCCCCAATTTGTCAGACAATTTTGCCGAACGCTCCAATAGGCGAGAGTGGAGGTAAAACACATCGCCAGGAAACGCTTCGCGTCCTGGTGGGCGGCGCAGCAACAGTGACATTTGGCGGTACGCAACAGCATGTTTGGTCAAATCATCGTAAATAATCAGTGCATGCTGTTTGTTGTCACGGAAATATTCGCCCATGGCAGTACCAGCATATGGCGCCAAGTAGAGTAGTGACGCAGGATCAGACGGACCAGTCGCCACAATAATGGTATTATCCATGACACCTTCTTCTTTGAGACGTTCAACCAAGCGGGCAATTTTGGAAAGTTTTTGCCCAACAGCAACATAAATATTCACCACGCCGGTCTTTTGGCGACCCTGGTTGATCATGGTATCGATCGCCACAGCCGTTTTACCAGTCTGACGGTCACCAATGATCAGCTCGCGCTGGCCACGACCAACAGGGAACATGGCATCGATCGCCATGATACCGGTCATCATAGGTTCGTGCACGTGTTTACGGCCTAAAACACCGATTGCTTCGCGCTCGACCAGCCCACGTTGCTTGGTTTTGATAGCAGGACCACCATCGAGTGGATTTCCAAGCGGATCAACCACGCGGCCCAAAAGCTCAGGACCGACAGGTACGTCAAGCACCGTACCTTTGAGCGTCACTTTGGCACCAGCCACAACAGACTCATCATTGCCTAACAGCACAGCACCGATTTCGTCTTCGTTAAGATTGAGTGCGAATGCTTCGACAATACCGTCATCGGTTTCGATGTTCAGCACTTCGCTATAGCCTGCACCGCGCAGGCCGTACACCCACGCCACACCGTCACCGACGCGTGTCACAATACCAACACTCTGCGTGTCGCCGGACACATCGAGTGCCTGAATGGCGTCGCGGAGTTCTTTCGATAAATCTGCTACTTGTAGTTCTGCCATGGTTGATTCCTTATATCTTGCTTGCTGTTAATTGGTTCAGTTTGTGGCGCAGAGTGGCGTCCAGGCGCGCACCCGGTGTATCAATCCGCACGCCGCCCAGGAGATAAGGGTCGACATGAGAACGAATATGGACATCTTTGGCGCCAGTCGTTTGCTTCAAAAATGCTGTAATTGCTTGTTTTGTTTCGGCGGCAAGCTCACGACTGCTTGCAACATCTGTCAGTAAAATGCCGCGATCGGCAAGTGCCGCTTCGATGTCGCGAACGACCAAGTCAGCCTCGCGAACCCGCTTTGATTCGACAAGGTACGCAGCCAACTGCTTGGTAATATTGCGCCCGTCTGCTATCTCGTCGGCAAAATAGGCCGCGATTTTCCTTCGTGATAACTTAGCGCCCGCCATATGTTATGCCCGTTCCTTTGCAGTTTCAGCTTGTACCGCTTCGGTGATGATCTTTTTATCAATCCCGTCATTCACTGTTTTGCCGACAATCTTTTCGGTCGCCAGCGCTACCAGTTCGATCGTGTCGTTGTGCAGTGCCTTGCGTGCAGCAATAACGTCCTTTTGCAGCTGATCGTGTGCATCGGCAACAATTTTCTCGGCACGAGTCTTGGCTTTACCCTCGGCATCAGCCACCATCGCAGCGGCTTCGTCCTTGGCGGTCGTCACGATATCTTTGGCCTCAGCCCGAGCATCTTTGAGAAGTGTGGCGATTTCTTCCTGCGCGGACTCGGCCTTTTTCTCGGCTTCTTCGGCTGCTTTGACGCTTTCTTCGATCTTCGCCTGGCGCTCATCAACCGATTTCATCAGCCATGGATACACGAATTTACCAAGGATCCAAACAAGGATCAAAAACGCAATAATCTGCAAAATCAGCAAACGCCAATCAATGCCTAGCGTGCTAAAAATATCGCCGCCGGCTGCTTCTTCTGTCGCTGCAAATTGCATCAAAAAATTCATACATTACCTCCGTAGGACACCTGCCCATGTGTGCAGTTCGTTTGAAAACCGAGAACAGTAAACGAAGCGTATTCAAAGATACGGTGAGTGCTGGTCGCAGGTTTTCGGACGAAATGTGCCATGCGCTGGTGCTCCTACAAGAATTTCGCGATAATCGCGACAATTATACCGATGATGGCCAGCGAGTCAGCAAAGACAATCGCCGTAATCATCAGTGTGCGGATTTCACTTAGTTTTTCTGGGTTGCGGCCAAGTGCGTTCAAGGCGCCGTTACCAATGACACCGATACCAATCGCAGCGCCAAGTGCTGGGAGTGCATATGCCAAGCCAAAAGCTAGTTGTTCCATGTGTAATATATCTCCTTTGTTATTACCTATAATTATATCATTCCGTCTGTACGGCCGTTTTCTTAGCGGTATCAGCAGATGAATGATCAGTAGATGTAATGTTTGGCTCATCACCGTGTTCGTGCGTGACAGCCAGGCTGGTGAAAATCAGTGTCAGGATAAAGAACACGTAGGCCTGGATGAAGCCGATAAACAGCTCAAATGCCATAAAGAAGGGGAGAGTTACACTCGCGGCGTAACTAGTGAGTGCCGCAATAACAATCAGCAGCACTTCACCAGCAAATGCATTACCAAAAAGTCGAAGCGCCAGTGCCGTCCCGCGCGATACTTCACCGATCAACTCGAGTATACCTTCAAATGAGGCGACAAAATCTTTAAACGGATTACGGAAATACCGCCCGAGATTACCAAGCGCCGTCAAGTACTTGATTGCGTACAGTTGGACTGTCACGACAGTAATAATCGCGAGTCCGAGGGTAAAATTCAGATCAGCCGTCAGGCTCCGCAATACTGGCACACCGTTCCATTTGATCGATTCCAGCCCAGGAATGACACTCAACCAGTAGTTAATCAATACGACAAAGAAAATCGTCACCGCAAGTGGCGTGATACGCCGGGCAAGCTTTTTGTCAGGGATCACGCCATCAATCTGCGCAAGTAGCCCTTCGAAAACCCACTGCACCAATCCAACAAAGCGATTGTAGCCGCCGCGCTTTACCTTGCCAGCCACGTAGAACAGGATTGCAACAGTAATCAGAACACCGACAATGCCTGTTAGTAACGCATTAGTAACGGGAAAACCGCCAATATGGAACAACGGCTCAGACGCAATACTGATATGCAGATCCAGTGCGGCAAAATTACTTATCATTTGGCAGTTTCCTATTTAATTGTTGACGAACCAGTAGTGTGGCAATAATGATACCGACCATAATCCCAATAACAGTCGCCAGTGGTTTATCCGTAATGGTATTGTCTGCCCACACCCCCAGCGCTGTGCCCCCAATGATTGGGACAAACATCCTCCACGTCGTGTCAGCCGCGATCATGAACAATAAAATGACCGTCGATTTTTGTGACGGTACGCTTTTGTTGTCGCTTTTATTAGCGGCAGCGCTCATTACGTATATACTATAACAGAGAAAGAAGACCATGCCAAGATGCCCCGTAAAAATAGACCCGTAAAGCACACGCAGTTTCAATTTGTGAACAACGAAGCGGGCAAAACACGCTATCCATCACAGGCAGCAGCCCAAAAAGCCGCCGACTTGCGCATGCTCCAAAATCCCAGGCTAGAATTGACCGTCTATC
>JALQVV010000054.1 GCA_023260255.1 Candidatus Saccharimonadia bacterium
GTTTACGGTTGCGGCGATCGCGGTACGCATATTCAAGCGCACGAATAACGGCCTGCTTAGCCAAGCGGAATGACCGCGTACGGTTGTGTTGCATGCCCTTGGCTGCTTTTAATATCTTCTTGTGTTTAGCGCGTGCGGTGACGCCTCGTTTAACTCGCATGATCTATACTCCTAGTGCTCGCTTAACATTTTTTGCAGTCGAACCAGTAACGGCTGCTGAGGTGCCAATGGCGCGCTTACGGCTCTTGCTCTTTTTGGCGAGCAAGTGAGTGCCGAACGCTCGGCGACGGGTGAGCTTACCGGTACTGGTGAGCTTGATCCGCTTGGCGGTGCCTTTGTGGGTCTTTAGCTTTGGCATTATTTACTCCTTATTACTACGCTCAGATTGCGACCAGCCATCTGAGGTTGTTGCTCCATCACTGCGTCATCTTCCAGCATGGTAACGATCTTGTTGATCATGTCGTACCCCAACTCTTTGTGGGCCATTTCACGACCTCTGTAAAAGATTTGGATACGTACTTTATGTCCCTCGGCGAGGAAACCACGGATTTTACGCAGTTTGATCTCGAGGTCTCCAGCCCCGATCTTGAGGCCAAACCGCATTTGCTTCAACTCGCTTTGTTTGCTAGCGCGGCGGTTTTTCTGCTGCTCCTTCATCTTTTGGTACTGGTATTTACCCCAGTCAATGATTTTTGCAACAGGTGGGTCGGCGTTTGGAGAAATCTCGACCAGGTCAACTCCTGCATCGATAGCTCGCTGTAAGGCTTCTGCTCGTGACATGATGCCTAGCTGTTCGCCATCGCTGCCGATCACACGAAGCTCACCAGCCCGTATTGCTTCGTTGATGCGAATGGTTGTGTTGATCGTTGGTTCTCCTTAGGCTACCGAGTGAGCTGGTTAGTTTAGATCGTTTCCATGTGACACGGATTGAGCGTTTACTCGACGTTTATTCTATCAGATAAGTCGTCTCTATTCAAGTGGTTTGTCTGCGATACTGCAATGCCTCTGCAATGTGCGCTTTTGTGATGGCGGGGGCCAGCTCAATGTCTGCAATTGTTTGGGCGACTTTTATGATTTTGAAATAACTTCTTGCGCTTAAGCCAAGTCGTTCACCTGCAGTATTTAATAACTGTTTTGCCTCAGGATGCAGCTTTAATAGCTTATGCACCTGACTACTACCAAGTGAACCGTTGTATATCGTACTACTCTTATATCTTTCCGTTTGTGCTTTTCGAGCATTTTCTATCTGATTTAATCCCAGATTATGTTGTTTATTTTGTCTTTCTCTGGTCTCGAGGAGGATGTCATTTGGTACCCGGGAAACGTTAATAACAAGATCGATACGATCCATCATGGGGCCCGATAAACGCTTTTGATAGGTAAGAATTTGTGTTTGGCTGCATATACATTCTTTCGTTGGATCACCTAAATATCCACAAGGGCATGGGTTCATTGTCGCGACAAGCATAAAATCTGCTGGATAAAGCATCCGTCCACCAGCGCGCGAGATGGCGATTTTCTTGTCTTCCAGTGGCTGGCGCAATGCTTCTAGCACAGAACGAGGGTATTCGGGGATCTCATCGAGAAAGAGAACTCCGAGATGGGCGAGACTGATTTCGCCAGGTTTTGGCCGCGCGCCGCCACCAATAATCGCTATTTGGCTGGTGGTGTGGTGAGGGGCACGGAAAGGTCGTTCATTGATAATTTCGCCATCAATCTCTCCGGCGATACTATGGAGTTTTGTGACAGCAATTTGTTCGTCCGCAGTAAGATCGGGCAATAAGCCTGTGAGCGTCTTGGCGAGCATCGTTTTTCCCGCACCAGGGGGACCGGAGAGTAAAATATTGTGTCGACCGGCGGCAGCGACAACAAGTGCTCTTTTTGCTTGCTCCTGACCGTATATATCATCAATCAGATGTGAAGGAGATCTGTGGCGGGAATTCTGTGGTGTGATGGCAGTAACCATGGGCAGGACTTGTTCGCGCTTGAGATGAAGGAAGAGCTCTTTGAGCGATCCAACACCGACGACCTCTATGCCTTTGATCAAACAGGCTTGCTCGGCATTGACAGTGGGAACGATGAGCTTATTGATACCTGCCTTTCGGGTTGCTTCCGCAATGTTGATTGTTCCCTTAATGGGTCGAAGCGTGCCATCAAGCGCTAATTCACCAGCAAATACAGTATTATCTACCTCCGATTGTCGGAGTTGGCCACTGCTCACCAGAATTGCGAGCGCTATTGGCAGGTCAAAATGAGCACCGTCTTTGACGAGTTCTGCCGGCGCAAGGTTAATAGTTATTTTCCTGGCCGGAAACTCTAATAGGGAGTTAGCAATTGCACTACGGACGCGCTCTTTTGCCTCGTCGATGGATTTGGTACCCATGCCAACGATTTGTATGGCAGGTAGTCCCTTTTTGGTGTCACTCTCCACCTCCACAAGGGCGCCCTCAAAGCCAATTGGGGCAACAGTTAGTACATGCGCTACCATATAGCGCCTTATTATAAGCGTAAGCGGTGCTAAGGGGCAAGCAATATGCTATAATAAACAGAGGTCGGGGCTGATTTAGCTTTCGACGAGAGGACTTTAACAGGTTATTTCGCAAGCCGATTTTGCGCGTAACGCATATTTTTAATTGCAAACTTTGTTGCAAAAGCAAAAGCAACGGTTGCTCAGTTGGCGTCAGCCTTCCGCGCACCTGCTTTTGCGCCAATCGCAGCCTAATACGCTCGATCATCTTTGCTGCCAGGTGACATAGCGGCAAAAGATGTCATATTCATGTCACTTACTTTGCCTGTGCGCAGTGGCACAGGTTTAAGGAAAGCTTTCCACGCGACGACGAACTATTTTTGTTTGTTTTCTAGGTTCTAGGTCGTAAAAATACAAAACGAACTATGCTTGTAGACGAATAGCCAGTTACCTTTCGGACCGGGGGGCAGTTCCCCGCAGCTCCACCAAACGAAAAATGCCGAACCATATGGTTCGGCATTTTTCGTTTACATCACTTTTGACCCTAAAAAAAGACAACCACCTGCGAGTAGTGGTTGTCTTTACGTGGAGTATTTTATTCGCTGTTTATTTTTGGCCTCTGTACAAT
Source organism: Candidatus Saccharimonadia bacterium (assembly GCA_023260255.1). Classification (GTDB taxonomy): domain Bacteria; phylum Patescibacteriota; class Saccharimonadia; order Saccharimonadales; family Saccharimonadaceae; genus UBA2112. The sequence continues at coordinate 3,096 of JALQVV010000054.1, forward strand.
TTTTTTATTCAGAAGCTACCCCTATAATATGTCGTCAAAGTGCTTGTGTCAACAAGATTTTATTATTTCGGCAGGTAAAAAATACTACGAGATTTTAGACGCCATATATGGCGTTTCCCCACATTATGATGCCACAACGCGCAGGCGCCTCACTAGCAAAATGTTGCGCGATCACGTATAATGAATAGTAACTCTAGACGGGGGATGTGAATATGGAGAGTGACAATTGGCAAGACGGGCAGCCGTCCTCCAATAATGTCAGTCAATCGGTGCCCCGTAACTATAACTTTTTGCTTCGTATGAGTCGGCGCCTTGGTAATGTCGCAACGCAATCTTCATTCATTCATGATGTTCGAAGTTTTATGAATCAGGAGATTACCTATAATTCGCCAAGTCGCTGGCTGGATTCTGGTATTGCGATGCTCAGGGGCGGCAGGCAGGAGCCTGCGACAGCGACTTCTAATGCGCAGCAGGCGGAAGCAAAGAAGGAGCGGGATCTTAAGAAAATTGTTACCCAGTCCCATGAAATTCTTATGTCGGCAAACACCGTGTTTCCCATTTCGCTGTTTCCAGATACTGTAACGGTGGACAGAACGAAGGTCACCATCACAAAACGTGATTTTTTCTGGTCTGCGGATGTAATGAGTATTCGCATAGAGGATGTGCTGAATGTTTCTGCATCAGTCGGGCCACTTTTTGGCTCACTGACTGTTGCCAGCCGTGTGATGAGTACAATTGATCATTTCCAAATTAATCATTTTTGGCGGAGTGATGCTATTCGTTTGAAGCATATTATCCAGGGATATGTCATTGCGCAACATAACAACATTGATACGGCTCATCTTAAAAAAGAAGAGCTGATTGAAACGCTTTTAGAGCTTGGAGTTGATACAAATAAATAAAAATATACAACGTTGTTTTTTGTGCAATAATGATAAATTAACAGATAAGATAATAATATTCTAACTTTGAAAATGTTATATATACATCGATTTATATTGACACATTAAATTGCTTGTGCTAGATTGATGATAGGCTTTCTACAAAAACAAAAACGCCTATAAAACTACCTTTACAATTCAAATCACGCCCATATTTGACGGTAAGTCGATAGCGACAATAACTATGCCCTGCATACGCAGAGCACGCACCTTTTTGTTGGCGCTATCGATGCTCCGCCAAACTTTCTGTGGAAACGGTGGCAATGAATAGAATCGTTGTTGGCGTTTCCACAGAAAAAGCGTCGAGCGCGCATACGATCAGTACCTATGCGCTGAGTTAATCCTTGTTAATTTAATAGCAGTGAAACTACTCAGCGTATATGTGGAACATCAATGCAAGAGACATGCTTCAGGTTTTCCTGGAGCGGTCAGACGCCAGGAGTGGCAGGTTGATCTTTGGTACACGCGCCCTTTTATTTTCTTAGCGGCGGATCTGTGTTACCGGATCGCTATAACCTGTCGCTCTGGCTCATTGGAACCCTTGTCTGTATAGTTATTATTATGTTTGGGAAACTACTATTTATAATCGGCCTCGCCTCTGCGGGGCTGCTTTTACTTGTTTTGAACCTTACGACGCCTTCAACTGCGGGGGCGGGGGGTGTCTTAGTGGTTTTCTTCCTTGGATATATTGTCACACTTGCAATTGTTACCTTTAGTCTCTGGGGTACTACACGTGTACTTTTGAGGTTTGCGGGTACCAGCAGAGTATTGCGTAACGTGAAGCAACTCTCTTTAACACGATCATATTATTATGCGACGGTGATCTCATTTGCCCCAGTGCTTCTTGTGAGTTTGCAATCTGTGGGCGGGGTTGGTATTTACGAAGTAGGACTCGTTGTTTTGTTCGTCATTTTAGGCTGCATTTATATTGCTCGGCGCTTACGATAAAAAGGACATTCCTAGCGCAATGGTTATGCTATAATTACAGATATGAATCCGGAACTCCCTGCACCTCAAGTGACGCCAGAGTCAACGCCGCAGCGTCATGATGTCGAACCGCAGCCTTTCAATCCCGAGACAGTTGGCGAGCGTCCACAAGAACGCGAACAAGATATGCAGCAGGTTGATAGGCAGTCGACACCTCCGCCACCCCCTGTTGTGACGCCGATCCCACTTCCTGCAGTACCGGTACCAGTTCAGGCGCAGCTTGCACAAGATGATACGGTTGGCCCGACAATTGCAGCCGACGATGATTTGATTGAAAAAGAATGGGTCGATAAGGCAAAAAAGATCATTGCAGAGACGCGTGATGATCCTTATCGACGCGAACAGGAAGTAAGTAAACTTCAGGCAGATTATCTACGTAAACGCTACGGCAAAGAACTAGGTGTTTCAAACTAACGCAGTGCGCTAGAATAGAAGTATGGCGGGCATTCTGATCGGAGCATTCCTGATAATATCTGTTGGCGCAGCCTTGATCATTATTGCCTTTTCTCAGTATAAGAAGACACTACGCGAAGCAAAAAATTACGAGCGTGGACTCAAAATGGTCCCCATGTTTATTCATTTGCCTCCAGCGAGTGAGGATATTGAGAAGGGAAGTCGTGATGAGCGTGATCTGACAGAAGAGGTGCTTTCGGAAGCGCAGATCATGTACAACATCATTGCGAGTACTGCTACAAAGGGGTTTAAGAACAAGATTTACGGTCAACGGCACATCTCGTTCGAAATTATCGCAAAGGGCGGCCTGGTACATTACTATGCGGTTGTTCCGATGGTACTAGTCGACGTTATTAAGCAAGCGATTGCTGCAGCGTATCCGTCAGCAAGGTTAGAGGAAGTTGCCGAACATAATGTCTTTAGCCAAGCTGGCAAGATGAGCGGTGTGATTGGCGGTGAATTTACACTGAAAAAGCAGTTTGTGTATCCGATCGCAACCTACCAAGAGACAAAACGCGATGCAGCTCGTGCATTACTGAATGCCCTATCGGCGGCCTCTCGAGAAGATGGGGTCGCGCTACAGTTCTTGCTTCGCCCCGCAAGTGAGGGTTGGGTGCGCACATCAATCAATGCTGCAAAGAAAATCAAAGATGATAAGGGCAAAAACAAAGGTCTGGGCATTAAGAGTGCGACGGGTATGGCAGAGCTGCTTTGGAAACCGCCAGAGTCACCAAATGAGAAAAAACCAGAAGAAAAGCAGTTGACTTCACTGGAGGAAGAGACAGTCAAGGCAATTGAAGAAAAGACGCGCTATCCTGGCTATGAGGTATTGGTTCGTGTTGTCGTCTCATCAAACACCACTGAGCACTCTCAGTCATTGCTGAAGAATATTGTTGCCGCATTCGCATTATTTGATTCGCCAAGCAATAACGGGTTTAAGTTTAACCCCGCACGCGACATCGAGGAGCTGGTGACGGCATTTATATTCCGATTCTTCCCACAAACAGTGAAATACAATATCTTGAACAGCGTTGAAATGGCCACGATCTTTCACTTACCAGATCAGAACAGCATTCCGACATCAAAAGTGAAGCGGCAGATGTCAAAACAAGTTGACGGACCTACGGAGCTGATGGAAGAAGGCCTGTTATTGGGAGTGAATGAGTATCGTGGTGTCAAAAAAGAGATCCGACTAAGCACGAACGACCGTCGCCGCCACACTTATATTATTGGGCAAACAGGTGTGGGTAAGTCGGTTTTCCTGGAAAATCTCGCTTACCAGGATATGCATGATGGCAAAGGCTTTGCGTTTATTGATCCGCACGGAGACTCGGTGGAGCAATTACTTGCAAATGTACCGAAAGAGCGTGTAGAAGATATTATTTATTTCAACCCAGGTGATCTTGATAATCCGATTGGCCTCAATCTGTTTGAGTGGGATACGGAAGATCAGAAGGATTTCCTGGTCCAGGAATCAATAAATATGCTTTACAGTCTGTACGACCCAGGGCATACGGGTATTGTTGGCCCGCGTCTGGAGCACATTTTCCGTAACTGTGCACTACTCCTGATGTCCGATCCAAATGGTGGAACATTTATTGATATTCCAAAACTGCTCATTGACGATGCCTTCATGAAATCAAAGCTAAAATACGTCACCGATCGTAACGTGCTTGATTTTTGGACAAAGGAATACCCAGAGTCGAAGCGCTCCAACGAGTCCGGTGAGGTAACAAGCTGGGTTGTGAGCAAATTCGGTCCGTTCCTGAGCAACACGATGATGCGTAATATTATGGGTCAGACAAAGAGTGGATTTAATCTGCGTGACATCATGGATGGAAACAAGATTCTCCTTGTTAATTTATCGAAAGGCAAGATGGGTGAGCTTAACTCGAAACTGCTTGGTATGATCTTTGTCATGAAGTTTCAGGCAGCTGCTATGGGACGTGCAAATATGGCCGAGGCTGATCGCAAGGATTTTTGTCTGTTTGTGGACGAGTTCCAGAACTTCGCGACGGAGAGTTTTGAATCGATCCTATCGGAAGCGCGAAAATATCGCTTGAACCTGGTGCTTGGTAACCAGTTCATGACCCAGTTAACTGATAAGATTCGAGAGGCAATTATCGGTAATGTCGGCACGGTTATCAGTGGCCGTATTGGTGTAACAGATGCTGAGTTGATGGTGAAAAAATTTCAGCCCGTGTTTGACGCCGAGGATTTGACGAAGCTTCCAAATTATCAAGCTGTTGCATCTGTGATGATCAATGGCGTTCCATCGGCGCCGTTTAGTATGTCACTTTTGCCGCCAATGAATAAGACGAACTCGCAGCTTGCCGATGCGATGAAGCGACTATCGGCTACTAAATATGGCTTTAATCGTGCGACAATCGAAAAAGAGATCTTTGCACGTCTTGAGCCACCACGCCCAGCGCGTCCTCCGATGCCCGGTATACCTAGTCAAGGACAAGCATCACCACCACAACAACCTGTATCTGGAGCAGGCGGCGGAGGCTCGTCATTCTTAGACGAATGGTTAGCGAAGCGCCAGAAATTGAGCACCACTCCCCAGGTAGCGAAACCAGGCAGCATGGTCCCAGGTACTCCGTCATCGCCCACTCAGCCATTTGCTACTCCAACGCCAACGCCAATGCCAATGGCAACATCAGTCACTACGCCCCCACCCGCTATGCCTTCAGTAGCGCCGGCCTCTGTGACGCAGAGTCCACCACCCCAGGCGGTACAGCAACCACCTGTATCAGTAACCCCTGTAGCTTCAGCCCCTGTAAGCCCAGTACCCTCCGTACCCCCATCAGTGGATGAAGAAAAACCCCAAGCTATACCTGAGCCCCAAGAAGTAAGCGTACGGCTACGATAAATATCTATCGACCACGGATCATGACGGCGAAATAATCGTAGAGAATGCCGATGATCCAGCCGAGTACAAAAGCGCCAATTGTTTCAAAACCTGAAAGGCTGAAACCGTAGTATTTGGCTGTAAAGTAGAGGATTGTAACAAAACCAAATGCAGCGATGCTGCCACTCAGGAGCGCATTTGGTCTGGCAATAGTTGAGCTTGCAATATCGCTTACTACTTCGACTGGGCGTAAATGAATGAATTTACTAAATACACGCCCCGCGGGACTCATGTGGCTCTGCGCCTGGGCCATTTGCATCTTAAAGCCATTATCGAGCTGCTTCTTGGTAATCGGGCCACGGCGACGCTCGGCCGGACTTGTTGGCTGAACGTTATGGTGAGGCTCTTCTTTTTCATGTGCCAGTTGTTTTGCTTCAGCTAGAACCTCTGTCTCAGAGGTTCGCTGTTTATGCTCACGTTCGGCGCGCTCAAGATTCTCTCTGAGAACCTCACGCTGCCGTTCGGCCTCGTGATCCGGTTTTTCTGCGCTATTCTCTGCTTCATGAGAACGGTGAGCTATTTTTTCTGCCACTTTTACCACCCTTTACTATTTATTAGATTATACCAGTGTTCAGATCGTGGCGGATAATGCGAATCTCGTTTTTCAGTTGCCGGGTACGGAAATAGAAGTAGGAGACAACGCTCAAAAGTACAATGGCGAAAACAACGTTGGCAATAACACCTGTAGTTGGCAGTTGATTAATGATGCTTTCAACCCCCTTAATAGGCGGGCAATCAACGGGAACCTGCAAGTTTGCCCCAAAACTAATGGCGAGGCTGCAATCATAGGATGCTGGATTGCTATTACCTTCAGGCGTAGCCGGGAGTTGAGCGAGAAGCTGCATGACAAAGGTACGTTCTTGCGATTCACCGGGTGCTAGCTGAACTTGAGGCCAGGATAATGTATTTGTTTCTGAATCGAGTGTGGCGCCGCCTGCATCGACAAGAGAGGAGTACTCCAATAGGTCAGATAAATGCACACTGAATGTTGTTGTTGTCGATGTCTTACCAGGGTTACTGACCTTTAATGTATACGCAATTTTGTCCAATGGTGAGGCAAGGCCATTCGCTGCATTGGCAAATCCTTGCGTGAGGTTGGCAGCGCTAACAGATTTGATCGCAGCAGAGGATGTATCATCGGGACTAATAGAGGCAGGAAGGCCATGAGTCGCGAGGCTGCCATTACTTTTAATAATAGCGAACCATCCAACAGCCGACGAGTTGCCAATCCACCCGTCAAAACTGATTGGACGGTTACTCATTTGATCGAGGAGTGTAAAATATCGGATTCCCATGCCACCGACACTGCGTTGATAGGAGAGGCTTGCTTCGTTGGTTGAGGCACTCAACTGTCCGTATCGCGTCAGTATATAGGTGTCGTTGGTTGAGTGAATCGACCCATCTTTCATCGCGGCTACTTCGCTGCGAGTAATGCCAACGGTGCTTAATATATCTTTGAGATCATCATCGTTACGATCAAAGCGGAGTAAAAAGTCATCAAGACTACTGACACCGCCACGAACGATATCTTGTTCACTTGAGGCGTTGGCCGATTCTGGTGATGAAAACACTGCCAATGATTGCATAACAAGTGCTAGTGCAACGAATAAGAGTGTGAGACGACGGGTTACTTCCTCCCCACGGAGTCGCTGCGCATAAAACCCCACATCGTGGATCAATGCGGGACTAAAAGGCAGATTCGAGACGAGTTTTCGAAACATTTAGGTCTGTTTTTTTGTTTGTTTTATACCTCTTGTGCATTAGATTAGCATAACTATTGTGTTCAGTACAAGAGCTTGAGTGAATAATAGTTTTGCGGTATAATGGAAGAAATGTAAATGGCTGAAAAGTCCGAGTAGAGAGGGAAAATGGCACAAAAACAGACTGCTGACTCCTATGATGCGTCGCAAATTCAGGTTCTTGAGGGGCTCGAACCGGTCCGTAAACGACCAGGAATGTACATCGGTAGCACCGGTTATGATGGCGTACACCATCTCATCAAGGAAATCGCAGATAACTCAATAGATGAGGCAATTGCGGGGCATGCAACTCGTGTGGATGTAACGATCCTTGAGGATGGTGGAATTACTATCACTGATGATGGTCGCGGTATTCCGGTCGACAAGCACCCTAAGACTGGGCTGAGTACACTCGAAACAGTTTTAACTGTTCTTCATGCGGGGGGTAAGTTTGGCGGCGGTGGCTATAAGGTATCATCTGGTCTGCATGGTGTTGGTTCAAGCGTGGTGAACGCACTATCCACGAAACTCATTGCAGAAGTTGTGCAAAAGGGCGAACTCCATCGCATCGAATTCGAGCGTGGCGCTACAACTATGCCAATCAAAAAGGTGGGCAAGACGGATCGACCAACTGGTACGAGTATTACCTTTTATCCTGACCCAACTATCTTCAAAGAAACAGTCGAGTTTGATTACAAATGGGTTGTCGATTACTTGCGACACCAAGCATACCTAACAAAGGGTGTCTATGTTTCGGTGCGTGATGAGCGAACCAAAGAGCGGGCTGCCTTTTACTTTGAGGGCGGTATTCAAAGTTACGTAAAACACCTGAATATTGGTAAGGATGTTGTATCCGACAGTGTCTTTTATGTTGAAAAACAGGTTGAAGATTCAATGGTTGAGGTGGCTGTACAGTATAACGAAACGTTCGTTGAGCTGGTCAAGCCATTTGCCAATAACGTGTTGACCCCTGATGGTGGTACGCATCTTGTTGGCTTTCGTACTGCACTGACGCGTGTGATTAATGATTATGCACGTAAATCCGGACTACTGAAAGAAAAAGAAGACAATCTGACTGGTGACGACATTCGTGAAGGTCTTACGGCTATTATTCTTGTAAAACTTCCAGACCCT
>JALQVV010000103.1 GCA_023260255.1 Candidatus Saccharimonadia bacterium
TGCGCGGACGACTAATACTGACATCTTTGAGCCCATCTTTCATCAGTTCCAGAAATTCCTTTTTGCGAAATTCCGGTACGATGCGCATTTTATTTTTATCGATCGCATCACGGATTTGATCAGTAAAAGCACTCGTCTTTAAATAATAATTTTCTTCACTGACACGTTCGTAAGGCTTTTGATGGTCAGGGCAGATACCATTCGTCGCCTCGACTTCTTTGTCGGTAAAAAACGCTTCGTGACCCGTACAATACCAACCTTCGTAGGTACCTTTGTAAATATAGGGCTGTAATTTTTGCCAAATCCACTGGACCGCCGCCTCGTGATGTGGATCGGTGGTACGAATAAAATCCGTATACTGGGCACCCACTTTTTGCATCAGTGCCTGAAAATTCACATACATCTGGTCGGTGTATGCTTTAGGTGTTAGTCCAGATTCGGCTGCTTTGGCGGCAATTTTATTGCCGTGTTCGTCGGTCCCTACCTGAAACCGCACGTTTCTGCCATTTTGCACCTGATAGCGAGCCCAAATATCGGCAAGCAAATAGTCAAGCGCATTGCCAATATGCGGTTTGGCATTAACATACGGAATCGCGGTAGTGATGTAGAGATTTTTTCCCATTGGACCTATTGTAACAGATTAGCCGCAAGGAGTCGTTGCCAGTCTGCGATCGACAAGTCCTCGGCACGAGAATCAGGCGATATGCCTGATTTTTCTAAAAGTATCTCAACGTCGGTTTTTGAAATGCCTAGACCGCCCGATAATGACGAGCGAAGTTTTTTGCGTTTAGCCGAAAACCCCGCTTTAACAATACGAAAAAACGCTTTTTCTTCACCAGGCGCCACGAGTGGGGCTTGGCGTGTTTTCAAAATCACCACTTGGCTGTCAACCTTTGGTGGTGGAGTGAAAAATTCGGCCGGCACAACATCGCCGAGTGAAGCCTCCGCATATACCTGAGCACTAATTGCGAGAATACTCATATCACCAGGACTCGCCGCAATACGCTCGGCAACTTCTTTTTGCACGAGTAGTACGGCAATTGATGGTTTGTTCTCGGCCGTCATAAGTTTTTGCACGATTTTGCTCGTGATGTAATAAGGAACATTCGCAACAACTTTGTAAGCCTGAGGTAATGTAGTAAGATCAAACTGCAAAATATCATCGTTCTTCACGGTCAAGTTTTTGCCAGGGAACTGCCCTGGTAATTTCTTTGCGAGATTCGGGTCAAATTCGACTGCAACCACATTATCCGCTCGACGGAGTAGCTCCGATGTGAGCGTCCCTAGCCCCGGACCAATTTCGAGTACTGTATCAGCAGGTGTAATATCCGCACAATCGGCAATGTGCTCCAAGACCAACCGGTCGTGTAGCCAGTGCTGGCCGAGTGATTTATCAGGCATGGCACTTACCTACCGTCATTATTTGTCCAGTCTGTTGCAAGATCAAACCCATGTGGGTGCGCCGCTGCAAAACCACCCGTGTCATATACTTTGCCAGGCCCCATACTGGTTTCGACGACCGAACAGCGCGGATAATTACCAAGGTTTGCCGCCACCAAAATATAGCCATCCTTGTCGACTTTGGCACCATCAACCCGGATTGTATAGGTGCCCCCGCCACACGCGCCCATAACGACATTCATCGGCAAATCATAGTACGTTTCGCGGTGAGTAACGCCTTTACTATCGGTATACTGCTGTGCACCTTTTGCTTTGGTGAGACTTTTTGGCCCGGGTTTTGTTCCAACAATTTCAACCTGCTCTTTTGCTTCTTCGACTGTCACGCTCTGGATCGCTTTACGACCAATCTCTTTACCGCTACTTGCAGTAATTTCATAAACGACATTCTTTTTACCCTTTACACCATGAGTTTGTACAGCATGATAGCCAACCGGTCGATCGGCATCAAATACAGTACGGACCGAAAAATCGATCGGCTCTTCGACCGTTGCCGTTTGCACGCCATTGCGCCAGATTTCGACTGTCATACCAGCAGTCAAAGGAGTATTGCGACCGGGCGACACGGTATCACTTGCAGCCAGTTTGACGCCTTTTTGATCCAACATCTCACCGACCGTTGTCGCTTGAGAATACGTCGCCATAACAGTGCCATATAGTTTCAGCGTCAACGGCGTGGCCCGATCGATTGTCAGCGTCACACTTGCGCCATCAGCAGCAATGTTATTGCTTGCTGCCAGTACCGTCCTGTCTTCATCATGGAGCTCCACGCCAGCTGCCTTGGTGATGTCGCGAGCAGTCTGAGCAGCGGTCATGATTTTTTGACGCACCGGACCGTCGACGACAATCATAGGGCGGGCACGATAGATATTCACCACATAATCAGTTGCAACAAGCTCACTGTCGCGCCCCGGCTCGACAATATCTTCGGGGGCAACCGAAATAGCGGCGTCTTTCAGTGCATCACGGACAGATCCCGCATGAGTGAGGATAACTTTTTCTTGGCCACGATCATAAAAGGTGACCAAGCGGCCACCACCTGTCGTTGTACCATTTTCTGCACGTACAGAGCTGACCAGAATAAGGCTTAAAGCAAACAACAAACCGGCTACAATGAGTAGTCTACGCCAGTTCGTTGACAAAAAATTGTGTGATATTTGCATTGGTAAAACAGCACCGAGCTTTCATTATTGTAACAAAACTAAAGCAAGTCAGCCACTCTAACGATAGATGTCAGGAAGGTTCGCGCCACAGTTTGGCCACGGCTGCCAACCGCGTCTTAGATAGGTGTTGCGTGCTGCTTGGTCTTGTACTGCTGGCGGCGCATCTGCGGGATCATAATAACCGCCATAGTTTGCCCATGTGCTATATGAATACTGGTAGGCTCCACGATAAAGTGGATTTTTCTTGTTCGCATAATTACCGCCAGATTCACAAGCACGAAGTTTAGCCAAGGCAGCCGCAAAATCACCACTAAACGACGGTTTCGATCCAACGATCTCAACCTGCTCTTTTGGTTCTTCTAGTGTGACGCTTTGAATCACCTTGCGACCGACTTCTTTGCCGTTTTGCATCGTAATCTCATAGGTCACATTCTTGCGGCCATTTGTCCCTGGTGTTTGGACTTTGCGATAACCTGCCGGCTGATCAGCATCTTGAATCTGCCGCACAGGAAAAGTGATTTTCTCCTCGACAGTTGACGTTTGGACACCATTACGCCAGATTTCTACTGTCATACCCGCGGTCAGGGACGTTTTGGGGTCCACCGATAAACTATCGTCAGCCGCCAGGTGAATATTCTTTTTCTCCAGCATCTCACCCACTGTTGCGGCACGACTGTACGCAGTAGTAGTTGTGCCGTAGAGGTTGAGTGTGAACGCGGTTGCACGGTCAATCGTCAGCGTCACGCTTGCGCCATCAGCGATCACATTATCGCTGGCACCAAGATGAGTGGTATCTTCGTCGTGCAACTTAATACCGGCGGCATCGCTAATTCCACTAGCTGTCTGTTGTGCCGTCATAATCTTTTGACGAACAGCACCGTCAATGACAATAACAGGACGAGCCCGATAAATATTGACGGTATAATCGGTTGCAACCAAGGGATCATCGAGTGACGGTTCAATCCTGTCCTCTGGGGCTACATGGATATTCGCATCATTCAGAGCGTCACGAACAGACTGGGCATGTGTGAGAATAACCTTTTCTTGGCCACGATCATGAAAAGTAATGAGCCGACCATCCCGTGCGCTATCAGTACTGGATGCACCGACACTCGAGATAATAAAAATTGTCGAAATCACCAAAAAAGCGAGTAGCGCTAAAATGGTATCCCTCCGGGGTCGACTGAAATAATTCACTAATCTCATAGATAATAGCCACCACGCCTGGCTTTACATACTATTGTACCGAATAGCGGACCGCTTCGCAATGCGCTACCCCTTATACGAATCGTTTATTTTCAGTGCCGCAAGAGCGATTCGCGATAAAGGAGCGGGTAAATTATCACGATCAAACCAGGCTGCTTGTATCACCTCACGCGGATTCGCCAGTCGACGTGGCAGCGCTGCTGCCCGTGTTTGGACCCGAAACAGCGGGGCAATAAATGGAATATCGTGATCGGGGCGGGCAAGCGTTGCAAGAAATGTGAGGTCAGATTCATTCACATCAATACCTGTTTCTTCATATAGCTCACGGCGCGCCGCAGCAACAGCTGTTTCGCCGCGCTTCAATCCACCCCCTGGCAATGTCCAAAATCCGTGAGAAATATAGGGTTGAATCAGCAGTACCTGGTCATGCTCATTTACAACCAATACTCGTGCACGAGGGCGTTTGGTGACCAGCGTGAACAGTTTGAGATTGATGATAAAGACGCGACTGATAACCCACCGTAGTCGCTGCCTCATACTTTCTCCAAATGTGCGTATTCGGCATTGAGTTTTTTGACAGTACCACCGTCAAAACGAATCGTTACTGCCAAACCGTCAATGTCGATAATTTCGCCAAATCCAAAAGCCGCTGTCCGTACCCGATCACCGAGATCGAATGGCAATTCGTCGCTGACAAATGCATCACCATATCTATCAGGCGCATACGAAGGTTCATCAATTGCCGCCACCTGGTCACCCATATCGGCAATAAAGCGCGACACTTGATTGTAGGCTCGCTGGCCAAATTGCAGCCGTGAACGAGCATAGGTAAGATGCAATTCCTCACGCGCCCTTGTCATGCCAACGTAGCAAAGTCGCCGCTCTTCCTCCAACTCAGCGGGTCCGGATTCATAGATACGACTATGCGGAAAGATGCCCTCTTCCATACCAACCATAAACACCACGGGGAATTCGAGCCCCTTAGCGGCGTGCAGCGTCATAAGTGTTACTTTGTCATCGCCAGATGCACTATCAGTGCTGGCAATAAGAGCCGTTTCTTCCAGGAATTCTGGTAAATCAGCAAACACGCGGACATCCGAAAGCAGTGAGCCGATGTTTTCTTCGCGCTCCTCTGCCTGTGGCGTCCCGTCACGCAGATACTGACGATAGCCCGTCAGCTGTAACATGCGTTCAATAATGTCAGCAGGCGCGGCACTATCTTGCAGCATCGACTGTAGTTCACGCAAATGATTGGCCAGTGACCCCAGTGCGTTTTTAGCCTTTGGCGTCAGTCCATCTGCTTCGTGCACTCGACTTAATGCCTCGACAACATCCAAGCCCGTTCCGCCCTGCCATGTCAAAAACCGTTCCAAGCTAGTTGCGCCAATACCGCGTGCAGGCACATTGACAATCCGGCTAAAACTCAGCCGATCACTTGGTTGATAGACAACCCGCAGATAGGCAAT
>JALQVV010000091.1 GCA_023260255.1 Candidatus Saccharimonadia bacterium
CAGTCATTCACGCAGCAGTTTTATTGCAATGGTCGCAGCTATCGCAACCGTCGTTATCGTCGCAGCAACACCAAAGATCCGAAGAGTGCTTATTGCGAGCATAGCGATTGGCTCGGTAGTCATTCTTGGTGCATTATTCGCACTACGTGATGTTCCAATTGTTGCCAATCTGGTATTTCACGACGACCCTACGACGGGTGCGCATATTGATTCGAACACGGGCCACCTGAATTCGCTCGTCGATGGCACGGACAGGCTATTGCAGCAGCCACTAGGCGCAGGTATCGGCAGTACAGGGTCTGCGTCATTACTTGGTGACCAGCCTATGATCATCGAAAATCAATATTTGCTGATCGCGCATGAAGTCGGCTGGATTGGACTAATTATATTTATATGGCTATTTGTCGTCATTATGAAGCGCCTGTTACAGGAACGAAAAAGCGCATTAGCACTCGGTACATTCGGTGCGGGCATCGGACTGTTTATTATCGGTCTGCTGCTGCCTGTGTGGACGGATGATACGGTCAGTATTATCTGGTGGGGACTGGCTGCGATTGCGATAGGAGGGGTGAGACATGCCAAAAGAAAGAGCAACTAAAAAACAGCAAGAGATGCTGCAGTTTATCGGTGATTTTTTGAACGAGCATAACTATGCACCAAGTTATCGTGAAACGATGGTTGCACTAGGATACAAGTCAGTTTCAACGGTTGCTGTACACGTCGACGGCCTGATCGCAAAAGGTTATCTGACAAAATCAGATAAATCCGCACGATCAGTCAGAATCGCGTCAGCAGCCGATTCGGTTGATAACAGCCACTTAGCATGGTTGCGCACCGAAATCACCAAGCGCGAGACGGCGGGCGCTGATGAGGGTGATCTGGAAACATTGCGAAAAGCACTTGGATTACTCACTGACTAAAGCATAAACAAATAGTCTATAATGGAACGCATGAGTCAGAACCGTCTGGCCGGAATTGGTGGGTACCTCCGTCAGCATTGGCGCCGAGTAGGGCTGATTAGTGTTGGGTCGGTGCTGGCGATTCTCGTTATTATTCAGCTAGTGTATCCATGGAACAATCTGCCCCTGTACCAGACAATTGATGGCCAGGATGTCGGGAACAAGGATACGGCGGCGGTAGTAGCTAATCTGGATTCTCAGTACCAAAAACTTCCGCTGCAGCTGTACTTTGGGAACAGTCCAAAAGTTTACCGACAACCATCTC
>JALQVV010000099.1 GCA_023260255.1 Candidatus Saccharimonadia bacterium
TAGTCATTACTCCCAGGGTTTGCCACTGCTTTGAGCGCGCTTACTCCTGGTACCGCAATGGGTCCCGGGGGAAGACCAGCGTGGATCCGTGTGTTGTATGGTGAATCAAGCGTAGGAGTGGGATCAACTCCCATTTTTTTGGCGGCATATTGATAGGTCACATCCGACCCAAGCGTCATGCCTGCTGCCATACGGTTCAAGAACACTCTCGCCACTTGACGCTGGTCTTCTGCACCAGGTATTTCCCGCTGGACGATAGATGCAAGCGTAATACCCTCATAAAGACTTAGGCCTTGTTTTTTAAACCCATTAATAAGATCGTTCTCACGAATCACAGCTTCATACTCATCGAATGTACGATTCAGAATAGATTCGACAGTTGCCGATGCATCGAACTCATACGTTTCACCGAATATATAGCCTTCCAGATCAGTACCGGCCGGTTTGGTCGCAAACAGAGGGCGATTATACGTTTTATCCAGCGCGGCATCTACTTCTGCTACCGTATAGCCCATTTCAAGTATCTTTTTGCGATTGTTGGCGAGCGTGTCGCCAGGGAGGAATGTCAGTCTGAACGTATCCTGTTTGCCCTTCACCAAATGATCGACAATAGTTGGAGTTGATACGCTAGGCTGGAGATTATAGGCTCCAGCCTTGAGAGTATCCCGCGTACCAGTGAGCCGCGTATAGATAGTAAACGCTAGTTCACTGCGAATCACGCCGGCATCTTGTAGCTGTGTGGCGATTGCCGCTGGCGAAGTACCCTCTTTGATTGTGACACGCACATGTTTGGTTGTGTCTGTCGAAACAGGAGATAACTGCTGTTGGTACCACGCATAAGCAGCGGCTGCAACGACCAAAAGAGCAACTAATACACTACCGAGAATAGTGAGGATGAGCTTGCCCTTCGATCGACGTTTTTTGGGTGCTTTAAGCCCGGTCTGAGGAGGCTCTGGCGGTGTCACCTCGGGGGCTTGTACGGGTGTAGATGTACTGCGTACAGGTGCAGTAGCAGCGGGTGGTGATGCGGGTGGTACCGGTGTCACCCGCTGAACACCATCAAGTGATGGGCGAGGCTTACCTGTTGGCTGCATAATGAACCTCCAAATAATCCTGCAAGATGATTGTCGCCGCAATGGCATCAATATCTGCTTTTTGGTAGGGTTTGCCCGCTGCTTTTAGGCGGTCCTCGGCCATGACGCTTGTGAGTGATTCATCTTGGAATACAACTTCGGCAGTTCCTTTCAACTTCGCTGCAAACGCTTCGGCGATACCTGTTTGGGCTGTTGCTTCGCCCGATTGGTTACGAGGATACCCCACAACGACCGTGCTGGCCCCCTGGTCTTTGATGATTTTGGTAATTGTCTCGACCTCTGAGCCATCGACACTAACCGTTGGAAGGGGTTGTGCGATTGGCACGGTAGGATCAGCTATTGCCACCCCGATTCGTTTGGTGCCAACATCAAGGGATATAAGTTTAGTCATTCTTTATCAGTTTAAATTCTATGGTTATTTTCTTCACATCGCCAGGAACGCCAGACACCCAGAATGGCGAAAGCTTCACCTCAACATCACTGACACCGTCGATTGCTTTTAGATCACCAATGACTTCGCCGCTACGTTTGCCCTTAACTTGATCCTTAATATCATCGTCATTAATCTTAGGCCCGGTTTTGCCCGTTGCGGTCAACTGGACGGTGGCGGTTTTTTGATCAGATGATTGCTTGTAATCAGTCAGTTTCGCGCTGGAAGCACCACTGTCGTAAATACGCTGTTCTTCTTTGCCCTGCAGCTGCTCATCAATGGCCGTTTTGAGATATTTGTCTAGTTCATCTTTGGCAATACCGACGATCGAATAGGTGATTTCTGTGGTGAGCTTTGCTTTACCATCAGGCACATCCTGGCCGTTGTTTGGTGAAACACTGAGGTCACCTAGATCATTCTTGAAACTCGTGTCGATGATAATGGTGCCACTTGGGAATTTTTTGCGCAGTTGTGATTTATGTTCATTAATATCTTGGCTTGCTAGTGCATCCCGTGCTTTCTGCAGATCATCAGTCGTCACGATTTTGACGGTCTTTTTGCTTCCGCCTGACATCTGTGCACCACTGGCACTGATACCAGCGACAGATGAATCATAGCTGCGCGCAGATAAATTACATTGGTCACCCACGGCTGTTGCTTGCACTTTGACGTCTACCGTACCAGGAATCGTTGAAAAGCCTGATCCATTCCAGCCCCCTGGTGTTGCACCTGGCACGACCACCTGCGCTTGGGTAGTGAATGTACAATCACCACTACTAAATCCGGCTCCATAGGGGACTGTGACGCTACCAGGGACAGAACGAGTAAGAGTCATCATGCCCGAGGCTTTTTCACCAATATCTTTGGTTCCAGTCGCAGTAAAATCAATCGAACCGTTGATCTTTTCGGTTTGCGTCACCGACGTGAGGACCGCTTTGCTATTGTCAGTTTGCAGCGCATCGCCGATAGTAAGCGGTGTATTGACATCGACATCTGCCGTTTTGGCACTAATGACCACCGTCGCATGCGGCGCAATCCAAATAGCCCAGACCAAAAAGACAATCAGCAGCACGCCAAGACCGGCGAAAAGGAACATTTTTTTACGGAAAGTACCAAAATCAGGCACTTTAATGCCTTTTTTGGGTGCCTTGCGGCTGGCAGCAGTTTTTGGTGTCACCGCTGATGTATCGCCATCAATATTGATGTCTTCGATCGTACTCGGTGGCACCATGCCCGAGACAGGAATTTCCTCGCCCATACTCGCGTGGTCACCAACAGGCAGTTGATCACCCTCAATCACATCGTCATCGTCGACTTTGAGTACCGGAATAGTCGCAAGCTCTGGTTTGGACTGCAAATTTTTGGCAACGGGAATTTTCGCACTCGCAGCAAGCCCACTTAACGAAGCATTGTTCGTGATAATGACGAGGTGCTTATGTGCACCATCCGCAGTCCGAGCAAGTAGGCGCAGGTTAACCGCAGATTGCAGAACGCCAGTACGTTTTGGTGGTACGAGCGCAACAACCTTTTCCTTGGCATCTTTCACCTTGCTAATGATTGCCGTGATATCGTCTTCGACATCGATGTAGATAACGTCTTTTTGCATGTTAGATTCTCAGAAGGCGATTAACTTTGTCCTTGATGGTGTCGCCCTCGCTACTCCCGACAATTGTATCATAGCCGACGCGCAGCAACCCCATTGCAGTAATGAATGTATGGTCGGTTAACGTACCGGTTTCGTCGCGCATCCCAACTACTTCTGATGGTTGGATATGGTGAACTGTTGGTTTTTTCGTGAACGGCAATTCCTTATACCAATCGCGCGTACTCAGCGCCTCGACGAGTTGGTCCAGGCTGGAGCCACCTCCACAGAGCAAAATCCTATTAGGCAGATGGTCGACAGAGTCAAATTCGCTGAGTGCTAACTCGACACCAGCCAGCCATACGTCGAGTGTCTTGTCGATCGCGGCTTCGGCCTGTTTTTTGACACTGGCCTTGATTTTGTCATTGTCCAGATTGACCTTGAGCTTTTCGGCATCGCTATAACTAAGATCCATGTCGGTCATGATGGTCCGCGTAAAACTGCGCCCGCCAATACCGAACATACGAGTACCTTCAACACCACCATCATTCACGACAGCAATGTCGGTCGTTCCACCACCAACATCGGCCAGTACGGCGGTGAAATTGCTGCTGGCATCGGTACCAAGCACACTGCGACTGACAGCGAATGGTTCTGCGGCAACAGCGACGAGTTCAAGCGCCAAATCTTCGGCAACATGCTCGAGTGCACCAATATGTACCATAGGGGCAAAAGCAGTGTAGATTTGTACCGCCACATCACGCCCCTGAAATCCGATCGGGTTGCTGATTTTGTAGCCGTCAATATGGATACTGACGAGCGCGCTGTTGACCAGCTTAACTTCAACGTCTTCGTTGCCTGTTTCCAGTGCGATAGCCTGTTGAGCTTTGCCTTGGGCACGCTCTTGGACCTTTTCGATGATGAATTCCATTTCAGCAACATCAAGCGGTTTGTCCGGTTGAGGCCGACGGTATTTAATGGTGTTTGTCACGCCTTTTACTAATTCGCCGGCAATACCAATAACAACCTTTTTTGCCTGTAAACCAGCTTGGTCCTCTGCTTCGGCTAGCGCCTCCTCGCAGTTGCGTACAACGCCGGCAATATCGGCAATGGCGCCACTGTGCATATCACTCACATCTTGGCGCGCACGGCCAACACCAACAATTTCCAATGTCTCACCATTGACCTTGGCGATTAATGCTTTTACAAACTCGGTACCGATGTCCAAGCCAACAATATAATCCTGATCCGGGTCACGTCTGGCGGCAGTTCGTAGTTTTTCAAAAACCATAGATGTCATTAATTATACCAGAGACGCTTATGGTAGGGAACGGGTTACACCAGAACGGCTTTGATACGGCGAATACCAGCAGAAGAGGCTTCTTCTTTGATGATTTTGAATTTTTTGCCATCTTCGAATAACTGCAAGGTGTGATCCACATGGGGGCCACCGCAAATTTCAAAACTAAATGGTTTTTCTTCGCCATCTGCGATCATTTTGTAAACTTTTACCGTATCGCCGTAGCGATCACCGAATTGACCAAGAGCATGCATGTCATTAATCGCAACATCGGTCGGATATTCCGCATAGCTGACTTTTAGATCCTTGGCGATCTGCTCATTTACGATATCTTCGACTTGCTGCAACTGCTCTGGTGTTACTTTTTCGGGGTGGGAAAAATCAAAACGCAGGCGTTCTTCGGTAATATTGCTACCACGCTGAACGACATGATCACCCAGGACGTCACGCAGTGCCTGGTACATCAGATGGGTCGCGGTGTGATATTTCTTGTGCTGCAATGTCTGACCACCTAGGCCACCCTTGAAGGTGCCTTTGGCGGCGGTTTGGCTGCGAGCACGCTGTTCGGCCATTTTGGCATCAAATTCCTGCCGCCACTTTTCTGACAGTTGGATATCTTGTTTGAATGCTTCTTCGACCGATAATTCAACAGGAAAACCATAGGTATCATAGAGTGTAAAGATTTCTTCGCCGGTCAGGCCGCCGTCAGCAAATTTGGGTAGCTGCTGTAGCCCCTTGCGAAGGGTTTGACGGAAGGCTTTTTCTTCTTTGATCAGGACAGCGATAACTTCTTCGCGTTTCGCGGCGACTTCTGGAAAGTCATTGTGATACAGATTGGCAATTACTGGTACGATTTGCTCTAGGAAGTTTTGCTCAACGCCGAGATCAAATGCCTTGACCATTGCACGACGAACCAAACGACGCATGACATAGCCCTGCTGTTTGTTGGATGGCACACAGCCATCAACCGCCAGAAATGTCGCCGCACGCAGGTGATCAGCAATGACGCGCATGCTCTCCTGATGGCTATCGTATTTTTTGCCACTGATCTGTTCGAGCTTTTCGATAATCGGCCACAGCAGACTGATTTTGTAGACATCTGGGTCGTTCAGTTTAGCGGCGGCGATGCGCTCAAGGCCACTACCGTGGTCGATATTTGGATGCTCGAGCGGCTCGAATGTACCTTCGGCAACCTTGCGATAGGCCATGAAGACATTGTTGCCGATTTCCATAAACCGACCGCAGTCACAATTGGGATGGCAGAATTCGCCGTATTCAGGATTGTGTGGCGTCCCAAAATCATAGAACATCTCGCTGTCGGGACCACATGGATCGCCAACTGGTGTGCTTTCTGGTGCACCATTGCGACTCCACCAGTTTTTGCTGCCATCATAGAAGAAGATTCGTGCGCCCTCTTGCATTCCTGTTTTATAGCCATCCTCTTCACTACCGATGTCTTGCATATCGTTACTCAGGCCGGCTTCGCCAAACAACCGCGCCCATACATCGGCTGCTTCGGTATCTTTAGGGATACCATAGCGTTCATCACCGATATAACACGTTACATAAAGTTTGCTCATATCAAGCTGGACAATGTCTTTATGGAATTCAAACATCCATTCAATTTGCTGCTGTTTGAAATAATCGCCAAAACTCCAGTTACCAAGCATTTCGAAAAATGTCGTGTGTCGATTGTCGCCAATATCATCAATATCCTGGGCGCGCAGACAGGTCTGACTGTCGACAAGCCGCTTGCCATCAGGGTGCGGCTCACCCAAAAGATAGGGAATAATCGGCTGCATGCCACTACCCGTGAAGAGTGTCGTTGGATCATCATGAAGCACCAACGGTGCTCGGCTAATTACTTTGTGTCCACGCTCAGCAAAAAACTTTACATATTCGTTTCGGATTGTCTCTGCATTCATCTCTGTTATTGTACCAGTTAGCTGACGATTCCGCCACCGAGACAGACGCCATCTGCATAGATGACGACAGATTGACCTGCCGTAATAGCACGTTGTGGCTCTTCGAGCGTGAGAGTGTCACCAGTCAATGTGGCACTGACAAGTGGTGCACGATGCCGTACACGGATCTGGTAAGTGCCGCCTACGGGCGTATCGTTAATCCAATGAATGCTGCTCAGTAAAATCTCCTGACGCCACAGTGCTTTGTCTTGCAAATCCCGCGACACATACACCTCATTCTTATCCACGTCCTTGCCCACCACATAGTAAGGCAAGCCGCCACCAACATCCAAGCCGTGGCGCTGACCGAGCGTATAGAAAATCGCGCCGTCGTGCGCGCCAACCTTTTCACCTGTTTGCTTGTCTATGATCGCACCCGGGGTACGCTCGACATACTGACTCAGAAAATCACGAATACCAATTTGCCCGACAAAACAAATTCCCTGGCTGTCTTTTTTGCCCGCCGTGTATAGTCCGCGCTCTTTGGCCATTTCGCGCACCTGTGGTTTGGTGAATTCACCCAGTGGGAACAACGTTTTTTGTAGTGCTTCGCCGGTCACGCGGTAAAGAAAATAGGTCTGGTCCTTATTGGTATCAACCGCAGTTTTAAGCACGCCATTCTCAACCCGCGCATAATGTCCTGTCGCAATCATATCGGCGCCATCTTCAAGTGCGGCGTCCAAGAATAGTCGGAATTTCACTTCCTGGTTACACATAATATCTGGGTTTGGCGTACGACCCAGCTTGTACTCTTCGATCATATAGTCGACGACTTTGTGTTTGTATTCCTTTTCAAAATCAAACACCTTGAAATCAATACCCAGCTGTACGGCGACACGCTTGGCATCCGCTAGATCATCCGCCCATGGACATTTCAGCCCTGGCAAATCCTGCGTCCAGTTTTTCATATAGACACCAGTGACATCGTAGCCCTGCTCTTTTAGGAGCGCTGCGGTCAAACTGGAATCCACGCCACCACTCATCCCTACATATACTTTTGTCACCGACTGCCTCCTGCATAAAATACGACTACTTTGAATAACTCACTCAGCGCCAACCACCATCCTGTTGGCGTGGTCCACCACCATGGCGACCATTGATTGTCTGTTGTTACTGGATGGTTAATAATCTTGATTGCATTGCCAGCACGTTGTCCGAATTCTAATCCGGCGCGGCGTTGGTGATACGCCGAGGTAACAAGAATGACCGACTTAATACCGTGGCTTTCAAACAGATTGGTTGAGTTTGCTGCATTTTGCTTGGTTGTTTCACTTGTTTCTTCGATCAAAATATCCCTCGCCGGGATCCCAGCGCTCATCGCTAGACGCTTCATGGCCTCGGCATTGCTCGGGCCCGCCTTATCAGCAGCTGCTCCTGAAAATACAAGCAGTGGCGCCCAGCCGTTTTCATATAATTGAATCGCCTTGTTTGTCCGGGCCGCCGTATCGCCACCGCTGATGGCAACAATTGCATCCACCGATTGGCAGTCAGACTGGTCCGAGGGTTTGATGCCACAATGGCTAAGCCCATCTGGTGCCAAATACGTACTTATCCCGATAATAACAATCGCGACAGCAACAATAGCGGTGATCAGGCTTGCAATGAGTTTCATGCACCTATCCTTGCTATTTCTTGTTGAACTGCAGCAATAATCCGAGTACCCGCAGCCTCAATTGCCTCTTCGTCGGTCAATTTTCCAAGCGACAAGCGCAGACTACCGTCAGCAACATGTGGTTCTAGTCCAATCGCGTTTAATACATGTGACCTCGTGCCCTTATTAGCAGCACACGCGCTGCCGGTTGCGACTAAAACATCCTGCATTTCCAAGGCAAAAACCAAACGTTCGGCGTCAAGGTGCGGAAATGAAATATGCAAATGACCGGCCAACCGGTGTTTGTGATGACCAGAAACAACCACATCAGGAAACTCGGTAACCAGTCGTGCTTGCAATCGATCGCGCAGTCCTGCCAGACGATACGCTTCGGCTTTGCGACTCGACTCAGCCTGTTCCAGTGCAGCGGCCATGCCAATCACACCAGCGACGTTTTCTGTTCCGCTGCGTCGTCCTTGCTCCTGGCCACCGCCAACGATTTGCGGCTGCAACTGCACAGCCCGAGCCGCATAAAGCAATCCAACTTGTTTGGGACCATAGATCTTTGCCGCATTCAGCGTGAGCATATCGACCCCTAACCGTGCCGCATTGACATCGAGCTGGCCAACGCCTTGCGATGCGTCACTATGCAAATACAGCGGGGTATCGTTGCCTTCCTCCAAACGTTTGTCGCGCTCCTGACGAATAATCTCTGCGATTTTGCCTAACGGTTGGACGGTGCCTATCTCGCTATTGGCAAGTCCAACGCTCACCAGCCACGTATCGGGGCGGATAGCCGAACGGATTGATTCGGGGTTGACGCGACCATGCTGATCGACCTCAACAAGTGTATGATCCTGGCGTTGTGCCGCTGCCAAAACAGCTTGATGCTCAATGGTCGTGACCACAACGTGTCCGGTTCGTGTAGCAAAGGCAAGATTAATCGATTCGGTCGCACCAGCCGTCATCGTTACCTCGCCTGCCTGTGCTCCTATGACCGATGCGATTCGCGATTTGGCATCATCGTATGCCCGACGTACCGCAACAGCAGGAGCGTAGGGGCTAGAGGGGTTATAAAACTGCTCACTAAAATACGGCTGCATTGCAGCCAGAACAGTAGGGTCGAGCGGCGTCGCTGCCGCATGGTCGAGATATATGCTCATTTACTTTATTATATCAATGTTAGCTTAAGCGGCGAGGGGTTTGGCAGTCATTGGATCACGATGGTAGATTTCACGACTGACACGTTCGTAGTAGGTGCGAATCGCAACTGTCAAATTGATCAGTTCTTGGCCCTCGATGAAATAGTATGGCGCACCGTCTTGGACCTTCAAAATACCGTTTTCATGGACTTCGTACCGCGTGGTTGTGCTCTGTGGCTTGCCACTTTCGTCGGTCCATTCTTCGTACCAAATCCATGTTGTCGGATCGAGATTAAAGAATTGCCGGTGGTGACCATCAGGAACAGGACCAAAAAGCTGGCCGCCGAGCTCGCTTTCGCGCTGAATTAACTGTCGACGAGTTGGGCGAGTATGAAAAATGTTCAAACCGGTTTCTGAACCGGTCAGAAGTTTGCTAAGTTCG
Organism: Candidatus Saccharimonadia bacterium; assembly: GCA_023260255.1. GTDB lineage: Bacteria > Patescibacteriota > Saccharimonadia > Saccharimonadales > Saccharimonadaceae > UBA2112. Next base: position 9,546 of record JALQVV010000099.1, read on the forward strand.
CTAAAAAATCCCATTATTTGTTCCCTATCACCTCGTGGCGCAGACCTTCCAGCACCATACTTGCCTGCAAAATCCACTGCGCCCAGGCAGCCGCTTCTTCTGGACTAATGTGGAGATGTTCTTGCTGCTGAAATTTGTCGTAGGCATTTTGCCGAGCACTATTGATTTGCTGCTCACGAACTTCATCGGCCGTTGCGGTAATACGCGGTGCGTGTGACGTAACCCGACGTACTCGTTCGCGCTCAGGCGTACTGCCAGGAAATCGAAAACTGTCAGGCGCAGTGAGCCTGGTGTCATATTCGCGGTAACGGTCGGTGTAGTTGGTGGGTTGCATAGTAAAAAATCCAAATATGTTGGGGTTCGAGGTGGTGTTTGTTTTGGATGATAAGACTGTTATTTGAGATCAAACAACAAGGTTGCATTTGCTGTCGTCGCCGTAGCGACGTCTTCAGGACTTATTCCCCGGATAGCAGCATGATGCTTTGCTACCTCACTAACAAATGCTGGCTCATTTACAGTACCACGATAAGGGGTCGGCGTCAAGAATGGCGCATCTGTTTCAAGAAGTAATCGTTCAAGCGGGATGGCAGCAAATAATTGTTGCTGGTGCGGGTCCTTGGTAAACGTACTAATACCATTCACTCCAACGTAGAGACCGTGTTCAAATCCTTTGTTCAGATTCGCCTGTGTATCGGTAAAACTGTGGAGTTCACCTCTGATACCATGGAAATTATCAAGTATGGGCCAGAAATCATTGAATGCATCACGGACATGAAAAATAATCGGCAAATTATTGTCGAGCGCTGTTTGGATTTGGGACTCAAGTGCTGCGATCTGAATATCCCTAGGGCTGTGATTATAGTAATAGTCCAGTCCTACTTCACCAATAGCAACGACTTTTTGTTTTGCCAATTCTGCTATTTCGGCGTAGCCATCTTTCGTATCGTGAGGGTGCACACCAACCGTTGCGTAGATATCCTCGTGCTTTTCGGCAAAATCTATAGCATCACGAGAACTTTGTTCACTCGTACCAACACATATCATTTTTGCGACACCGGCTGCATGTGCACGTGCTATTACTTCACTGCGGTCCAATGGATAGTCCGCTTCATGAATATGGCAATGGGTATCAACAAGCATGGTAATCAAGAATTCGTGGGTGGTTGCTGAGGAGCGGGAGAAGTCGGAGATACTGGTGGTGCAGCAGGAGCTGGTTGCGATGGCACTGGCTGAGACTGCGGTTTTGACGCATGCGGATCGGGCGTATGCAAGTAAATTTTTGGAAACAGCACGCCACCCTGATCGACGATCACTCCCGTTCCGAAAGTTTTATGAATCATGTCGGCCGTATGTGGCATAAATGGTACTAATAGATCGGCAATTTGCAGGAGCGTCCCGACGGCAGTCGCCAAGATTTCGCTCAAATGGCCTTCAGCTTCTTTGTCTTGTTCGCGCTGTTTGGCGACTTCCCACGGCTTGACGCTTTCCAAATATTGGTTGAGACTGCGAACCATCAACCACACTTGATCAAGCGCTTCGTTGAAATTAAGACTATCCATGGCATTGCGATATGGCTGCATATCATGTTCGCTCTGCGGCGCATCGCCGATCACACCCGATTGATACCGACTAATCATCATCGCCACGCGCTGCACCACATTCCCCAGATCATTCCCGAGTTCTGTATTGTATGCAGTTTCAAATTTTTCCCAGGTAAAATCACCATCATCAAGCGTCGGGATGTGTCGCGCAAAGAAATAGCGAAATGCATCGACGCCATAGCCATCGATAATTTCATTTGGATCGACGACATTGCCAACCGTTTTGCTCATTTTGGCACCACCAACATTGACGAATCCATGCACAAGCAGCTTTTTCGGTAGTGGTAAATCAAGTCCCAATAGCATCGCTGGCCAAATACCAGCATGGAACCGCAAAATATCCTTGCCAATCACTTGGACATCGGCTGGCCAGTAGTCCTGCCATCCAGCTTTGTCGGGATACCCAAGTACCGTGATGTAGTTGGCAAGCGCATCTATCCAAACATACATCACTTGGTCGGG
>JALQVV010000064.1 GCA_023260255.1 Candidatus Saccharimonadia bacterium
TCTGCTCCTTCAAAGTTTGAAAGGCTTTCTTTAATTGTTTGCTTTCTTACTTTCAATAATTGAGCTGCCATAGCCGAAGCCATCGCATTTTTTACATTGTGTTTACCTTGTAATGTTAGGTTTGATAGTGGCATAGTAAATTCTTCTGTATTAATTTTCGTTATTATCTTATCTTCTTTTAAAAAAGCGCCAAACTCTAATTCTCTTTCTATAGAAAAAGGAATAAGCTGTGCTTGTATTTTATTATTTTCTAACCATTTATGTATTGCTTCATCATCTGCATCATAAATCAAATAGTCTTCTTTTGTTTGATTTTTTGTTATTCTAAATTTTGATTCGATATATTTATTAAAATCATATTCATATCTATCTAAATGATCTGGTGTTATGTTGGTAATTATTGCAATATGTGCATTGAATTTTTCAATTCCGTCTAACTGATAACTACTCAACTCTAACACATAAGAATCATAATTTTGCTCAGCAACTTGTTGCGCAAAACTGTCTCCAATATTTCCTGCAATTCCAACATGTAAACCTGCATGTTTTAAAACATGATGTGTTAACATTGTTGTTGTTGTTTTTCCATTTGAGCCCGTAATGCCAATAATCGTTGCATCAGTAAACTGACATGCAAATTCTATTTCAGAAATCACTGGTACATTCTGCTTATTCAATTTTTGAATCAGCGCTACTTTATCAGGAATTCCTGGGCTTTTTATCACCAAATCAGCATTTAAAATTTTTACTTCTGTATGTTGATTTTCTTCAAAATCTATCTCATTATGTAAAAGAACTTTCTTATATTTTTCTGTAATTGCTCCTTTATCAGAAACAAAAACTTCATACTTTTTTTGTTTTGCGTTTTTTAGGCATAACTGTTTTTTATTATATCTGATAACTATATTTATATTATAGCAAAATTTACTACATTTTGCAAGTCCTCTTATGCTTTTTTTAAAATCTCTTCCATTTTGAAAATCACGGGAGTATACTGAGGTCGCTGCCCACCAATCTCTTCCAAAAACCAGAAAGGCACCGGCATGTCCCTTCCTTCAACCGCATCGTCGCGGTCAGTTGTGATGAAAGACGGCAACGTCCTGCACATCGAAGAAGTCCCGAACCCGTACAAAGCTGATGTACGGCACCCCGAAGCGTACTTCCGCGTACACTTCGAGGCGCCGGAAAAGCAAGATGCGGCTCGCGACAAATTCTGTCGCATTGTTGCGGACTTTCTCAACGGTGGACCGTCAGGACTGCGCCATCGAGTCACCGGCAGTTCGGCAAGGATCACCGCGTCGCTCGCGCTCCAACGGCATCTTGCCAGCGGCACCATCTGCATCACCAAACCGCACAATGGCGAAGGCCTGCACGCCTACTACTTTCCCTACGGCGGGCAATGCCCGTACGCTTCCATTCACTACCAAGTGAATGCGGACCGGCTTGGGATCATCAAAAAGCAGTTGCCCCTTGTCCCAGCAGCCTAGAGGCCCAACGATGCGAAAGGCTCCGTAGTTACTACTACGGAGCCTTTCTCAATTTGTAAACCAATTAATATGCGCGTGTTTCGGTATGCGAGCGTAGTGACGGATCACTGGCTTCGGTATCCGGTACTTGGCGTGGTGGGAATTTGCGCGGCTGGCGTGGCACAACACCACCAACTGGACGAGCTGGTTTGCCAGCAGTACTTTGCTGCTGCGGTCGGCCTTGATTGTCACGATTCTGACCACCGCCACCGCCGATTTCGTTGATCACAGGGATCACAATTGGCGTGCGGCGAGTCTGGTCATACAGAATATGAGTAATCTCATCGCGCAGTTCTTTTTTGATCTGATCAATATCAATCTTTTTACCGCCAAAACTGCGAGCAACTTTTTGTTTCAGATACTGGCGAATAGTACCCATTAGTTCCTCGCTGTCACGCAGGTAGATAAACCCACGGCTGATGATATCCGGGCTGGTCATCAGGCGACCGCTACCGCGCTGGACAGTCAGGACAACTACGAACATACCTTCGGTCGCCATGTGGATACGGTCCTTCAGCACCACTTCGCTGACAATTGCACCGCTGTCGTCGTACATGATACCGCCTACGGGTATGCGGCCGTTTTTCTTGGCGCCTTCGGGAGTGATCTCGATCACGTCGCCGCTGTCGCAGACAAAAATATTATCGCGTGGGATCGCCGCTTCTTTTTCGGCCAGCTCGGCATTGTGCACCAACATGTGGAATTCACCATGAATTGGCATGTAATAGGTTGGGTTAAGCGCAGTGATGAGTTTGACGTGATCGTCGTAGTAGCCATGACCACTCAGGTGGAGCGGACCAACGCCAGTGAGGTGTGACTTGCCATTCTGGATCACATCACTACCTTCGCGCATCAGGCCGTCGACAGTACGGACAACGTACTTTTCGTTACCTGGGATTGGGTTCGATGAAAAGACGACGACGTCGGAGTTTTTGATCTTGATAAATTTGTGCGCACCACTTGCCATACGGTTCAGTACGGCGTTGAATTCACCCTGGCTACCTGTACAAACAATGGTGACTTTGCCATCAGGCAGTTTGACGATATCTTCCATCTTGACCACGACGTCTTTAGGAATCTTGATCGTACCTGCACGCAGCGCAACTTCGAGGTTTTGGATCATGCTATAGCCAGCAAACGCGACCTTGCGGTCATGACGTTTTGCTTCTTCCAGGATGACCTGCATACGGTGGATCTGCGAGCTAAAACAGCTGAGGATCAAGCGGCTATTGGGATATTTGTCCATCACCTGCCCCATAGAATGCTGAATATCGAATTCACCGTGTGTATGTGTACCCTCTGATTCACAGTTCGTACTTTCGTTCATCAGCATCAGGATACCTTCGGTCGTGGCAATTTGCGTCAGGCGTTCTAGGTCAAACTTTTTACCATCGACTGGATTCTCTTCAAATCGCCAGTCACCAGTATCTACCAGCACGCCAAGTGGCGTTCGGACGACCACAGCGGTCGCATCAGGAATCGAGTGGTTCACACGGACTAGCTCGACGCTAAAATTATCACCAAGCTGTACACGTTCATGCGCTTCTGGATCCAAGACATTGTATTCAGGATCGTAACCGCTGGTCGCTTCTTCCATGGTGCGTTGCAGCATACCAATCGTGAACTTGCTGCCGTACACTGGCGCCGGAATACGATGGATGAAATGACGGAACGAACCAATGTGGTCCAGGTGGCCATGCGTAAAGATATGGCCGCGGATTTTATGCTTGTTTTCCTCGAGATAGGTAATATCAGGCGTAATGTAGTTGATGCCCGGATAGTCACTACCGGGGAACAAGAATCCCATGTCGATCACGATGATTTCGTCATCATACTCGATCGCCATCATGTTCTTGCCAATACCCATTTCGCCCAAACCACCGATTGGCATAACTTTAAGCAACGGGCCTTTGGTTTTGGGCTGTTTTTTGGCATCGGCCAAGCTAAATTGCCGACCGCCATAGCCGTTATAAATCGACTTGTTGACCGGGATATTGATCATGTGTTGCGACGCTCGCAGGTTGACGTTTTCGCTGGTGCGACGCTGTGCACGGAACACCTCGCCCTTGCGTGTATTGGTGTTGTTCAACACTGAATTGTTAGATTTTTGCCGTTGCTGACCCTGCGGACGCTTACTTTGATCGTCTGGTGCAGCATTAGCGAGTCTTCGTTGACCCATAATGTATGTTGTTTCTCCTTATTTCTTGTTATGAAAACAATGATTAGTTAGTCAAAATCTACGAGACGAGGGTTCGGCAGTTGTAGCATTTCCCTCTCGATTGGTGTGTCCACTATAGCACAGACCACCGTGCGGCGCAATATAAAACTTTGATTTATGTTTGATTTTATGCTATAAATACACCAACTGCGAACAATCCGTTCACAGAGGTAGACCGGAAGGAACGGCAATGACCGTCACGGATGTTAAAATCACCAACGCAGAACTCGGCCTCGCCCTGAGAAAAGGGATTAGCCTGGACAAGTACGTCGAGGCACGGCGCCGACTCGGGCTGAACCCCACGAAAGCCAGAGCCGTCGCGTCTCTCCAGCGCCTTCAGATCGAACACTATCAAGAAGCACTCACCGTCGGCCTGCGTCATGGCCAGATCGTGGGGTTGGCGCGAGGCAAGTTCAGTCTGCGCCCGATCATCGATCTCATGAGATCCGGAGCGACACTCGAAGAGGCCTATGAGGTGTGCGAATCATCTGCCCCTATCACGGGTAGTTATTCGTACTGCAGTCTTCGGAGCCGCGAATTCGGTCTGAGCCATCGCGAAATCATTCGACTTGTCGATGTCGCCAACAGCAAGCAAGGGGTCATCGCCCAGCGTTTTCTGGAACTGGTAGTCGGTGTCAAGACCGATGAAACCCTCGCATTAGAGGTGGCACAGACCGACCTGACGCCAATGTACTACTTGATAGCAACAACGCGCTTCGATATGACGCACGAAGAAATCATGGATCGATGCAAAACCTATCAAGACACACAAGAGTTTGAGCGTGAGCTCCACGACGTCGGCATTGCTGAGCACAGGGCCGCCATGGCAGCACTGCGCGCCAGCAAGAACACCGTTTAATATCCCTCTACCGAACACCCGGCAGGCTTTCATAGCTGCCGGGTTTTCGCTATTGTGATATGCTGAAAACACAATGATACAAACCGGTGGGCAACAACACGAACAACTCAGTTCGACCGATCAAAAAATCCAGGAATTCATACAGGCATTCGGCTCTACCGATGCAGCCATTTCGGCCATCAAACACTTTTCTACAAAGCCAAAAGCACCCTCTATTTACGCCAATAACCCTGTCATCATGCAGGTCAAAGACATTACAAGAACCTACAAGATCCATCGCCAAAAAGTTGAGGCACTGCGTGGGGTGTCGCTCGAGGTTCATACCGGCGAATTCGTGGCTCTGACCGGCGCCAGCGGTAGCGGTAAAAGTACGCTACTCCAGCTAATCGGTGGCCTCGATCAACCAACCAGTGGAAGCATCACCATCAACGGTACCGATATTCAGCGGCTCCGTGATAAAAAGCTGTCCGAGTTCCGCAACCAAACTATCGGCTTCGTGTTCCAGTTCTTTTACCTGCAGCCATTCTTGAGTCTACGCACCAATGTGGAAGTACCCGGTATGTTCCGGCATGTTCCGCGTAAAAACCGCTCACCCCGTGCCAAGGAGCTACTTGAACGCGTTGGTCTGAGCGAGTACGTCGACAGACTGCCAAAAGAACTGTCCGGTGGCCAGATTCAACGTGCCGCGATCGCTCGTGCGCTGCTCAACGAGCCGAAAATTCTGCTTGCTGACGAACCAACAGGTAACCTGGACAAAAGAAATTCCGAAGAAGTTATAAAACTGTTCCAAACGATCCGCAAAGAACTTGGCACGACAGTCATTATCGTGACTCATAACCCCGAAATCGCTGCACAAGCCGACCGCGAGATTCAACTGAGTGATGGGGTGATCGTATGATCGGATTCGTCGATGCACTGACGCTCGCCCGTACGAAACTGCGCGCCAAACGAATCTTGCTCATTATTACCGTGGTCGTATCTGGTCTACTGTTTGGGGTATTAAGCACCGCGCTGTTTGTCGCGACGGGCATTACGCGTAGTACCGAAAGTTTCTTCACCAAGGCACTTGATAACCGTTACTTAGTAGAGGTCCAACCAAACATTCCAGACGATATCCTTGGCTATGGTGATGGCTTCGAGGAACCGTCAAAAGAGGTAGTCGAACAGCTCAACAGTATGCAAGATGCGTACATTGCAAAGCAAAAATCCATCTACGATAAATACAAATTACCGTTCGATAAGACGACGGTGACGCCGATTTTGCAAGCCAATCCGTTTGGCGGCAAAGATGGTAGTGGTAATCCAATAAAAATCATCAACCGCGACTCACCCGTATATCAAGACTACTTGAAGCAGCGAAAGCAAGCCTACATAAAAACGGCGAAAAATACCGTTAATGACCTTAAAAAGATAGCTGGTCCGGCAGGCGCAACTGATTACTATAACACTCGTTCGATAAGTCTTCAGGCTCAGTCGACATACCTCAAAGATGGCAAAGAAACGTTTAAACCAAAAACGAACGATATGTCGACGGTGTCTTATATGGACTACTTAACATCGAACGTCAAAGACACGACATATGTATTTACCGATCAGACATTAATAAAACGGTTCATTTACCCCGAAAATAATATACGCAAACAAACAAAAGATGCGATTCCAGTCGTACTCACCACTCAAGAAATCGCCAAAATGTTCGCTACAGAACTCGGTATCGATAAGCGGCCGACCGAGCCAGCCGCACAAGTGGCATGGACAAAAGACTTGCAGCAAAAAGCCAACGGTTATGTCTATAGCGTTTGTTACCGCAGCGCCGGCGAAACCGCCTTGATGCAAAAAACCATGCAAGCGAATACTGAGATTGCCGAAAAGCGAAACGACAAAAACTATACGCCACCAAGCTTGCAATACAACCTCCCGACAACTCCTTGCGGCGAACTGACTGTTAAAAAAGATACCCGCACGCCAGCCGAAAAGAAAGAAGCCGCAACCCAAGAATCGATCCAAAAGGACCTCGGCACTTACCAGCCCCTTGATCGTCGCTTGTTAAAATTCCAGATTGTCGGATCATTTACCCTTGCCGATGTCACTGGCCAAGCCCAGAATGCAACTGCCTATATTTCATACTTGCTCGGCCCACAGTACACAAACGGTTCATTTATACCGCAACAACTATACGATGCATTACCAGCGAATGTACAAAACAAAGACGTCCTGTCTCAAACAGGTACGGGCATTAATGCGGATTACGAGCTCTTTGAAAACGCTGGTATTAAAAACACCATCGTGTCGTTTCCGACACTTACCGCAGCCAGGGATTTCATCAAAAACGATGCCTGTGAGATTTATAGCAGCGACTGCAACAAGCCTTTCAAGGCCAGCACCTACGGCTCGTCGTATCTAGCGGTCGATGAAATCAGCAAGTTTATTCAAAGTATCGCACCGATCGCACTCGCGATTGCCATGACGATCGCCACAATCGTTATTTGGATCACTATGGCGCGCGTTATCATCGACAGTCGACGCGAAACAGCCGTGTTCCGCGCACTCGGTGCAAAGCGCAGAGACATCGCGAGTATCTACCTACTCTACAGCCTACTTGTTGCGTCACTGATCGTCATCTTCATGCTCGTTGCCGGATTCATCGCAGCGAGCGTGGTCGAATCGCTCTTCAGTCCACAGGCCACCGACCTCGCAAAGGTTGCCTATGGTGTGTTCGACGATCTCGAGCCGTATCATTTCATTGGTATCGACATTACCGCACTCGGTATACTCGCAGGTTGTATTTTCGGTATTAGCATCGTTGCCGTCCTGCCACCACTCTGGCGCAATGTCCGTCGCAGCCCTATCCGTGACATGCGCGACGAATAGATTTGTTAGCTAATCTTTTTAATAATCTCTGGAACGGTCAAGAAATCGTCGATTAATGTCTGGCGCATACTACCGTTATAGAGTGCTGCCGCTGGGTGGTACAGCGGGACAATAACGAGTTTACTATCGCCAAATTGGATGCGTTTTGGTTGACCGTGAATCTGGCTAATCTTCATATCTGGCAAGAAATATTCCATACTGTGCCGTCCAAGCGTAATCACGACTTTTGGCTGGATGATCTGTAGCTGTTTAAGCAGATAGGGCCAAAAAGCCTTCTTTTCATCAGGCAGCGGATCACGATTATTCGGCGGACGGTATTTCACAATATTGGTAATATATACATCGCTCCGAACCAAACCAGCCTCGGCAAGCATTTCGTTAAGGAACTTGCCAGCCGCGCCGACAAATGGCAGGCCTTGTTCATCCTCGTTTTTGCCTGGTGCTTCGCCAATAAACACGATATCGGCATCGACATTACCATCACCCATCACCAGATTAGTTGCCTGGGCAGCCAAACCTGGACAGACGTTATTATCAACGATCGCCTGTCGCACCTTGTCGAGTTCTGCTTGTTTATCCACTGCCTTATATATCCCTTATCGGTCCATCGTCATGGAGTTCTTCGATGATTCGTTTGCCGTCGGATTCTAATCCGTAGTCTATCCGATAGCTTTCCATAAAAACATCACCATTTGCTTTGAGTCGATATGCAATCTGAGCCTGGCGTTCGTTTTCGTTTGTTGGCGCTGGACCATCGTAGAGCGTTATTTCACGCGAGTTTTTAGGATTGATTTCTTGATTATGCGTTCTTTTTTGTTTCAAAAGATAACTCGTATCAACACGGATAATCTGATCGGGAGACTCATTGAATACCCATGCTTTGACGATCAGTTTGTCACCCTGTAGATACGATTTTAGATTCCTCACGTCAATATCGGGGATGATTTTCAGGCCACGCTCGTTCAAAATCCCATTGCCCGCCTGTGAGGTGTTGGCAGGTGTTGGTTGATTTGATTGAGACGACTGCGTGTCACCACTGCCGGCTGGCCCAAGTGGTTTACCCATAAATGCTTTACCGAGTTCGTTCAAAAATCCCATACGATCTCCTTCACCTCTTATTATAGCAACGCTTAGATAAATAATTTGTTCGACACAACTTTCCGCATCATTATATTTATGTATGCAGCATCGTCGCTACCGATGGTCTTGTTTTCCCTCTGGGCATCAAGCTGCTTCTCTATTGTCAGTTGCAGGGCACGCATACCTGCTGATACATTAAACGCATTAATATGGTGGGTTGCATCAACTTTTACCACATCGCAATACGCCCAAAAAGCTGCCGACAGTACTGCATGAAGCTGAGGATACTTTCGTGAATAATTAAAGGTGAAGTTAACAATATTGTAGTGCCGGGGCCATAGCGGTGAACATGTTTCGCAGTCGACGATGACAGGCTTGCCGTCCGTGCGATACAAAATATTGCCTGGCTGCAAATCACCATGAGTATATCTCGTTTCGGTTGCTGGTAGGGCATTTTCAATGTAGCTCGCAACTTCCTTTGCAAGATTCATATCAATACTTTTGTCAGCCCCAAGTTCGGCTATCTTTTCAAGCGTCACAACTGTTTGTGGTTTTTCATCTGGAAGGTTGAACCGAGTCACACCCTGACCTCCAGGAAAGGTATCAAAAAATGCATATAGTTTTACCAGATAGTCAACGTCCGCTTTAATTTTGGCCTGATCACCAGATTCAAAATCTTCGCTCATTGAATATCCGTCCACCCATTCGGTTGCAATATAGCCAGGCGTTACCTCAATAAGTTTCGGCACACGGTAGAGCGTTTCATCTTTGTCCCGACGCGCAAGTTCAGCCATGCCTTCGGCCTCACTTTTCAACCGCTCCTGTAGCCGTCCGTTGGCAGGAACTTTCAAAAACACTGGCACACCATCACTCATACCCTGATAGGTAATAAAGCGATGGTTGCCCGTTATTTGCCGAAGTGGCTCAAATTGATCTAACTCAGGTAATCTCATGAAATCTTGTCTATCTTTTCTCCAGTATACCAGCGGGTTTCAACGCACGCTGATTTCTCCCTTCGGTCAAACGATTACCGCCTATAACCGTCACAATAGGAATGACTGTTGGTGACAATTTACTATCCGCTAGGTGTTTTTCGATTTCCTCCTTGATTCGGTATTTCACCAGCTCGATGGTTTGTTTGGTGATTTTGTGAGCTTTTACAATATGTCGCAATTGGGTGCGGAGCGTATCCATTAATTCAGCATTATCGCGGATCGAGAAACTGCCGCGCGTAATAATGTCTGGACTCGAAAGTAGTCGGCCTGACTGTCGATCAATAGTCAGACTGACAACAACAAACCCATCACGTTCCAGCACAAACCGGTCTTTGATAACCATTTCAGGCACAAGTTCGCCGTTTTGGTCAATCAAGCGCGCACCACTGGTGACTTTGCCTCTCAAAACCGGTGCTTTACGCTTTTGGAATTCGATAATACTGCCGTTATCGACCATAATAATGTGATCGTCTTGCAATCCTTCTGCGCGTCCAACGTGGCGATGATACTC
>JALQVV010000067.1 GCA_023260255.1 Candidatus Saccharimonadia bacterium
TCACCACGAGACCATAGTGCAAAATGATCTGAGCCGTACTTTTCGCAAACATACGATACGGGCCAGTAGCTCAGCTGGTTAGAGCACCTGCCTCTTAAGCAGGGTGTCGAGGGTTCAAGCCCCTCCTGGCCCTCCATAGAAAAATGTCCGGTCTTTTGATCGGACATTTTTCTATGGCAAATCTTGGTGAGCTTGAATCCCCGACACGCCAGGGTGGAGAGGGTGAGAACTGCCAGTGGCAGTTCGCAAGGAAATCTTTCGATGAAAACTTGTTTTCAATCGCGAAGTTTCGGGGCCGCGGAACGTGGCCAAGCCCCTCCGACTTAAGGCTTTTTGACGGCAGGTTTTTTACCTTGCCATTTGGAATCATCAAACGCCAACCAGATAAACCAAACAATTGGGAGGAAGATGGCCAGCAAAACGAACCAGTCTTCCTTACCGAGTTTTTTACCAACGTGGTACATAGCAATATAGATAAAAATCGCCGCTACAATATTGACGATAGGAATCAGTGCGAGCACTGCCCAAAATCCTTGCTGCCCACCGATCTCGAGGAGTTTCCAGTTGTTATATACAGGTACCCAGGCTGCCCATTGTGGTAGGCCAGCCTTTTTGAAAATACGACCCAGTAGCCAGGCCATGATGACATAGGCAACGAGGGCAAAAAACAGTACAAATAAAGATACCGCTAGAACAACCGCTGCTGCCGCGGCAACATCACCCGCCGACGGTTGTGATGTTGAATAAACGTAATCATATGTATAGTCCATGCACCCTCCTTTTCTTGGTTGCTTTCATTGTATCACGGTTGGCATTTTGCTACTCTTATAGAGATGAAATCACTCAATGGCCGCGAACTGGCCGATTATATTAAAGAGCGTCAGGCGCGCCAAGTCCGGGCATTGCGCCAGGCTCACCATGTATTTCCGAAATTAGCGATCGTACAGACAATTGATAACGAGGTGATTGATTCGTACGTGGCACTCAAAAAGCGCTATGGTGCGGATATTTTGGTTGATGTCGAGGCGTATAAAATCGAACAGGCGGATCTGCCAGGCGTAGTAGAGCGGTTGAACAACGATCCGTCGGTGCACGGGATTATTATCCAGCTGCCCCTGGCGGACGAGTCGGCAACCCAAGCGGCTGTGGATGCTGTTGCCCCAGCGAAGGATGTCGACGGTTTAGGGAGTGGGGCTGTGCTTGATCCAGCAACACCACTGGCGATTAATTGGTTGGCTGCTGGGTACAATGTGGATCTGGCTCATAAAAAGATTGCAATCGTAGGGAACGGCCGGTTGGTTGGTGCACCACTGGCGCGGATGTGGCGAGACAGCGGATATGACGTCACAGTTTTTGATGAGAATAGCCACGATATGACCGACCAATTGCCAGAATTTGACGTGATCGTCACCGCGGCTGGTGTGCCGGGACTTGTTGCATCGTCATCGGTCAAGCACGGTGCGGTGGTGATTGATGCGGGGACTGCGGCTGAGCACGGTAAGATTGTGGGTGATGTCGCGGCAGATGTTCGAACACGAGATGACATTACCATCACGCCAGAAAAAGGCGGCGTAGGGCCACTCACGGTGACGGCGTTGTTTGACAACGTTATTCGTGCAGCGGAGGCAACTACAGCAAACAATTAGCCCCACTTTTAGTCTGTTTCAATATTGTTTGGCACTACGCGCTCGACTGCTTATAGGCCGAGGGCTTCTTTGACGCGTTCGACGACCTGGCTGGGGGTCAGTTCGGCCTTGACGATGTAGCTATGAACGCCGAGTTCTTTGAGGATCTTTGGCGATTCTTCGACACCCAGGTTAGTGAGGACAATCACGGGGATTCGAGCACCCCAGCTTTCGGATCGGATCTTTTTCAATGCTTCGTCTCCACTCATTTCAGGCATTTGCAGATCGAGCAAGATGATATCTGGTGCATAGGCTTTGACCATCTCGACACCCGTTTTACCATTGTCGGCAACTTGCACATCAAAGCCATTAGCTTCGAATTTCATACGGTACATCTGATTGATTACGGCGTCATCTTCAATAATGGCAATCTTGGTCATGTTGCGCCCATTATATCAGTACCTACTCGGTTGTAAAAGCTTTCGTAAGGGGCTGGCACCCTCGACTGCTCAACTGGCTTATGGTAGTATGAGCCTAAAGAATGACATCAACTCGATAAAAATGGTCGATAGTTCAAAAGAAAAAGCCCAAGTAACGTACTGAAAATTATAATACTGAAGGGTAGTGATAAAACATGACTAGTCAATATGGGCATAAAGTGACTAAAACTCACACAAGAAGTGTGCCTTCTGCACTTATTCGGGAAGAGCTTCCCATTAAACCGAAGCTTTCGCGCCATTGTCTTGCTACTATCATTGTGGAAGATCAGGCTAAGTTGTACGATTCAAAAGGGTTTGTTACAGCAATACGAGCAATTCTAGACAATGAAACGGTCCAGTGTATCGGTGAGGTGACGCATGAATTTCAGAACCGGAGCTTCTCGAGTGTTCTGGCCCTTGCAGAGTCGCACATTTCCGTTCACACCTGGCCAGAGCGCTTCTCTGTGCAGCTCGATGTTTTCCTCTGTAACTATATGCATGACAACACGCAGAAGAGTGAGCGTATATTTGAGGCAATTATCGCATACTTCGGCCCGGTGAGCGAAATAGAGCGCACGCATGTAGACCGGTTATAGTTGTAAATAATTATCTTTTGTGTTATAATATATTTATATGACCGTAGAAGAGAGCCCTCAATCTCCCATAGGTAAGTTGAAGGAGATTTACAGGACTGCAAATAAGGAGCATTCAAATGCGACCTTGGGGCAGCGTGCGATCTTGGCGACTGCGCTCAGTGGCCTTGCTTTTGAATGGAGTACTGGCAATGAATCTATGCTTGGCTTTGTGGGCGCTCGTACACACGAGCTTACGCATAATGCACTTGCTACTGCTGTGGCAGGAGGGGGTGCCTCATTTATTGAGCAAGGCGCAATAGGAACTTTAATGGCAATGACAATTCATAACTATCCAGAGGTTACAGCCAAGCTACGTGAGCTTGTCAGTCGAGGAAAAGAGGATAGTAATACTGGCATAAAACGCTACGCAAGTGCAATGTTACTGGGTACTGGCGTTGAGCTTGCGAAGGAGAATGCTGTCCGACCCCATGATAGATCTGAAAATATACGCCATGCGATGGGTAGTGCCGCAATGATTTCCATCTCAAATACGGCAATCATCGGTAGCCTATCTGGGCTCTTAAAGCTTGGCGAAGAGCATGGATTCGAAGCGACTTCTGAAACAATTGTGAATGTCGCATCCAACCCGCTAACTTATGTAGGTCTTATCGGTGGGATTATAGGGTATGATCGGCTCAGAAAGTATGTTAAAAAGGGTAAAAATAAACAGCGATCGGAATTGAATCTATCTGAAAAAATAGCAGAACAGAAAGTGCAAAATCATTACGAGGAGCTTCTTCTTGAAGATGGAGGCATGACTGTAGCTGTGTCAGATTATATTTCTACAGAAGAACACGACACTCTATGGAATATGGTAGAAACCGGTTTTGCTGACCTAAACCGTCGATCCTATGAAAAGCAAGATATGACAAAAGATGAGCTTGTGTCGGATCTAGAGTCTGACAAAGTATTGAAATATGTTGCACGCGATGCCAGCTCGAATCCTATCGGATTATTAACAGTGCATAGAGGACTTGATGCTGTAACATGGACCGACACTGACGAGCTAAGGAAACAACAGATGGGAGTTGATCCTGACGCGCTTCCTTACTATGTTGGTACGATTGTAGTTCCTGTCAGTGAACGCGGAACAGCTACTGCAGAGAATTTGATACGAGGTGCGCTGCTTCATTTTCGGCAAACCAACAATCAACGCCAGGAAAATGCTCTCGTGTTTTTTGATTGTGCAGAGGCGAATTATCCATGGCTCCCCCAGTTTATTCAAGCTGTCGGTAGTCCATCCGAGCAATTTCCCAATCTGAAGACACAAGTGAAAGAACTCTATGTTGATGCATGGGTGAGGGGTGATGGCGGAGTGCAAAAAGTCCACAAGGCATCGGAACGGTTTGAAGACTTAGTCCTCGACAAGCAACATCATTACTCGATTAGCATAAATCGATAATCTGTATAAGCTTAACCGTGTTACCATAAAAGTGTATGATTCAGACTGCGCTGTTTATGACTGCGATACTATCGCTTGTTTTCGCCGTAGTGATTTTTATCAATGATGCCAGATCTACGCTTTTCAGGCTGTATTTTTTATTTGGCATATTTAGCGCGCTTTGGATGTCGGTTAATGCTGTTGTAGCCAGCGGACCCCTTCAACTATCGCTGGATGCCCAGTTCCAGTTTGCTCACTTAATCACACCTCTAGCACTTGCAACATCACTCATGTTTTATCTGTTCCTGAGATATTTTACCCAAAAAAAACTTGGTAGCATCTCAGTAGTCATTGCGCTACCTTCCATTGCAATAAGCGCATTTGCCTTCACTAATCTAAATATTTATTTAGATCACAATATGGTAATTACGCTGGGACCACTGTACCCAGCGTATCTTATTGTTCTCCTCGTCAACCTTAGTCTTGTTTTCTACAGTCTCTACACGGCGCGAGTTACAGATATTAATACCAGAATGCAACTACGCTATCTTAAGCTCGGTGCAATTACCGCGGTTGTGCCTACGCTAGCTTTCGGCGCGATATTGCCTATTTTTAGCAATAGCGACCTGAGTAATATCGGTCCGCTTTTTTCTGTGTCATTTTTGATTTTTGCAGGTGTCGCCATAGTTAAGCATCATCTGTTTGATATTAAACTAGCAGCGGTTCGTGGTGTGGCTTACATCTTATCGTTACTAACACTTTCGGCAGTCTATTACATACTTGCATATGGCCTGTCGGTGTTTGCGCTTGGTAGTCAGGCAATGACAGCTACCAGCCCAGTCAATGTTATTTTAGCGCTCATCTTGGCTTTTCTTTTCCAGCCGATCAAACTGTTTTTTGATCGAGCGACAAATAACATTTTTTACCGCGAGAATTACAATAGCGAGGAGTTTTTTGCTGAATTAAGCAACATTTTGTCGTCGACAGTTGATCTACGTGGACTTTTGGAGCGAGTAACATTGGAAATAGCGCAGACGGTCAAATCCAGCCAGGCATACTTCTTCCTCTATCTTGATGGTTCAAGTGATCATTATATGTCTGTAGGCACGCATCGACATACGAGGTTGCCATACCACGACGCCCGACAATTGGATAAGTTCATCGCTGATCAGCCGGGGGGTGTTATTCTCACCGATGCCCTAACAGATATGCCGGATATTCGTCGGTTGTTAGTTAGTTATAGAATTGCAGTTATCGTACCACTGAAGTCATCGGCAGGAGTAATTGGTTATTTATTGTTGGGTGAGCATCTGAGTGGCAATTATACAAAACGTGACCTGAACGTGCTATCCACAATCAGCAGTGAATTGGTGATTGCGATTCAGAATGCGTTGTCTCTGCACGAGGTGAAGGAATTGAACGCGACACTGCAGCAGCGTATTGATGTTGCGACCAAAGAATTACGGTCATCGAATGCCCAGCTGAAACATCTGGACGAAGTGAAAGATGAGTTTATGAGTATGGCGAGCCATCAGCTACGGACACCGCTGACAAGTGTCAAAGGCTATCTGAGCATGGTGCTCGAGGGTGATGCGGGCGATATTTCTCCGCAGCAGCGCAAACTGTTGGTTGAGGCATATAACAGTAGTGAGCGCATGGTGCATTTGATCGCTGACTTTTTGAACGTGTCGCGACTGCAGACTGGCAAATTTATGATTGATAAACAGGCAACCGATCTTACTCGAATCATCCGTCAAGAAACAGCGAGCCTCAAGCTTATCGCCGAAAGCCGACAGGTAAAGTTGAAACATGTCATCCCACGCGGGAGTCTGGTTGTGTATGCGGACGAGGCCAAAGTCCGTGAGGTTGTGATGAATTTTATTGATAATGCGATCTTTTATTCAAAGGCTGGAAGCACTGTAACTGTGACGCTTGAGCGTGATCATGATGACGCATTATTGGCCGTGACAGATCAGGGCATTGGCGTGCCCGAGGCTGATCAGGCGCGGTTGTTCAACAGGTTTTTCCGAGCAGCCAATGCACGCAAGCAGCGACCAGATGGCACAGGTGTTGGATTGTATCTGGCACGCAAAGTGATTACCGCCCATGGCGGCTCGGTGTTGTTTCACTCTGTCGAAGGGCAGGGAAGCACGTTTGGGTTTCGGCTGCCGGTGATAGACACTACCAAATAAGATCGATAATGCCGATCAGGATAATCACCACGGCAACGACAATAGCGGCGATGATCAAGACCGGTTTGGCAATGCGTTGGTGGTCAATCCACCATTGATGGACAGGGTTGCGATTGACGGCACTGACACGGGTAATTGTCGGACGAACGGCGGCGTTGCTGCCCTTGTAGACTTTGTTGCGCTTTTTCTTATTGGCCATATATATCCATAATACCAAAGAACCCCTGTCATATGACAGGGGTTCTTGGTGTTCGAGGCTGATGCTCGATGGGAGCGGTCAGACTCGATTAGCGGCGAAACAGTTTGCGCACACGGTCGCTTGTCAGGGCGTAGCCTGCACCAGCGGCTGCAACACCCAGACCAACAAAGGCAGCGATGCCTGTGTCGATACCGGTTTGAGGCAGCTCAGTAACTGGCGTTGGAGGTACTTCACCTGGCTTACATTCACGAGTTGCAGTAACATCCGCAGTATCTTCCTTTGGCGACTGGCCTTCTGGAGTTGCGATTGCTTTGTTTGTCATGATGTTTTTGCCACAGCTTGTGAGCTGGCTAGTAACCTGAGCGTTAAAGATAACGATGGCGTTTGTACCAGGAGCGTAGCTACCGATATTAATACCACCATTTACCAGGTTGTTACCATTTTCAACGTAAGCACCAGCGGTGTTATTGCTGTTGAAAATCTTGACTGAGCCAGGGATAAGGCTGACATCAGCAGGCAATTGATCCTTCAGGTTGACGTTTTTTAGGCTGGCGTTGCCAGTGTTTTTGAACTCGATACGATAGTTCAACTTGTCACCTTGGTTAACATCGACAGATTCTTTGAAGCCGTCGGTTGCACCGTCTTTACGGACTTGCTTGTTAATGGTGAAGTTGTTTGTCTCTGGTGCGAACTGTGGTTTGACTTTGTAGTAGACGTAACCACTGTATTCGTAACAACCAGGCATGTTGCCGTCGAGCGTATTGTAGCCCAACAGTGCGCCAGCGCTTGTGACAATACTGTCAGATAGCTGTGCACCTTCCATTTTGTTGTTGTAGAACTTCGCAGAACCAGGAACGTACACGAGGTTGAAATCTTTATCAGATTTCAGGGTTACATCATCCCAAACTTTTGTAGGGTTGGCATTATCAGCACTAATCGTTGACTGGATGCTGATGCTTTTGCCGGTGGTTGTTGGGACGTTGGCACCGATACGAACGTTCTTTGCAACAAGGTTGAGGTTTGATGCAGCGTTGTTGTGTACATAGGCGCGAACAACATATTCTTTGCCTGGTTGTACAGTTACTTCATCTTCCCATCCACCGTTGGCTGTGTTTGATGCGTCTTTAATTGTGGTGAAATAGCGTTCATCACCGTAGAACGAGTTGTTCGTGATGGAGTTGAACGTAATATACGAAGCAGGAACCTGTTCCGTAAATGTAGGGCGGCTTGGGCCCCATGCCAGCAGAGTGGCTGGCAGCACGATCGCTGCAAAAACAGCGGTCAATACAGCGGCAGTACGCTTTGGAGCGTATTGCACAAGGTTGAGTAATTTACCCATGGTTTCTCCTTTCCCGCCGGTTTATAACCGGTAGAAACATGATTGATAATTGGTGAGCGTCAATAACCTTTTGGATCTTGGTGTGCAAACTGATTGTTAAGTTGCCGCTGGGCAAAAATCAGGTTATGTCTGGGTTGTAAGTGCGCAAAGTATAAAGCGCGGGGTTGGGTGTTGGGGCGGGCCGACGGATCGACCCGCCCCAACACAGTTGTTAGCAGATTTCCGGCGTGCAGCCAGTGATCTCCTGAGTCGCTTCGGGTTGGCTCGACGGTGCAACCGTCGGCTGTGCCGAAGAAGGCGTCGGAGTCACAGTGGTCTGCGGTGCTGGTGGCGCCGTCGTCTCCACGGGTGAAGACGGCGGTGTGTAGGTGTCCGGCCGTGGCGTCCAAGTCGTTTCCGGCTTGGGCGTATCCGGGCGTCCACCACCACCGTACTCGGTTGATCCACCAGTGCCGGGACCGCCATTGCCAGGTGCCGTTGTCGGCTCCTTCTCGCACAGACCATTCGGAGGAAGCGGGCTTCCATCCGGGCAGGTCGGAGGCGGCGGCGGGCAGTTGTGCAAGCAATCGCACGTGGTGCACACCGGCGGAGGCGGCGGGGGCG
>JALQVV010000117.1 GCA_023260255.1 Candidatus Saccharimonadia bacterium
ATTTTAAATCGACTGAATGCGCTAGGATTTTTTCATCATCAATAGGATCCGCGATGCGACATAGCGACAAACAATTCTCGGCGCAAGAGATAAACGTGTGATCAGCGTTGACTTTCTCGACACCCATTAACAGTGTGTTTCTATCTACCCCGAGCGCAATAATCAGCGAATCAATAGAAACTGGATATCCGTCAGAAAGTCTAGAGAATAATGAACCAATCCATTCCATATGGTTAGCGCGCAGCGCTCTCTATTGTTTCAGGAGCAGTGTGATCTCGAAGTCTAGACTATTAGCGGGTTTGTAGCTAAGGTACTTCTATCTTGAAACAAGGTGATTCGCACAGCACATGAAATTCATCAGCGCGCTCATTGAGCAACACCTCGAACGTTACGAGAAGCTCGCAATATCCGATATCTATAAGCTGTTACACCAAGCAGCTTTAGGCTCTAGTCACGAAACTGACAGTAAGGAAAACATACATGCGTTACTTGAGAAAGAGGTCAGCACGCTAGAAGACGGGCCCAAAGAACCTCTCGTCGATCCCATATCGCCTGACGGTAAATTAGCAAGAATTCATTTGCGTCCATATATTGCGAGCAATTATTCACTTAGTGCGTTGTCCGACGCATTTCATAAAACGGCAAACGAACACCAGGGATCAACCGATAAACTGAAAAAATTTTGCGATTGTTTCATCGAACTTTCGGCAACCGGATATCCTCAACTCTCATATCGAGATATTGCCGCATTCATTGAGAAAGTTAAGATTGATTCTTATCCCACAGTGAGGCACTCGGAGACGTTTCGACTGGCCCATCAGCCAGCCTACCGGATCATTCATCTGGACTTTCTGGAACTTGATTAAGTCGTACTGTTCTCGCTTGATAAACGTCAATTAATCGACGTTTATCAGTAGGGTAAAATTTGGACTTCAACACCTCAACAGCGTCACATTTAAACGACGCCGAAAACGGAAATACAAACGAGTCATTCACGTGAGCGAAAAAAAACCAGCCTCGACCAGCAACTTCATAAAAACCATCATAGAGACAGACTTAAAGAGCGACATCTTTAAAGAGCGCCTTTGGGGTGGTCAGCCCGGCCCTGCGCCCACACATCAATCCGGCACGGTAGACTCAGCGACTATTCGCACGCGATTCCCTCCCGAACCAAACGGATACCTTCATATCGGGCACGCAAAGTCGATCTGTCTTAATTTCGGATTGGCCGCAGAACATAACGGTGTTTGCCA
>JALQVV010000002.1 GCA_023260255.1 Candidatus Saccharimonadia bacterium
GCGCTCATCGCCATCATGTTCCTGTCATTCACTGTTTGGCTGCACCATTTCTTTACGATGGGTGCGGGTGCCAATGTGAATGCATTTTTCGGTATCATGACAATGATTATTTCGATACCGACGGGTGTCAAAGTATTTAACTGGCTGTTTACGATGTTCCGCGGGAGAATCAGTTTCAAGACCCCGATGCTGTGGTTTATGGGATTTGTCGTGACATTTACGATCGGGGGTGTGACGGGTGTATTGATGGCAGTACCGGGCATTGACTTCCAGGTGCATAATAGCCTGTTTTTGGTCGCGCATTTTCATAATATGATCATTGGTGGTGTCCTGTTTGGCGTCTTTGCGGGCTTTAGTTACTGGTTCCCGAAGTTTACTGGTTTTCGCCTTCATGAAGGGCTTGGCAAAGCTGCATTTTGGTGTTGGCTGATTGGCTTTTTGCTGGCGTTCTTGCCACTCTATATCCTAGGATTTATGGGCGCGGTGCGGCGGCTTGATCATTACGATCCAAGCCTTGGATGGCAGGGTCTGTTTATTGTTGCGGGTGTCGGTGTCATGGTGATCTTGCTCGGGGTATTTTTCCAGGTAGTACAGATAGCGTACAGTATTTGGAAACGCAAAGAATTAGCTGTTGGTCCAGATCCTTGGGATGGCCGTACGCTCGAATGGGCAACATCAACACCAATTGCTGAATATAATTTCGCAACGCTCGATACTGTACGTGAACGCGATGCGTACTGGGATATGAAGCAACGCTTTGTGAAATCATCAACAAAATACGAACCGATTACTGTACCAAATAATACAGGTATCGGGGTATTTATCTGCATCGCGGCGGTAGCGATTGGTTTTGCGATTATTTGGCATATTTGGTGGCTGGCACTCGTCGGTTTAGTTGGCATGATTGTCCTTGTGATTGTATCGACGCTGCGCGAAAATACAGAACATACAATTTCGGCAAGCGAAGTCGCCGCTATCGAAAAGCAGTTACGGAGGGCTAAGGCATGAGTGTTGCGGTAGAAGAAAAAGCTCGGCTCGGAAGGACGACGATTGGTTTCTGGGTATATCTGATGACCGACTGTCTGTTGTTTGCCAGTTTGTTTGCGACATTTGCCGTGCTCCGTGGTGCTACGGCGGACGGGCCAAGCGGCAAGGACATATTTGAGCTACCGATGGTACTCGCTGAAACGATTATTCTGCTCGCGAGTAGTTTTACCTGTGGGCTGGCGCTTCTTGGCATTAAGTCTGGCAATCTGCGTCAGATTGTGATTGCTCTTGGTGCGACATATGTTCTGGGTGTCGCCTTTTTGACGATTGAGTTGAGCGAATTTGCGAAGTTACTATCCGAAGGACATGGTCCACAGCAAAGCGCATTTTTGTCGGCGTTCTTTACGCTTGTTGGGACACACGGACTGCATATTACCGTCGGATTAATCTGGCTGGTGACGCTTGCGGCCGTCCTGGTGCGCCGTGGTCTCACCGCCAAAGTATCAAGGCAATTAACACTCTTCGGTTTGTTTTGGCATTTCCTTGATCTTGTATGGATATTCATTTTCACCGTTGTTTATCTGATGGGGGTTTCTGTATGACACTGCAGAAGTACATTATTGGCTTTGTCGGTTCATTGCTATTAACACTCGCGGCATATTTCCTTGTTACCAACAACACGGCAAGCGGATTGACGCTGTTGTTGATACTCGGCGGGCTCGCATTGGTACAGATGATTGTTCAGCTTGTTTATTTCTTGCACCTCGGTGACGAGGCGCGGCCGCGTTACAAACTGGCATCATTTGTATTCATGGCGGGTATTTTAGTAATTGTCGTTGTGGGATCGATCTGGATTATGAATAATCTCAACGCTAATATGATGGACATGACACCCACCCAAAAAGACGAGTATATGAAAACACAGTTCGATAAAGGCTTTTAATCTGTGCGAGAAAAACTGAACGCGTACTATCAGTTGACCAAACCTGGCGTGTTATATGGCAATGTGCTCACTGGTGCTGCCGGTTTTTTACTGGCTGCTGCGGGACAGGTTAATTGGCTGCTATTTATTGCGGCAATTGCTGGCATGACGCTTGTCATCGCGGCCGCTTGTGTGATCAATAACTACTTGGACCGTGACATTGATAGTATTATGGAGCGGACGAAATCACGACCGAGCGTGACTGGTGTTATCAAGGGTAACCATATGGTAATCTATGGCATCACGCTATTAGTGCTCGGTATTGCAATTCTTGCATTTTGGACCAATTGGCTCGTTGTCGTGATTGGTATTATTGGATTTGTCACGTATGTTTGGCTCTACGGTGCGCTGTCAAAGCGACGATCAATCCACGGTACACTGGTCGGCAGTATTTCGGGTGCGATGCCGATTGCGGGCGGGTATGCAGCTGTCAGCGGTCATGTTGACATAGGGCTGATTCTCGTCTTTCTCATCCTCTTTTTCTGGCAGTTCCCGGAATTTTATTCGATAGCTATCTATCGGCGCAAAGAGTACGCCGCTGCCCATGTACCAGTTATGTCAGTTATCAAAGGCGTCCGATCAACAATCCTGCAGATTTACATTTATACGATTTTATATGTGTTCTGTACATTACTTCTCACCGTATTTGATTACACGGGTATTGTGTATCTGATTGTTATGGCTGTGGCTGGTGGTTATTGGGTATGGCTTGCGGGTAAGGGGCTTTCGACCAAGCATCCCGAATCGTGGGCACGCAAAATGTTCCGCACATCGATGTACACCATCTTGTTGCTCTGTGTCATGTTGGCTGTCGGCCCACTTTTGCCGTGATGTGCTATACTGGCAGCAAGAAGCTTAAGGTAAATAAAAACTAAAAAGGACAAACGATGAAAGTAACGATTGTGGGCGGCGGTTTCGGGGGTGTGAAAACAGCACTTGAATTGGCTAAAAACAAACAGAACCGTGTGACGTTGATTAGCGATAAAGATGAGTTTCAGTTTTATCCGGTGCTCTATGCAACTGCAACTGGCCGTAGTCATCTGCAGTCATGGGTACCACTCGGGACGATTTTTGCTGATAAGCCCAACGTTGATGTTGTTCTGGACAGTGTCACCAACGTAAATCCTACAAAAAAACAACTACAGGCTGCAAGCGGTAATACATATGAATACGAACACCTTGTATTGGCGCTTGGGACAGTGACGACTTACTTTGGTATCAAGGGCCTGGACCACTATGCTTTCGGTATTAAATCCGAAGCTGAAATACACAAACTCAAACACCATCTGTTCCAGCAAATGAACGAACAGCGAACCGTCGACAAGCATTATGTCATTGTTGGCGGTGGTCCGACAGGTGTTGAGTTGGCTGCTACGCTCGGGTCGTATCTGAAGCGTTTGAGCAAAGACTATGGATTGCCGAATCGTAAAATCAGAATTAATCTTGTCGAGGCATCACCACGATTACTCCCACGCATGCACCCTAAGACGAGTGAGCGAGTTAAAAAGCGGTTGGAAAAGCTTGGTGTCCATGTAGAGCTGGATAAAAAAGTTGAATCGGCAACAGCCAACAGCTTGACGATCAGCGGTGTGCCGCTCAATAGCCAGACAATTATATGGACATCCGGTGTCGCCAATCATCCTTTCTATATGGCGAATGATAAACATTTCGAATTCGCAAAGAATGGCAAAATAGTCGTCAATCAATATATGCGAACAAAAGACGGTATTTATGTGATTGGTGACAATGCCGCAACGCCTTTTAGTGGACTGGCACAGACGGCATTATATGATGCGCATTTTGTTGGCCATAATTTCAAGTTGCGACAAGCTCACAAGCCGCTGAAAAAATACCATCCGCGATTGCAGCCGGTGGTTATACCGCTTGGTGAAGACTGGGCCGCGTTTGAATGGCACGGCATACGTGTGTACGGTTGGATCGGAGCATTGATGCATCATGCTGCAGATGCATTGATGTATTATGATGTGCTGCCACTTTTCCGAGCACTCAGTGTGTGGCGCAGCCGTGGCGATTACGAGCGCGATTACTTTACGCCAACACCGCCACGATAGATTCGATAGAGCAAACTACCTCCTCATTTTTTAACCATCGTAACCCTCTTGGGAATCTTGATGTAAACTTCAGGAATCGCAAGAAGATTAGCGAAAAGTGTTAACGGTGCGAAAAATAAGAAAGCGGTCTGCTATAATGATGAGAGCTAAAAGAGAGGTGTAAATTACATATGTCAACGACAAAAAGTCAACGTATTGGTATTTGGGTTATTGCAATTGTTATGGCCATTGGAACGATCGGCTCGTTTTTCGTCATTATTCTTGCGAATGATAACGCAAAGATTGATCAGCAAAAACAGCAGGAAGAGTACCAGAAACTGGTTGATGAAATGCGTAAAGCTAATAAGCCATTGGAGGGTTATGAAGCCACGCCGTTTGACAAAGCTAGCGTGACTGAGCTGAAATCCGAGGTCATAAAAGAAGGTGACGGTGCCGAAGTCAAAGCCGACTCGACAATCAATGCCAACTATTTTGGCTGGACTGCTGATGGCAAGATCTTTGACAGCACAAACAAAAATGGCACGACAACGCCGATTGATTTTAACCTCGGACAGGTGATCAAAGGCTGGACAGAAGGCTTGGCTGGCAAAAAAGTTGGCTCAACTGTGAAGCTGACGATTCCTGCTGACAAGGCGTATGGTGATGTCGATAGCGGTACGGGGCAGCCAACGGGTCCATTGATGTTTATCGTTGAAATAAAAGCACTAAAATAAGCATAACAATGCTATACTTTATATAGGAAACAACGATGACAGATACGATACACGACACCATCATGATAGGAACCGGACCGAGTGCGCTGGCAGCGGCTGTTTATACGACGCGCGAAGATATTGACACAACACTGTATGAAAAAAGTGTTATTGGGGGCCTCGCGGCAGTGACCGATGTTGTCGATAATTACCCAGGTTTTCCCGAAGGCGTGTCGGGTCTGCAGCTTGCCGGACAGCTGCAAAAACAGGCTGAGCGTTTTGGGGCAAAAATTGAGTTTGGCGAAGCATCGGGCCTCACTGTGGGTGAGGATAACGTCAAAACGGTTATTATTGATGGCCGGGAAGTGAAGGCCAAGACAGTGTTAATCGCAACGGGCAGTGACTACAACAAGCTAGGCATTCCTGGCGAGGCTGAACTGTATGGTCGTGGTGTTCACTACTGTGCGACCTGTGACGGTGCATTTTATCGCGAAAGACGGCTGGTTGTTGTTGGTGGTGGTAATTCGGCAGTCCAAGAAGCGATTTTTCTGACGCGATTTGCGACTCATATTGATCTGTTGGTGCGCAGTACGATTAAGGCAAGTGACGTCTTACAGCAAGATTTGCAGCGATTTGTTGACGAGGGCAAAATTACGATTCATTTGGGTGTTGTACCAACTGAAATCATTGCTGAGGATAACAAGGTGACACATGTGAACGCCAAAAAGGGCGATGAGGATGTGCGATTTGATACCGACGGCGTATTCGTGTTTGTCGGGCTAAAACCTAATACGCGATTTTTGAAAGATTCAGGCATTGAATTTGATGCACAAGGATTGATCAAAACAGACGAGCATCTGGAAACAAACTTGCCGGGCGTATTCGCGAGTGGTGATGTTCGCAGCGGTGCAACCATGCAGATTGCGAGTGCAGTTGGCGAAGGTGCAAGCGCGGCTCTATCAATTCGTGAGTATTTAGACAACCTACATCATGTCGAGAACGTACCGGCGGTTGCTCACGCATCTGCCTGAAGTGCTGTAGCGATTCGATCGGGATAATTAGTCACGATTCCGTCAATACCGCGCCGGGCAAGTCGTCGTGCTGTATCTGGCCTATCAACAGTGTAGACATAGGTAAAAATACCGAGTTCTTTGGCGACGGCGAGCGCGAGACTATTGACTGTGAGCCGGTGAAAACCAACAGCGGCAAAGTTGAGACTTTTGTGATGACGAGTAAAGACAAACGGATCGATATGGTGTAAAAGCCCTAAATTGACGGCCGTACTTTGTCGCCGCAGTGACGCGAGCGCCTGTGGCTTGAATGACGAGAACAGAATATTGTCCCAGTCTTTTGGTCGTTTTACATAACGAGCCACTGTTTCATAGACAGTATGTACGCCCCGAGTCTCTTTCAATTCGATATTTAAAAGTATTTTTCCAAAAAAACTATCGAGTACTTCATCGAGCGTTGTAACAGTTGTCATGGTGCGTAGTTCATCAAGCGTATGGCTGCCGATTCGCTTACCTTTAATAGTTGCATTATGGGTAAGGATGGGAATATGATCTGCGGTCAACCGGATATCGAATTCCAAAATATCTGCACCGGCGCGTCGTCCGGCGCGCAGTGCTTTGAGTGTATTCTCGGGTGCAAGTCCAGCTGCTCCACGATGTCCGATGATCAGCATATTTACTCATTATAAGCCGATTACTATAAATGATGAAATAGGTGAGGTAGCGTGGATTTGATATACTGGTCGAAGTAACAAGGAGCAACAAATATATGGCAGATTTTAATCAAATTCTTACCCCCGGCAATGTTGATGAAGGTGTTATCAACGTTGTCGTTGAAATTCCAGCTGGCAGTAGCCATAAAATCGAATGGAATCGTGACCTTGCGGTGATGCAGCTTGATCGCGTTGAGCCAGCGGTTTTTGCAAAGCCAACTAACTACGGTTTTATTCCTCAGACGCTTGATGAGGATGGTGATGAATTGGACGCACTTATTATTACCGACGAGCCACTTCCAACGGGCATATTCCTAGAAGCAAAAGTTATTGGTGTGATGAAATTTGAAGATGATGGTGAAGTTGATGACAAAGTTGTCGTCGTGCCTGCGGACGATCGCAACACCGGCAATAGCGTCAATTCACTTGATGACCTGCCTCAGCAGTTGATCAAACAAATTGAATTTCATTTCAATCACTATAAGGACCTGAAAAAACCAGGTACCACAACGGTTAAAAGCTGGGGCGATGCCGAGGAGGCAAAGGCGGTCATTCACGAATCGATTGAGCGCTGGAATAATCGCTAATGAAACTCCGCTATGGCGCCAAAGCGGTCATTCGTCGTCGTATTGATGGCAAGTATCTTGTGCTTTGGAGTAGCAAATGGGAGGAGAATCCTCGGAGGTCACAAAAACCTGATCTACCAGGCGGCCTAATGGAAGATGGAGAATCTATTGTTGAGGGATTACGTCGTGAAGTATTGGAAGAAGCAGGGTTTTCTGTACCGGAATCAGACTTAGTGTTGACATATGCTCTTGTCTGGAATGAAGGTGATATATCAACATTGTTCCAAGCATATTTTGCAGAGATTGAGAATCCAACAGTTACTATCAGCTGGGAGCACGAACGTTATGCATGGTTGAGTGCAGATGAAGTATTAGCTCTTGAAATCAGACAACCATATCCCACGATCTTTCAGCACATGAACGCGATTGGATTGTTAGTTTAATCTTTCGCTTTGGCGGGTTTTTTTCGCGCTGCTTTTTCGCGGATGATAGCCGCAGCACCACTGACGGCTTCGATCAGACCGAGTTTGCGTAGCTGCATACGTAATTTTGCTCTGGCATGCGATGTGGTGACAAGTTCTTGCCAGTCACTGCGCGGGAGTGATAATTTTCGCGTAATAACTTCGACAACATCGCCATTATGAAGTGGTTTGTCAAAGGCGTGAATATTGCCATTCACTCGAAAACTATACGCATGTTTGCCAATATCACTGTGGACGAGATAGGCAAAATCAAGCGGCAGTGCACCTTCGGGCAGATTATAGATATCGCCCTTTGGCGAATAGACGAATATACGGTTTCCAAAGAGGTCAATGTTCAACTGGTCTTGGCTAATTTCCTCGCCTTCGCGCAGGCGTACGGCGATTTCTTGCATTTGGGTAATCCATTGCAACTCGGCTGGTAGGGCCGCAGCGTTTTTTGATTTAGTGTAATCTTTGGTTGATTTCTGCGCGTGATAGTGAAAACTCGCGGCCAGACCGCGCTCGGCCCAGTCATGCATTTCCTGGGTACGGATCTGGAACTCTACGATTTGTTCTGACGGTGTGATGACCGTCGTATGGAGTGATTGGTAGCCATTTGGTTTTGGTACCGCAATATAGTCTTTGATCCGCGCAATCATGGGCTGGTACATGCTATGCAGGATGCCAAGCACGCGGTAGCACGTTTCGTTGTCACGAACGATGATGCGCAGCGCCATTAGGTCGTAAATATCATCAATATTACCGTTTACCTTTTGTAATTTTTTGTACAGACTATAAATACTTTTAACGCGTCCATTGATCTCGAATTTGATGTTGTGTTTGGCGAGCTCACGCTCCACCTCAACACGTACAGTACCAAGTTTGCGTGTGCTTTTGCCCAGGCGTTTTTTCATGAGGTTTTGCAAATGTTTGAACTCTTTCGGATCGAGGTGACTAAATGCCAACTCTTCGATTTGCATGCGTACACGGCCCATACCTAAGCGGTCGGCAAGCGGTGCGAAGACTTCTAGCGATTCACGGGCGATTTTGGTTCGTTTTTCGGGTGGCATGTAGCGGAGTGTTTGCAAGTTATGCAGCCGATCGGCAAGCTTGATAATGATCACACGCACGTCTTGACCAACGGCAATGAGCAGTTTGGACAAATTATCTTTGGTTTGTGGTAAATAACTACCAAGGTCGCGCATGCCAGCGCGAGCCTGGCTAACTTTTGTCACGCCATCGACCAAAAACGCTACGTCGCGGCCAAACAAGTTTTCGATATCTTCAAGTGTCGCTGAAGTGTCTTCGACCGTGTCGTGCAGTACGCCAGCAAGTACGCTGTCGATATCCATGTCCCACTCGATCAATGTACGGGCAACCGCAAGTGGGTGCGTAATGTATGGTTCGCCGCTTTTTCGTTTTTGACCTTTGTGCTTTTCGGTCGCAAAGTCGATGGCGTGTTCCAGCTCGGCGATCTGATTCTCGTCGTAGAATTCTTTGGCCAGTTCCAGCACTTCACGTTTTTTCATGTACCTACTAGTATAAAACATTTGCGCTTCCCTGGCCGCGTGATATACAATCATAGCGAAAGTACTAACGCTTAGGAGAGTAGGAAAGACATGACAGCAGCAAAACTGGGCATCAACGGCTTTGGCCGTATAGGGCGGAATGCGTTTAAGATTGCGTTTGAGCGCAAAGATCTGGAAGTTGTCGCAATCAATGATTTGACAGATACCAAGACACTAGCCTATCTGTTAAAGCACGATAGTAATTATGGTACCTATCAGCACGATGTCGGCTATGACGATTCGGGGATTATCGTGGATGGTCAGCATATTAAGGTGTTAGCCGAAAAAGACCCTAGCGTATTACCATGGGGTGATCTAGGTGTTGAGCTCGTTATTGAATCAACTGGGTTTTTTACTGCCAAAGAAGATGCGGAAAAACACATCACGGGCGGTGGCGCCAAACGCGTCGTTATTAGCGGCCCATCTAAATCAGATGGTGTTGATACGATTGTTTTGGGCGCGAATGACGACAAAGTTGATAACGCGACTGAAGTGATCAGCAATGCCAGCTGCACCACAAACAGCTTGGGTGCCGTCATGGCGATTCTCGATGCTGAATTCGGTGTTGAAAAATCACTATTGACCACTGTTCATAGTTACACCGCTAGCCAAGCGATCCAGGACGCGCCAAAGAAAGATCTGCGTGAAGGCCGTAACGGTGCCGAAAACATCGTTCCGACCACCACCGGTGCGGCAATCGCTGTCACGAAGACTCTTCCTCAGCTAGAAGGCAAGTTCGATGGTTTATCAATTCGCGTTCCGACGCCTGTTGTATCGATCAGCGATGTAACAGCACTACTGAGCAAAGACGTGACAGTTGACGATGTCAACAATGCGTTCAAAAAAGCTGCCAAAGAACCATTCTACCAAGGAATTCTGGGTGTTAGCGAAGAGCCACTCGTATCGCGCGATTATATCGGCAACAGCCACTCAGGGACCGTCGATTTGCTGCTCACGAAAGTCGTGGGGGGTAATTTGATTAAAATCTGTGTCTGGTATGACAACGAATGGGGCTATAGCAACCGTCTTGTTGAGCTGACGGCTGATGTCGGCAAATCTCTCCATAAATAGCCATAACAACCTTTCATATTCCAAGTAAAACGCTTATACTAAAACCATGAAAGTTTATCTTGGCTCTGATCATAATGGTTTCCATCTGAAAGAAAAAATCTTTGCCTACCTGGCAAAACGAGGTATCGAAGTCGAAGATGTTGGCAACGAAGAACTCGACCCTCGAGATGATTTTCCTCAGTTTGCCCAAATGGCAGCGCTGAAAGTGATCGGCGATGAAGACAAAGATCCACGGGCTATATTAATCTGTGGCGGCGGTCAGGGTATGGCGATGGCGGCAAATCGGTTTAAGGGTATTCGCGCCAGTGTGATTTGGGATGCAGAAGAAGCACGGATTACGCGCAACGATAATGACAGTAACGTACTTGCATTGCCATCACGCGTTCTGGAAAGCGAGAACGATCAGGTCTGGCAAGATATTATTGATACCTGGCTGCACACGCCATTTGCCGATGCAGCAAGGTATAAGCGCCGTAACGCGGAATTGGACGAACTTGCCTGATGGCGACGATCGTTCCTTGTGTCACGGTGAGTACGCCCGAAGAATACAAGGCGTCGCTTGAGCGCGTCCACCTGTTTGCGCAGCGTATTCATGTTGATATTAGCGACGGTGTGTTTGCGCCCATCACATTGATCGAACCAACTCAAATCTGGTGGCCACAGGAATGGTTAGCTGATATCCATGCGATGGTGAGTCAGCCGTCAGTGTACGTACCGCAGCTGATTGCCCTCAAGCCACATATGATCACACTCCATGCCGAGGCCAAAGAAGACATACTGCCACTATTGCAACAAATAAAACAGGTCGGTATTAAGGCGGGTGTTGGCCTCTTGAAATCAACTGTCCCTTCGGATGTTGCCGGACTGATTGAAGCAGCAGACCATGTGATGATATTTAGCGGTGATCTGGGTAAATATGGCGGTACTGCCAGTATGATGCAGCTGGAAAAAGTCCGGCTCGTCAAAAACATCAATGCAGGGGTTGAAATTGGCTGGGATGGCGGTGTGTCAGTGGACAATGCGTTTAGTCTCGCTCAGGGTGGCGTCGATGTTTTAAACACAGGCGGGGCGATCCAAAAAGCCAAAGACCCTCATGCCGCCTATGATGCGCTGGTCAAAGAAGTCAATAAACAGGGAGTGATGTAGCATGAATAAACAGCTGACGATTACTGATCTTGAACATATGGCAT
This sequence comes from Candidatus Saccharimonadia bacterium, assembly GCA_023260255.1. Taxonomy (GTDB): domain Bacteria; phylum Patescibacteriota; class Saccharimonadia; order Saccharimonadales; family Saccharimonadaceae; genus UBA2112. Next base: position 11,313 of record JALQVV010000002.1, read on the forward strand.
ATCGTCTCCGCGAAGACGTTATTCGTATGCTAGAACACGCTGGAAGTGGGCATAGTGCCGGGCCATTGGGGTTGGCTGAAATATTTGCCACACTCTATTTTGATGTCATGCGCTATGATCCAAAAAATCCTGAATGGGATGATCGGGATTATTTTTTCCTCAGTAATGGTCACTGTGTGCCTATCCAATATGCAGCTATGGCCGAGGCTGGGTTTTTCCCAAAAGAAGAGTTGATGACTCTGCGCCGTCTGGGTAGTCGTTTACAGGGCCACCCGGAGCGCACTAAACTACCTGGGCTTGAAAATACGAGCGGCCCATTGGGGAGCGGACTGTCTCAGGCATCGGGTGTCGCCTATACCTTGCAATATATCGATAAACAACCGCATCGGTTTGTCTATGCAGTGACCGGTGATGGTGAGCTCGATGAAGGCAATATATGGGAAGCGGCAATGTTTGCTGGTAAAAACAAATTGTCACAATTGATTGTATTTGTCGATCGCAACAATATACAGATTGATGGCACAACCGATCATGTTATGCCGCTCGAGGACTTGCATGGCAAATGGGAATCATTTGGCTGGCATGTACAGGAAATCGATGGCCACAATGTCGAAAGTATCCGCGATGCGGCCAGCATGGCGCGAGCAATCACCAATAAACCGAGTGTTGTTATTGCGCATACGATTCCAGGCAAGGGCGTTGATTTTATGGAATATGATTATCATTGGCACGGATCCCCGCCAAACAGTGAACAGGCCAAAGAGGCGCTGCATAAACTGCGCACGCTGGATGGCAAAATCAAAGGAGAACACGAATGAGCCATTATCCGCTGGTTGAAAACTTGTTTGGCGATGACATTGCTAAGGAACCGATTCGCGCCGGGTTTGGTCGTGGGTTGAAAGCCGCTGGCGAAATAAATGAACGCGTTGTAGCTCTGTGCGCCGACCTGACTGACAGTACGCAAATGAGCAAATTTAAAGAAGCGTTTCCTGAGCGGTTCGTCGAAATTGGCGTGGCCGAACAGAACCTGGTAACCGTTGCGAGTGGTATGGCGCGTGCAGGCAAAATTCCGTTTACAAGTAGTTATGCAGCGTTTAGCCCTGGCCGTAACTGGGAACAAATTCGTACGACGATCGCGCTAAATGATCAACCGGTCAAAATCGTCGGCAGTCATGCGGGCGTCAGCGTGGGACCGGATGGCGCGACGCACCAGATGCTCGAAGATATCGCAATTATGCGCGTCCTGCCAAATATGGTTGTCGTGGCACCTGGTGATAGCGTCGAGGCGGAGAAGGTGACGAAGGCAATCGCCGAAAACGGCAAACCAAGCTACATCCGCCTGGCTCGTGAAAAAACACCGGTTTTTAGCGTAGAGGAATCGCCATTTGAAATTGGTAAGGCGTATGTTCTACGCGAAGGATCCGACATCAGTTTGCTCGGTACCGGCACAATGTCCTACCAACTACTTGTTGCCGCCAAAGCACTAGAAGCACATGGTATTCATGCCGAGGTTGTTCATGTGCCAACGATCAAACCATTAGACGAAGCGACAATTCTCCATAGTATTACTAAGACTGGACGCGTACTGACTGCTGAAGAGGCGCAGGTGAACGGTGGTTTTGGTAGTGCGATCGCCGAACTGATCAGTGAAAAGAAACCAACACCACTGTTGCGGGTTGGCATGCTGGATCGATTTGGCGAATCAGGTGCTCCGGAGGAATTGTTGGATCATTTTGGGCTCACAGGTGCTAAAATAGCAGAGAAAGCAAAAGCGTTTATTGACACGACACCACAATATCACAGGGAGGGCTAAGTGAGTTTATCGATACCGCAGATCAGAGCAAACACCATGCGCGCACGGCATTTATACCAGCGCACGCGTCGTCAGCATTTTGCTGTTGGGGCATTTAATATTGATAATCAAGAGACGTTGATTGCGATATGTCGCGCGGCGCAAAAGTTGAGATCCCCCGTACTTATAGAGGTGAGTCACGGCGAGGTGAAAGCACTTGGACTCGAGAATGTGCGTGATCTGGTTGATAACTACAAAGTCGAATACGGCATTGAAATCTATTTGAATCTTGACCATAGTCCGACGGTCGAGGACTGTAAGCGTGCCATTGATGCTGGTTACGAGTTTATTCATATCGATATCAGTCAAGAGGATCATGAAGCTCCACTGGAAGAAATTATCAAAAAGACAAAAGAAGTGGTTGATTACGCTAAGTTTACGGGAGCATTGGTCGAAAGCGAACCGCACTATTTCGGTGGCTCCTCGAATTTGCATACCGAGAAAATCGACTACGAAGAAATCAAGAAAACATTTAGTACGCCTGACTTCTCTAAATATTTTGTCGAGAGCACGGGTATCGATACATTTGCTGCAGCAGTTGGTAATTTACACGGAAAATATCCTGTTCCTAAGGTGTTGGATCTCGAGTTGTTGCAGGAAATTCGAGATGCAATTGATTGTGGGATTAGCTTGCATGGTGGTTCAGGCACTCCATCGCACTATTTTGAAGATGCAGCCAAGATCGGTGTCAGCAAGATTAACATCAATAGTGACATGCGCTATGCCTTTCGTACGGCTCTGGAAAAGGTGTTAAAAGAAAACCCAGACGAATACGCTGTGGTCAAACTCATGCCCGAAGTATATGGCGCAGTGCAAAAAGTCGTCGAGGAAAAAATCCAGGCATTTGGCAGCGCTGGTAAAGCGGTCGTCTAAGCATAACCATAGTGGTATACTGAAAACACTATGAGTGGGAAGACAAAAATTCTGACAATCGGCAAAACCGTCCAGGATGTATTTCTGACAAGCGACGAATTTGACCCGCACAAAGAAGGTAAGGTGATGTATACGCACTTGCCACTTGGGCTCAAAATGGAAGTCGAAGACGTCACATTTAGCACTGGCGGTAATGCAGGCAATGTTGCGGTGACATTGGCGCGGCAGGGTCTGGATGTGTCGTATATGTGGACGCTTGGGGTCGATCCAGCCAGCGAGACGATTCTACGTGAGCTGGATCATGAAGGTGTTAATACATCGCATGTCGTCCAAAATGATCATTATCAGGCGGGTTACTCGACAATACTGATCGCAACCAACGGTGAGCGAACGATTTTGAATCATCGTGGTGTTTCGACGAATGTGCACGGTAAAGACCTTGATTTTGCTGCTATTGAAGCTGCTGATTGGGTTTACCCGACATCGCTAGCAAATGGTGGCATTGATCTGCTAAAAAAGATTGTCGATTATGCTGAAAAACACGACACTAAAGTCATGCTGAACCCGGCGGGTCCAGAACTTGCCGAACCAGGTAAGTTAAAAGCATTGCTTGATAGCGTCGATATTCTGTGTATGAACAAAGAAGAAATGCAACAAATCGTCGAGGGTCAAACACTCGAAGAATTAGTACAGCACGCACTGAACTATGTTCCGGTTGTGATCGTTAGTGACGGACCGAATGGCGTGGTGGCAAGTGACGGTAAAACGGTTGTTAAAGCTGGCATGTACGAAGATGTCAAAGTGATCGACCGCACGGGTGCCGGCGATGCGTTTGCATCTGGCTTTTTGAGTCAGTGGATACAGGGGGAGTCTTTGGCGGATAGTATTGTGTTTGCCAGTGCCAACTCAACATCAGTCGTTCGCTACATTGGTGCCAAAACGGGCATTTTGCATAAGGGCGTAAAGCTCCACCACATGCCACTGCACGAGCATAAATTACAAGCATAAGTATGATATAATTCGGGGGATACATGACGCACTATCTGAAACAGCTTTTGGGCAATGATCATCCGTTGTTTTCTGCCAATCTGGCGGAACTTGAGCACGCAACTGGTGGTGCTGGAGTTGATACGCGGCTGATTGCTGACATTACTGAAAAAGCACATAACGTGCTGCGGACTATCGGGCTTGATCCCGCCGATAGTTATGGCAAGGAAGTCTATCAAGCGCTTAATGCCCGCGTGCGATCGGGCAAAATCGAAGAACTGCTCAAAGACACGTCGTATGTCCTACTGGATTTTAATGATGAAGTCGTTTCGTTTAATCTACAAGACGTCATAGAAAATGCGCACCATGAACTGCCATACGAACAGCGCACATCGGCGCATGGGCTGCGCCATCTGCGTGCGGAAATTGTTCGTCGCTATGCCGAGCATGATCGTACCGACGATGAGCTCGTCCATAAATTGGCCGACCAAATAGGACTAAAGCCACCGCAGGACGAAGGCCACCCAACGCTCGAACCGATGTCTGATTCGGCACCCTCTGTTTTGGCGATTGGTGATATTTTTACCGACGCGTTTATTAAGCTGAACGAAGAAGTTGCACGAGTTGATACTGATCCTGACGGCAGCAAGCGACTTAGCTTGCCACTCGGCAGCAAACCACCTTATGATGGTGTCGATATTATCAGGGCAGTCGGCCCATCGCCAAATGCGGCTGTGTCATTTCGACGGCTTGGACTTCATGCGGGTCTACGGGCATTTATGGGAAACGACGAACCGGGCCTGGCATCCAAAGAACATTTGGAATTTGAAGGGATCGATACCGAACTATTGTCTATTCAGTCAGGACTACAGTCTAACTATTACTATGTACTGCGGTATGGTGCCGAACGAACGATTTTGGTAAAGAACCAGGACTATGAGTACACCTGGCAAGCACCAGCAAAGGCCCCCGATTGGATTTATCTGTCATTGATCGGGGATGCGTCGTGGCAACTTCACGAAGATATGTTGAATTATCTAGAAGAGTATCCGGACATAAAATTAGCGTTTCAACCCGGTACCTTTCATTTTAAATGGGGCGTCGAGAAGCTCGCGCGTGTGTACAAACGCAGTCACATTGTCATTATGAACCGCGAAGAAGCGATGGATGTAACCGGTAAATCGCATGATTCGATTCGCGACCTCGCTAATGGATTGCATGATCTTGGTCCGAATATCGTTGTTATCACCGATGGCCCTAACGGATCGTACGCCTCGTATGATTGGAAACTTGTAACGATCCCGAATTATCCTGATCCTGCACCGCCGTTTGATAGAACTGGTGCCGGCGATGCATTTGCATCAACAATTGTTGCTGCATTGGCGCTTGGTGAAACTATGGATACCGCGCTCACCTGGGCGCCGATCAATAGTATGAACGTTGTGCAGCACCTCGGTGCTCAAGCAGGGCTACTCCCGATTCAAAAGATTAAAGACTATCTGAAAAAAGCCCCAGAAGACTACAAATTGACTGAGGTAAAAGAATAATGCGATACCAGATCTGCGTGTCAGGCGCAGCGAGCGGCGAAACTGTCACAGCGTCACATCAGTTGGCGTATGATTTGGGTAAGGCGATTGCCGAACGGAACAAGACACTCTTAACTGGCGCGACTGTTGGGCTGCCACATTATGCCGCCATGGGATATGCGAGTGTTCAGGATACCCACCATGGTGTGTCGGTTGGGTTTAGCCCAGCCAGTTCGTTCCGGGAGCATGTTGCTGCTTATAAATTGCCGACGAAAGAATTCGACTACATTAATTTCACTGGTATGGAATATGTCGGGCGTGATGTGCATTTGGTGCGCAGTAGCGATGCCGTGATTACAGTCGGTGGCCGTATGGGCAGCTTGCACGAACTCGCAACGGCACTTGAAAGCCGCAAGGTTTGTGCGGTGTTACTCGGCAGTGGCGGCCTGGCGGATTACGTCCCCACCCTTATTGAAAAAATTGAAGCACCAGGTGCAAAAGACATTATTTTTGATACCGATCCCGGCCGAATAGTCGATAAAGTCATCAAGGCTTTGGACGAAAAATATGCTGATTTCGAGCATGACAATACTGACAGTCACCTTGCAAATCGCTATAGCCAGAATGGCTAGCTGACACAATCCATAGTCGCGGCTGATGGTATAATTAATAGGATGAGCCAGAAATTCAGCCTAGCAACCAACTATCAGCCAACTGGTGATCAGCCAGCTGCTATTAGGCAGTTGGTTAAGGGGCTGGAAGCTGGTGAGCATGAACAGACACTGCTGGGCGTGACTGGTAGTGGCAAAACATTCACGATGGCCAATATTATTCAGGAGCGTCAAGTGCCCACGCTTGTATTAGCCCACAACAAAACATTGGCGGCGCAGCTGTATTCAGAATTTAAAGCTTTTTTTCCGGATAACGAAGTCCACTACTTTGTTAGTTACTTTGATTATTATCAGCCGGAAGCCTACATTTCATCGAGTGATACGTATATCGAAAAAGACAGCAAGATTAACGACGAAATTGATCGTTTGCGTCATGCTGCTACAACGGCACTTTTAACACGCCGAGACGTGATTATTGTTGCGAGTGTTAGTTGTATTTATGGTATCGGTAGTCCTGATGACTATGCCGACATGTCAATTCGTTTGACAGTAGGTGAGCGTCGCCAGCAAGACAAGTTCGTCCGATTGCTCACGGACATCCAGTACCAGCGCAACGATATCGATTTTCACCGCGGCACGTTCCGTGTCAAGGGCGACGTTGTTGATGTGTTTCCGGCGGGCAGCGATGTGGCGTATCGTATTGAATTCTTCGGCGATGAGCTCGAGCGCATTACCCGTATTGATCCGCTGACTGGTGAAATCCTGGGTGAACCGCATGAGCTGCAGATATTTCCATCAAGTCACTATGTGACACCCAAACAAAAACTGGAACGCGCGATCGAAGGTATCAAAAAGGAATTCGAAGAGCGGCTGGAGTGGTTTGAAAAACATGACAAGTTGCTCGAAGCTCAGCGTCTGGCTCAGCGGACAAAATACGACATTGAAATGCTCGAACAAACAGGGTTTGTGAAAGGCATCGAAAACTACAGCCGCTATTTGACTAATCGCGAACCGGGTGAACAGCCGGCAACACTTATTGATTATTTTCCAGATGACTGGCTGCTGTTAGTCGATGAGAGCCACCAAACTTTGCCGCAGGTTCGTGGTATGTACAATGGCGACCGCGCTCGTAAAGAAGTGTTGGTAGAATACGGCTTCCGTCTGCCATCGGCACTTGATAACCGCCCGCTGCGATTTGATGAATTTGACCGTCATATTAACCAGGCGATTTATGTATCGGCAACACCAGGCGATTACGAGCTAGAACATAGCCCAGAACCAGCTCAGCAAATTATCCGTCCAACTGGACTATTAGACCCGCAAATTATCATCAAGCCAACCAAGGGACAGATTGACGATTTGATTGCTGAGATTCGTGAAAGAACCGCCAAAGAACAGCGTGTATTGGTGACAACGCTCACAAAACGGATGGCCGAAGATCTTAGCACCTATCTTCAAGAACTCGATATCAAGACGGCTTATATCCATAGTGACATTGACACGCTTGAGCGAGGTGATATTCTGCGCGATCTACGTATGGGCGTCTATGATGTTTTGGTTGGTATTAACTTGCTTCGCGAGGGGTTGGACTTGCCCGAAGTGAGCATGGTGGCGATCATGGATGCAGACAAGGAAGGTTTTTTGCGATCAGAGAGTGCACTTATCCAAACAATTGGTCGTGCAGCGCGCCATGTTGATGGGACGGTGCTCCTGTATGCAGATACAACCACGAGATCAATGCAAGCAGCGATTGACGAGACGAATCGTCGACGCAGTATTCAGGAGGCATACAACAAAGAGCACGGCATTACGCCGACGAGTGTGGCCAAGGAGATTGGCGAAGGGTTGCGTGCGATTATACCAATGAAAGAGGATACGAAGCCAAAACTCGATCTCAAGAAGATTCCAAAAGACGAATATGAAAGTCTGATCAAGGACTTGAGTGGTCAAATGGAGCTAGCAAGTGCTAATTTGGAGTTTGAAAAAGCCGCCGAACTACGCGATTTGATCACCGAAATTCGCCAAAAGCTGTAATCTCAGCAGCATTGTTTATTCATAACCGGTATAGTATGATGTTGCTAGAATGAGGTTTTCGTTCAAAAAGAGAACAGGGGTAATAAATAAACAAAACCAGCCAAATAGTGCCGGGTTCCTATTGCCAGTCGTTATTTTTCTGGGTATAGGCATTGGTACTGTCAGTGTTGTTGCGCTGCAGTCGGTGGCTAATAACAGTACGACACTCAATACGCAGTATTATGATTCGGCTGCGCGAGAGGCTGCGCAAGCTGGGATTGCCTCTGCGGCACAGTGCATTAAGAGTAACGATCGGTCATGGAGTGCGGATACCGATCCAGCAACCACCCTACGCCCCGATACCGGCTGCGATGGCAACGCGGTCGGCGGTCGGTCGGCATACGTGGTCGATCCAGCAGACAATCTGCCTTATGTTAGTTACTACGAAGTGGGAAATCTGCAAGCGCCCTCTTCAAACACAGTCGTTGTGACATCAACCGGCACGGTAAAGGTAAAAGGGCCAAGCGGCACGTATGTCAGCACGACAACAAGTACGGTTCGGACATTTGCCAAATCATCAACCACACCAACCGGTTATGTCAGTAAGAATGTCACCGGTGTGAGTACTGGACCCAGTACAGCCTGTGCGGTTGCTGAAGGCTGGGTATATTGTTGGGGAAGTAACGCCAACAAGATGGTAGGTGCAGGTAAAAATTTTGCCAATGATAGGGCGCTCCTTCCAACCAAAGTTGCCGATAACGGAGCGACAACAACGGCCCTTCCTGGTTCCCCAAATCCTTGTGGGGGCTTCCTTCAGCCAGGGTGCGTGACGAACCCAACCCCAGCCCAACCCAAAAGTGCTTTGACGAATGCGGATGGTAGTCGCAAATATGTCATGAAAGTAAGCGTTGGCAGCACACATGTGTGCGTCATGGCAAAAGATAGTCAGAGTGCCAATGACAATACGGCAAATGCCTATTGCTGGGGCGATAATGCAAGTGGTCAGTTGGGTACGCGTAATACAACGGATACCATGACGCCTGTTGCTGTCGACACAGCGCCGTATGTGCCAGCTGAAGTCTCAACCGGACAGTGTGGTGGCTGGTTCCAGCGCGCGTGCAATCCGGCAGCTCCTGCGAGTGCGTTGAATGGCAAAAATATCAAGGATATTAGTGCTGGCAGTGGCTTCACCTGCGCACTGACAACCGATGGCCACGTGAGTTGCTGGGGGGCAAATGATAGCGGGCAACTCGGGACGGGTGATAGCTCAACATACAACTACCCAGTGGCTGTCAATGAAGATCCCTATGTGCCAGCTGAAGTCTCAACCGGACAGTGTGGTGGCTGGTTCCAGCGGCCCTGTAACCCAGCGGTGCCTGCCAGCGCCTTGAACGGTAAGTCGGTGAAGGCGCTCGGTCGAGTAAAAGCAGCGAGGACGATGTGTGTCATTGAGACCGATGATAAACACGCCTGTTGGGGCGAAAACTGGTCGGGGCAAGCTGGGGATGGAACGAAATCAGGCAATACAACATCAACAACCGATTGTTCAGGTGGCAACTCATCGACACCGCCAGACTCATCTTTCCCTATTACATCTGCGGCTGACGAGCTACGGCCAGTCGAAGTGCAAACAACACTCAAGTTTGACTCGATCACAACATTCGGTGGAAGTGATTGGGGCTATACCATCGCAAAAACCTCTAGTTCATCGACGAATCCAAACCGTGTGTTCTATTGGGGTGGCACGACGGATGTCTCGTCCAAGACACGGCGAGCATGTGGAAGTACCGGTGGGTCGAGTGGTCCAGGTGTCAATAAGTATGAATGGACAGGCACTCGCACCTATACGGGACAAACAACCCCAACTGGACCCCTCTTCAATGATTCCTCTGCTGGATCTCTCAATGGTGCGACACTCAGTCTTATATCGGGTAATGCTATCAACGGGCTATTTTGCGCCCAGACAACAACAAATGTTTCGTACTGTACAACCAACGGCGGGCGCGCAGCCGATGGCCAGACAGGTAATGGAACTGTCGTGTCATGTTCGACGAACTGGCTTGGTGTTGAAACCTGTACGCCGTCAATCCCTTCGGGGCCGCAACCGGTCAAATTGACAGGCGCTCTAGCAGGACAACTGCCGATCACTGATATAGACACCGGGTCGAGCGGCTATACCTGTGCCGTGGCAGCAAATGCGGTCTATTGTTGGGGGGTTAATAGCAGTGGTCAGGCAGGGGTTAATAACACAACCGATCAGTTTGAACCCGCTCGCCAATACCTCGACCCACCGAGTGACTTAGGTGTACAGTCGTCTGCATCCGGTACGACGGTATGGAGTGATCCAGTAAACTTCTAGTTACTTGCATAAGCATGATAAAATAACCATAAGCATGGAAGATTCGTCGACGAACCCGTATATCCCGCAGGAGTCTGAGGCTATTCGGCAAAAAGTATACCAGCAACAATCGCCGCTTGGACGCGTGGTGAAATGGTCGCTGATTGCGACAATTATTGTTGCAGTGCTTGTAGGGATTGGTTTGTTTTTTGTTGTTCCACGAAGTGAAGCGGTTGATCAACAGGCTCGGGTAAAACTTGCTGACGCATTGCAGCCACCCGATCAGACATTAAAACGTGTTCCAGTCCAGTCAGATCTTGGATTCAAACTGAATTATGACAACCGTGTTTATAGTAGCTATGCAGAAGTAGGTGACAGCACGGCAGGGTCGGATAGTAGCGCTGCAGTCTTGTCGGGTCAAACATATGAAAACAATGATTTGCGGGTGACTCGTGCCTACAATTATGTTCGTATTCGGCCGATTGAAAGTGTTGAAGGTGCACGTGCGTTGGCGACTCAACCACCCCAACTTGAATTATTTGCAACCGTCACAGACAAAGATTTAACAACCGCTGCAACAGTTGCGGAGAATAAGGGGCTGTCCAAGCTTAGTTTGTTCGTTAAGCTTGATTCCGACAAGCGTTTGGCGAAAAAGGTGGCCGATGACAAAACAGTTGTCACAATCGAAGCCTCAAAACCTGTTTCGGCGAGTATTGGAAGTGTTGACTATCAAAAAGTGAGGTTTACGACAACGAACGATAACCACCGCGTTTCCAATGTGCAATATGATGACTGCTACTACACAATTCAAAATGATCAGCCTTATTCCGTGTGTATCAGTAATGTCCGACCTACCAATGTCAGTGCTGCGAGTTTGGTGGAGCAGGTTTTCGATTCGATTACCTATGAGCAGCCTTCGGTTGACGCATCGGGGGCGGATAACAATACAGATACCAGCAAGAAGACCTCGTATGCGCTTCCGCTGGCACGGCTTGCCAAGACATCAATAACCGATGAGGCATCGCAGTCAGGTAGTTCGGACAATACCCAGGACAGCAGTGAGGCACCACTTCTTACTATTACGCCAGAATACTACGCAGATGCTGCCAGTCTGAAAGCAATCGCCAAAAATCAGCCAAGTGTCGTGAGGATTGGCACGCTCTACTGTACGAATCTTGCTCTCAAATTTGAAAGCGGTGAAACAGCCACAACGCTGACCGATGCTTGTGCTGGCACGGTGGCGAGCGGTGTATTTATTTCAAAAGATGGCTATGTTGCGACGACTGGTCATGCGATTCGCGCACAGAAAAAAGCAGCGATCAACGGGTATATTAACTTTGCTCCAGATCAAGATCAGATGCTCGATCGTTTGCAGCGTATTCTCGACTACCTGCTAAAGGCAAAGATTATTCTGCAGTCAGACGCGGACTATCTGAAAACAGGCGCTTCTATCGGCGATCAAGAAGCGCTCGCGAAAGTTGAAAACATTGCTTCTGTCATACCGGATAATTTTATCGTGCCGGTGAACGAAAGCTACACTTACGCGATTCAGCCAACCGATAAGCCAATCGTCATCAACAGGACAGATAGCAACAAGCCAGCGTTTGCCTACTCGGATAGTGTACTGAATGCAAAATATGTTGCATCTAATTATGATGCGGCAAAATCCATTCAGGAGGTCTTCGGGAGTCAGACGCCATCGACTGACGTCGGACTATTAAAAGTCGATGGTGATTTTCCAAATGTTTCAATAGCAGCCAATGAGGATGTCAAAGCGAATGACACGCTGAGCACTGTTGGCTATTCTGCCTACACCGATAGTTCGCTAACAATCGACAAGATCCGCAATATTCCTGTGGTTACCTCAAGTAAGGTCGAGCAAGCCTACCAAAAAGATGGTGGTCGTTTGATTCAGACAAATATGCCAGTGCTCCCTGGGAATGATGGAGCGCCAGTCTTTTCGAGTACTGGCAGCCTGGTTGGTTTTGCCGTCTATGGCTTGTTGTATTGCCCGGATCAACAGTGTTTTGCAAACGGCACCGTTCGATCATCAGCTGAACTCGTAAAATTATTGGACGACAGTAACATCAAACTAGATACTTCTAGTAAAGCGTCGGCAACATGGGAGGAAGGCGTTCACCAGTATTTCCGCGCCAACTATGCAACGAGTACGACCGCATTTGCTGCTGGGGGAAATGAATATCCATTCAACCGATGGGCGGAGCCACTCAGTAAATTATCGAGTAGTCTAGAAGGTTCTCAGAGCGATACATCACTATGGAATCAGCTGCAAACGATTATGATCGTCGCGCTAATTATCCTGGTTGTACTGACAATAGTACTTGCGATTGCTTACTTCCTTCACCGTCGTCGGATTAGCTATTTGCAGGTTGGTCATTATGGTGCCGCTGAACCGCAACCTACTGTTATGGGGCCATCTGCGACATCAATGCAGCCACCCACTGCGCTTCCTCCGGCTCAACCTACACAACCTACGCAACCTTTTCAACCATCGGCCGCACCAGCTCAACCTGGACAGCCTATTCAGCCGCAAACGCCATCACTCCAGATGCCTGTTCAGTCACCGCCAAGCTCCTCCGCACAGCAATACCCGCCTGCAGCGCCCACGGCTCCTTCGACACCGCCAGAAGATCCATTCTACAAATAGCAACAAGGATAACCGTAATACTTGAAAAAGTACATTAAATGTGCTACAATGAATATATTGCATTCGATTGAATGTCACACTCTCTTTTTTGATAGACCAGAGATAGATAACAGACACACCTTTTGACTGCAACCGAATTAACCTGACGGAAAGGCTATACATGCCCCAATTTCAAAAAAGCGGCCAGCGCTCATTTCATGCTGCGCGCCGCAACTTCCGCCCCGGCGGATCAGGGAAAGGTGCTCACCGTAGTAACGGCAAGCAAAACATTCATCCCTCAAAATTCATCAATAAAGCAACCGCCTACGAAGAAAAACCCTACGAACCGGCACATCGGTTTGCGGACTTTCCTTTTGGTGCAGAATTGCAGTACAACATCGCCAAAAAAGGTTTTGAACTACCAAGTGCAATTCAGGATCAGGCAATTCCACTGATCGTTGAAGGTCGCGATGTCATTGGCTTGGCAAATACCGGCACCGGCAAAACAGCTGCATTCCTATTGCCAATCATTGAACGCCAGCGGGGGATTATGCTCCGCCCAAGCGTGCTAATAGTCACACCAACACGAGAATTGGCACAGCAAATCGTTGAAGAATTCAATGATTTTGCTCGTGGTCTTGATCTCGAGGCAGCGCTTATTGTCGGTGGGGTAAATATCGACCGCCAGATTCGTAGTTTGCGTCGTCGCCCGCACTTTATTGTGGGGACGCCAGGTCGTCTGAAAGATTTGATCGAGCGTCGTGAACTACAGATGAAAAACATGACGACACTTGTGCTGGATGAGGCTGATCGTATGCTAGACATGGGCTTTCTGCCCGATATTAAGCGTATTGTTGGCGGTATGCCACGTGAGCGCCAGACACTGTTTTTCAGTGCAACCATGACGCCTGACATCAAAGCTTTGACTGCGCAATTTCTGCATGATCCTGCAACAGTACAAGTGCGTACTGGTGAGACAAGCGAACATGTTGAACAAGATGTGATCGAAGCTCGCGACAAAGCACATAAAATCGAATTGCTTCAAGATCTGTTGCAGCGCGACGGATACACCAAAGTCTTAGTGTTTGGCGATACGAAATATGGCGTACAACGCCTGAGTGATTTGCTGCATAAGAGTGGCATTCCATCGGTGGCAATTCATGGCAACAAAAACCAATCTCAACGTCAAAAGGCCCTGCAGCAGTTTAAAGATGAGAGAGTCCGCGTATTGGTGGCAACAGATGTTGCGGCACGTGGTCTCGACATCCCAAATGTGACGCACGTCATCAATTTTGACACACCGAAGACCTACGAGGATTATGTACACCGCATTGGCCGTACCGGTCGTGGTGGTGCAAGTGGGCGTGCGCATACATTTATCGACGCGCGCTAACTAAGCGTATATTTGGTGTTTTGGTTTTGGGTTATGGTTGCGCGGTGAGGATCGTTCTTGTATTATTACCCCGACAGCCGTGGAAAGAAATGTTGTACCCGCTCTGGTGAGTATGAGATCAGAGCTACATGTTAGCAGCAGGGCCAGTCGGACCCACGCACTCGGTCTCGTTCGATGTCGCGCACGTGCGCGCATGGCCGAGCGATCGGATCCATTACCATCCGGCAGTGAACTGTCAGTGACGCTGGCACGACGACCGGAGGGATCCATCAGCGGGCCCGACCCTCTTGTATCCTGCGGTCCCTGCGGGGGCACGTCGGACGACGGCATGCGCCGTGGCGAGAGGGCATGGCACGTCTGATCGCGCTACAGAACCGGACTCGGAGTCTGTGCCCTGGGCGAGCGAAAGCACAGGACGGCGCGATCGCATCGCTCCTTTGCGAAGCCTGCCGCTATCATGGAACGACGGTACCCCGAGCACCCACGTGGTGGGCTGCCACAAACTTTTTCCACCTCGGGTGTACTGCCATAACCCGGTTCTCGCATAGCGGGAACCGGGCAACTTACTATATGAAGAGTAATCGAAATTATATACCACGCAAAAAGCACAGAGAGATCTGGACGCCGAACGAATACGAACTTGCTGTTCATCGTGAGTTTTTGCATGCGCTTTCATGGTTATCGAATAATCCTCAGGTCCACGCACCATTTATACCGCTGATTGCTCCAGAAAATGTGACTCTGTATGAACCGGGGGTTGTGTCGCGTTACGCCGTCGGAGGTCTTAAGGGCGGTGGTGTTCGGGCAAATGCCGAGCGGCATGCGAATAACCGGCATTTCTTTGTGACGGATATCCGATCGGCATACACAAATGTCTCCATGGATCGACTCAATGAAAAGATGGCAGAGGCATTTACTCCTTCGACTGCGGGTTGGTTTAAAGAAATACAGCAGTATTGGTGGCCTGACGGCCAAAAAGGTCTGCCGCAAGGCTCGCCATTATCGCCCTTTTTGTTTAATGTTTATTGTCACGACTTAGATGAGCGGATCGGTGAAATAACCAAAGAGATGATGGGTGGTAAGCCTGTCTATACCAGATATATTGACGATATTACTGTTTCTGTTTCGGCTGAAAAGGACGGGGTTCCAAAATGGTTGGGCCGCAAGATTATTACTGCGATTCGGGAGTATGGGTTTGATGTAGCTGACCACAAGACTGCCTATATGAGTCTCGATCGCGGACCGCTGACTATTACGGGAGTCCGCATCCAACCGGATGGAACGTTCTCGCTGCCGCATCAGCAGATTGTCGATGCTAAGGCAGCGGCATGGCAGTATGATTTAGAGGGCAGTCCTGATGCACCTGAATATGCTGATCGACTTCGTGGGTATTATGGTTTGGCATTATCGGTGTGTCCGCGAGGTACAGAAACGACAGAAGCCATGGAACAACTCAGGGCAATGTTGCGCCGGCGAGTGATTGACTCGCATAGACAAGAAGCTGGGTATGAAGAAGACTTGAGGATGTCCGTTCCTAGGATAACAACTCAATCGAGCCATACGATAGGTCAGCTTGCACTCTTTGATATCTCATAACCTATATCGAGCTTTTTGTATTTGATATACAATGGAAAGCATATGACTATGATCGAAGTAAAAGACTTGAAAAAGCGTTACGGCGACAAACAAGCCGTTGACGGTATTAGCTTTTCAGTAAAAAAAGGTGAAATTTTCGGTATTTTAGGACCGAACGGCGCCGGCAAAACGACGACGCTTGAAATGATGGAAACACTCCGCCCAATTGATAGCGGCGAAGTGATTATTGATGGTGTGAACGTTGCCAAAGATCCGCAAAAAATCAAATACTTAATCGGTGTGCAGCCACAATCTCCAGCGTTTCAGGATAAGACACGATTGACCGAAGTGATCGAAATGTTTGCAGCGGCTTATGGAGAAAAAGTTGACCCGATGGAATTCCTGCGTGATGTTGACTTGGAAGAAAAAGCAAAAAGTTATGTCGAAGATTTGTCCGGAGGTCAAAAGCAGCGCCTGAGTATCACGACTGCGCTTGTCCATGGGCCGAAAGTTTTCTTCTTGGACGAACCGACGACTGGGCTTGACCCCCAGGCACGTCGTCATCTATGGGAGCTGATTGAAAAAGTTCGTGACAAAGGCATCAGCGTTATTATGACGACCCACTATATGGATGAGGCCGAGATCCTGTGTGATCGCATCGCAATTATGGATAACGGTAAAATTATTGCTATTGATACGCCAAAAAATCTTATCAAGGCACTGCTAAAACGTGGTTTCAAGAAAAAGCAAGAAGTAGAGCAGGCAAATCTTGAAGATGTGTTTATCGATCTGACCGGAAAGGGGCTTCGTGATGAATAAATCACTCTACACTGTTGCAACGTTCGTTCGCATTAATACGAAACGCTATTTTCGCGATCGACTGGCTATTTTTTTCACGGTTATTTTTCCGCTCATCTTTCTGTTTGTATTCGGAAGCTTGAATTCTGGCAGTGGCAATATTTCGTTCCGTGTCGCATTACTCAATCAGTCGGATAGTACATTTGCCAGTGATTTTGTGAAGCAGGCCAAGGACAGTGGCATTTTCAAGATCAGTGATGAAGCAACGACACTTGATAAAGCGAAAGATCTGATGACCAAATCACAGCTGGATGCGGCGATTGTGCTGCCAAAAGATTTTGGCACGGTCAAACCGGGACAATCGGTGCCAAGTGGTCAGGCCGAGGTGATCTATACGCAGAATAATGCGCAATCTGGCACAGCGCTCAGTTCGGTGCTTGAAAGCCAGTTTAAGGCCATTAACGCCAAATTAGTGACTGTACAAACACCGTTTACGGTGAAGTCAGAACAGCTGAGTCAAAAGAGTTTGTCGGCATTTGATTATACTTTTGCAGGGCTTCTTGGGTTTTCGATCATCGGTATGGGTATCTTTGGACCAATGAATGTCTTTCCAGAACTCAAAAAGATGGGTATTCTTCGCCGTCTCAGCACGACACCACTCAAAGTCTGGCAGTATTTCTTATCAACCATGATCGGACAGCTTATCATTGGTTCACTAGCGCTCGCTGCAATGTTCGTGGTTGCGATCCTGGTGTTCCACCTGAAAATTGTCGGCAACTGGCTTGAACTTGCCGCCTTTCTTGGACTTGGAGTTGTTACAATCCTTGGTATAGGGTTGGCCCTCGGTGGGTGGGCACAAAATGAACGTCAAGCTGCGCCGCTATCCAACATTATTGTTTTCCCAATGATGTTTCTTTCGGGTACCTTTTTCCCGCGGTATATCATGCCGGAATGGCTACAAAACGTGTCTGGCTTTTTGCCACTCACACCGATTATTGACGGTATCCGTTTGATTGCGACCGAGGGTAAACACCTTTGGGAGATTGCACCGCAACTTGGTCTCATCGGTATTTGGCTAGTCGTTATCTATATTATTGCCTTCCGTGTCTTCCGTTGGGAGTAATAACCTACTATAATAAACATATGACCACCGCCATCTCTCGTGATGATGTGCTGCATTTGGCACAACTATCCAACTTGCAACTGAGTGATGATGAAATCACTGCTCTTCAGACCGATCTTGGTAGTATTCTTGGCTATGTGGCACAACTGAGTGAACTCGATACGAGCGGCGTTGAACCAACATATCAGGTGACTGATCTAGAGAACATTTGGCGTCAGGATGAAATACAGCCGCATGGGGCCGGTCGTGAGCAACTACTTGCACTCGCACCGCAGCAACAAGATTATCAAATAAAAGTCCCGAAAGTTCTCTAATATGACTGCTATTTCTGATTTTATCGATAGCTCAGCAACTGACAATGTAAAGAAGGCAATTGCTGCAGCCAAAGAAAACGAGTCGATTCATGCGCTCCTAAGCCTCACCGAAGAGCGGGCACTGGAACGAGCTACTTTGGTTGATAAGGGCGAAATAACGGGCCGACTGGCTGGCGTACCATTTGTTGCCAAAGATAATTTTATGACGCTTGGCGGTACGACAACCGCTGCGAGCCATTTCCTAGAACAGTTTGAAGCGCCATTGCAGGCGACGGTGATTGAGCGGCTCGAAGCTGAAGGGGCAATTTGTATTGGCAAAACAAATCTGGACGCGTTTGCTCATGGTGGCAGTACCGAAAACTCTGCGTTTGGTCCAACACTTAATTCGGCTGATCCAACCCGTGTCGCGGGTGGTTCGTCTGGTGGTTCAGCGGTTGCAACAGCGCTTGGTATTGTGCCGTTTGCAATCGGTACCGATACCGGCGGATCAATTCGTCAACCAGCAAGCTTCAACGGAGTCGTTGGCGTGAAGCCGACCTATGGTACCGTGAGTCGCTATGGAGTGGTGGCAATGGCGAGCAGCACCGATACAATTGGTTGTTTCGCTACGACCGCACATGACGCCGAACTCGTGATGGATATCATGGCCGGGCGGGACGATCGCGATATGACGACTTTGCCAGATTTTTTTGCGCCAGCAGAGGCACCGACAGCACTAAAAGTTGGTGTGATCAAAGAATTTATGACCGATGATGTCGATGCAGGTGTGCGGCAACAGGTTGCGACGTACGTCGAATCACTGAAGGCTGCCGGACACATCGTCGAAGAGGTAAGCATGTCGATGCTCAAGTATGCGCTTGCTATGTACTACATTATCGTCCCGGCCGAAATCAGCAGTAATTTATCGCGGTATGATGGTGTGCGTTATGGTAGGCGAGCCGAAGCGGGCAACCTATCAGAGCTTTACGGAAAGTCACGTGACGAAGGTTTTATGGCCGAAAACAAACGACGCATTATGATTGGCAGTTACGTATTGTCGAGTGGTTATTTTGATGCGTATTATTTGCAGGCGCAGAAGGCCCGAACGCTGCTTATTAATGAATTTAACGAACTGTTCAAAACATATGATGTTCTTGTTGGACCCGTGGCGCCAACGCCTGCGTTTAAGCTCGGTGAAAACACGGCCGATCCTGTCAAAATGTATCTGGCGGATATTATGACGGTCCCTGCTAGCCTTGCGGGATTGCCAGCTATAAGCGTGCCTGCGGGTACGACCGATGAAGGATTGCCTGTCGGTGTGCAGCTGATTGGTCAGCGCCGCGATGACGCCAAGTTGTTAGCGCTCGCAGCAAGCCAGGAGGAAGCAGCATAATGGATGGCAGTTTAATCTTCCTTTTTGCCGCGATTATCATTGTTGGCGTCCTCCTGTTTGCGGCTATCACCTTTGGCAAGCGTGGCGGCTCGCTCGATATCGAGAAATACCGTAGTCGCTGGCTGAGTATCGAGCAGTCGCTGGTCCGTGATAATGAAGCGAGTTATCATATGGCCATTTTGAATGCTGACAAGCTGGTCGATCAAGCCCTGCGTGATAAGGGTTTTTCTGGCCAGACAATGGGTGATCGATTGAAATCGGCGAAAGATGCATTGCCGCATCGCGACGCAATATGGACGGCGCATAAACTCCGCAATCAAATCGCGCATGAACCTGATGTCAAAATCAACTACAATCATGCACGCCAAGCACTTGCACAGTTTAAACAAACCCTAAAAGATTTGGGGGCAATATAATGACGAAATATGAAATGACCATTGGTATTGAGTGTCACGTGCAGCTTGCAACAGTGACAAAATTGTTCAGCCCTGCCGACAACGATGCTCGCAGTAAAGATCCAAACAGCGTCGTCCACCCCATTGATTATGGGCTGCCTGGTATGTTGCCGATCCTTAATCGCCAAGCAGTCACATTAGCCGTTCGTGCCGGTAAAGCGCTGAATGCCAAGATTGCCAATACTAGTCGATTCGATCGTAAGCACTATTTCTATCCAGACTTACCAAATGGCTATCAGATTACCCAGATGTACTATCCGACAATCCTCGCAGGATTAGTTGAAGCGCCGATGGAAGACGGAGCGACAGTCAAAGTTCGTATTCACCATGCGCACATCGAATCTGACGCCGGCAAACTGAGCCACTACGGCGACTATAGCTTGGTTGATTTAAACCGTGCGGGCACGCCACTGATCGAAATCGTATCCGAACCTGACATGCACTCACCGCAGGAAGCAAAAGCCTATGCGGCCGAACTGCATAAATTGATGACATATGCCGGTGTGACATTTGGTGATTTGTATCATGGCAACATGCGTTTTGATGTTAATATTTCCGTGGCACCAGAGGGTTCAACAGAACTAGGTAAGCGTGCCGAAATCAAAAACCTCAACTCGTTCCGTAGCGTTGAGCGCGCAGCCGAGTATGAATTTAAACGACAAGTCGCCCTGCTCGAAAAAGGTGAACGAGTCGTCCAGGAAACCCGCGGTTGGGACGACGCAACCGGTAAAACCACCAGTCAACGCAGCAAAGAAGATGCTCAAGATTATCGCTATATGCCTGATCCAGATATTCCGCCCGTTATCCTCGCCGACGAAGAAATCGCAGCTATCCAAGCGGAAGTGCCTGAGTTGCCACCGTATTACCGCGAAAAATGGGCAAATCTAGGGCTTGATAAGTCGGTCATTGACTCGATTTTGGCGCATCAAAGCTATGCAGTCCTACTGGCCACCATTCAAGACCAAGCCGGTGACGATAAGATGAAACGCGTCGCGCACTGGTTTGCCAGCGGTGTCTCAACCGACGAAGAAACCGCGGAAGTCGCGAGCAATTTTGTGCCCGAAGGTTTTATTGAACTGGCCGACATGGTAGATAAAAACGAGTTGTCGAGTACAGCGGCTAAAGAAGTGTTTAACGAACTACTGAATAGCGACAAGACTCCACGCGAAATTGCCGAAGCCAGAAACTTACTGCAGGTTAGTGATGAAGGCGCAATTGCTGCAATCGTCGACGAAGTTTTGGCCGATCCTGCCAGTGCCAAAGCTGTCGAAGATATCAAAGCCGGCAACGACAAAGCAATTGGATTCCTAGTTGGCCAAATTATGAAAAAATCCCAAGGCAAAGCCAACCCTGCTTTGGCCCAAAAACTCATCAGGGAGCGTTTGTAATCGTGCAGCCTTGGCCCCATGCAGAAGAGCCTGAGGAGATAAAAGTTGGCTGGCGGCGATTGGTTCGCAAAGTATTTGTTGATCCAAATGGTAAAAAACAAGAATACTATACTAAAGAAGATCCAAAGCGGCCCTCTGTTGCAATCATTGCATTGACACCGGATAACAAAGTTATTGTTGCCGAGCAATTCCGACCAGGACCGGAGCGTATTATGCAAGAACTGCCAGGCGGCGGCGGTGAGAACGACGAGGACCTACAGGCTGCAGCTATACGAGAGTTACATGAAGAAACAGGCTATGCAGTTGGAACTGTCGAATCCCTCGGTTTTGTCTATAAAGACGCTTATACCAATCCAACCAGCAATTACTTTCTTGCACGCGATTGTGTTCGTGATGCCGATCAGCATACCGATGAAGGTGAATTTATCAACGTCAAGGAAATAACAATCGACGAATTATTCGACAATGCAAGAAACGGCTGCATGACTGATTCCGAAGGTGTATTCCTGGCCTATGAAAAATTAAATGCTATTCGAGCGGGGGTATAACAGTGAAGAAACCGACCAAAGCAATCATTGCTGCAGCAGGACTAGGGACGCGATTTTTGCCGCAGACTAAGGCGATGCCCAAGGAAATGTTGCCGATTATTGATCGGCCAGTTATCCAGTTGATCGTCGAAGAAGCCGTTGCGGCTGGCGTGACGGAAATCATTATTGTCACGGGTAGTACCAAACGCGCCATCGAGGATCATTTTGATCGCAGCGATGAGCTCGAGCGTGAACTACGCGAAAAGGGCAAGCGCGACAAAGCCGATGAGATTGAAAAGATCGCCAATCTTGCAAACTTCGTGTATGTCCGACAAAAAGGATCACCGAAGGGTAATGCTCGCCCAGTATTGAATGCTCAACATCTCATCAATGACGACGAGCCATTTTTCGTATTTTTTGCCGACGATTTTTTCCGAAGCAAAGTACCGCGTGCCGAACAGTTGCTTGAAGCTTACGAGGCTACTGGCAAATCGGTCATCACATTGATAGAGGTCGATAAAAAAGATGCCGACAAGTATGGGATGGCCGCTATTGATACAAAGTTCGATGACAAAACTTTTCAGCTGACACAACTGGTCGAAAAACCGGGCGAAGCCAATACACCCAGCAACTTCGCCTCGGTCGGTGGGTATCTACTCACGCCAGATATTTTACCGATCATTGCCCAGGAAAAGCCAGACAAAAACGGCGAGATTACCCTTGCGGATAGTATTAATGAACTAGCACAGCAGGACAAAGTGTATGGACGTTTTGTCGAAGGCATCTGGCACGATACTGGCGATCAGTTGAAATACATTAAAGCCGTGGTTGACTTGGCACTTGAAAGTCCGGAATACGGCGACAAACTGGCAGCTTATTTACAGGAGCGGTTGCAGCAATAGTTGTGCTACAATGATGCATATGGATTGGGCTTACGTTTTAGTCATCATATTATCAATCTTCCTGGCGTTATTCTTACTCCTGGGGATTATATTGATCATATTGCTTATTCGAGTGACATTGCAGATCAAATCAATTACCGAATCAGCCCAGCGAACGGCTGATACTGTTGAGGGGATCGTCAGTGGTATTGGCCGATTCAGTTCGCCAAGCATCATTGCTGGAATGTTGATAAAAAAAGCCAAAAAATTTACACGAAAGAAGGACCGATAACATGGCAAAGAAAATTTTCCCATTTGGAGCGATTATTGGTGCAATTGCTGGTGTGATTGCCGGCGTATTAGTAGCGCCTAAAAGTGGCCGAGAAACTCGTGCAGATATCAAGGCAAAAGCCGAAGAGCTGAAAGACAAAGCCGAAACAGAAATCGACAAGGCCAAAGCATCTGCTGGTGAGCTCAAAGATAAACTGAAAAAGTAGTCATGGTGAAGTCACTAGCTAAACGCATTCGCCGCGGACAACAAATGGGTGCTCGTCGCGACTTGCTTCAGGAATTATTCAACGATTTCTATCGTGATCGTCATAATATTTACAAAATCAATTTCATACGAGGCATATTCTTTGGTCTGGGTACCGCACTCGGCGGCACGGTGGTCGTTGCGCTCGTAGTGTGGGCACTGAGTTTCTTTGTGAATATTCCAGGCATTGGCGACGCTGCCCAAAAAGCCCAATCCACTCTGGAATCTGGGCATCAGAACTAGCAATTGTTAAATAATTGTTAAATTAAACTTCACTATTGCATTCTTGTCAATTTAAATATATTTTAAAAGTATTAGCATTATTGGAGGGGTACCACATGAGCGAGGGTCTATTACGTATTGCCAATTTTATGAAATTACTG
The DNA here is from genome assembly GCA_023260255.1 of Candidatus Saccharimonadia bacterium. Taxonomy (GTDB): domain Bacteria; phylum Patescibacteriota; class Saccharimonadia; order Saccharimonadales; family Saccharimonadaceae; genus UBA2112. The sequence continues at coordinate 34,904 of JALQVV010000002.1, forward strand.
ACTGTAAAGCGGGTTTTCCTGGTATTTTGTTGTTTTGTACTGGTCTTTACGCTCATGATGCCAGCGCAAACCCAGGCGTGGAG
>JALQVV010000040.1 GCA_023260255.1 Candidatus Saccharimonadia bacterium
AACAACACTAACTGCAGCTATTACACACGTACTTGCTAAGCGTCTGCCTAGCGATACGAACAAGCCTCGTAACTACGAGGATATCGACAACGCTCCAGAGGAAAAAGCACGTGGTATTACCATCGCTTCTTCTCACCAGGAATACGAGTCAGAGAAGCGCCACTACGCACACGTTGACATGCCTGGCCACGCCGACTACGTCAAGAACATGATCACTGGTGCTGCTCAGATCGACGGTGCAATCCTTGTGGTTGCCGCAAACGACGGTCCATTGCCACAAACTCGTGAACACGTTCTGCTTGCACACCAGGTCAACGTTCCAAAAATCGTTGTGTTCCTGAACAAGATGGACCTTGCAGACCCAGAATTGGTTGAATTGGTTGAAATGGATGTTCGCGAACTGCTGACTAAGAATGGTTACGATGGTGACAACGCTCCAATCATCAAGGGTTCTGCAACCAAAGCTCTTGAAGGTGATCCTGCAAGCGAAGATGCAATCATGGAACTTGTCAAAGCCCTCGACGATTACGTTGAAGAGCCTGTCCGCGACCTCGACAAACCATTCCTGATGCCAATCGAAGACGTCTTTAGCATCAAGGGTCGTGGTACTGTTGCAACTGGTCGTATCGAACAAGGTATCGTTAAATTGAACGACGAAGTTGAAATCGTTGGTATCAAACCAGTTCAGAAATCAGTTGTTACTGGTATCGAGGCTTTCAAAAAGAACCTTGATCAAGGTCAAGCTGGTGATAACGCTGGTCTGTTGCTCCGCGGTATTGAGCGCGAACAAATTGAGCGTGGTCAGGTTGTAGCCAAGCCAGGCACAATCACTCCTCACACTGAATTTGAGGCAGAAGTCTACATCCTGAAAAAGGAAGAAGGCGGTCGTCACACTCCATTCAGCAAGGGTTACAAACCACAGTTCTACTTCCGTACGACTGACGTAACTGGTGAAGTTGAGCTACCAGCTGACAAAGAAATGGTCATGCCTGGTGACACAATCACCTTTAACGTAAAACTGCTCGCTCCAATCGCTATGGAGCAGGGTCTGAACTTCGCTATCCGCGAAGGTGGCCGCACCGTTGGTGCAGGTGTTGTTACCAAGATTACAAAATAATCCTGACATACACTATAAAAACACCCCCGCACAGGGGGTGTTTTTAGTACAGAAATCGAAAACCCGCCAGCTACGGAAACCGGGGGTCTTCGACGCAGTGACGGGTATTAGAGGGTGCCGATCCTTTCATTGAGGAGGGTAATGGTGACGATGAGCAGGGCGAGCGGCGATGTTGCGACCTCGAGCGTGTTGTCAGGAAACTGCACCTGGAACACATCTTCTATGTGACGAAGCACGTGAAGCACGTCGAGCGAGCACAACCCCAGGTCGTAAAACAAGAGATCGAGCTTATCGCCCCATATGGTTATGGCGGCAAACTGATCTTCTGTTTCGGCTAGTTCGTCCAAGATCGATTGCCCAACTCCATATTCATGAGTAATTGGCATGGTACTCCTATTTCTCGTGGTGCACGCAGGTACCACGTTTGCAGCGACTAATCGAAAGCGAGCAGGGACGCTCACTACTGAAGCGTACGAAGACACCTCGTACGCGGTACTGTCCAGGCTCGCCAACGTGTGACACATAGTAAGTGGTTCCATTGAGCTGAAAGTGCCGGCCCAGAAGTCCCATTACTTGATCACGCGTAGGATGTTGGTCTTGCGCAAAACCAACCAAGTGTGAGTCGTTTAAGAGCACGGTTGGGGATGCTTTGTTCTTCGCAGTCGCGACAACGTTGTCCATGAGGTTCTCAACGAGGCTATCTAGCATGATTCTCCTCATCTGTGAGTGAAAGGTGCCTTGACAGTATATAGCTTTCGTTATGAAATGTCGATATCTATTGATTGAAACTGCTTTTTCTAGTATAGTTACGACTTGTAATAGTAATCATACCGAGAACTTGTCTGTGAGCATGTAATAGCAAAACCAGTTCAAGGTTACGGTATCGCACAACAAGAAAGGAGTTGCCGAAGGGAAAAAGAGCAGCCGGACCCGATGAATTTACTTCATCGTCCGCGCGATGAGAAAAAACCGTAGGTTTTGTCTTATAAGCCCTTGGGCGAAATATTATGGCAGATAAAAAACCAGAAGGATTGCGCATTCGCATTCGTCTCAAAGCCTATGACCACAAGGTCATTGACCAGTCAGCAAAACAAATTATCGACACGGCTATTCGTACCGGTGCCAGTATAGCTGGTCCTGTACCGCTTCCAACACGTCGCAGTAGCTACACGGTCGTGAAATCACCGCACGTCTACAAGACTGGTGGTGAAACGTTCGAAATGCGCGTTCACAAACGCTTGATTGACATCACCAACGCCACACCAAAGACAATTGACAGTCTGCAAAACCTTAGCCTTCCAGCTGGCGTCGACGCTGAAATCCGCATGTAAAAACGGTGAGTCGAGCGCATAGCTGCGTTATTCACTGCAATACTCAAGAGAGCCGTATGTCATATACGGCTCTTTGCGTGTTTCATGAATGCCTTGCTCTGCATCTCGGTGGCTCCGTTTTTTGCCGCCGATGAAGCTTATGGTATCATGGAAAAAATGGTTTCAAACACAAAAAAACCGCGACCTAGGACATACGCTCGTAACCGAGCAGTAGTGAGTCGACGTGGTCGATTGCTGATGTCCGAACCGGATGGTGTTTACTTCTTTAAACTAGTCCTCGTGGTTTTACTGAGTACTCTCTGGATCAAATTAGCTACACCTCTGTCATGGCAGGGGATTCCGATTGCGGCTTTCCCGTTGGGTGCGTTGATCGTTCTTGTCGCAATACGACTCCTTGAAAAGAACCCACTCGACCGCAAAATATGGTTTGCCGTCTTATTGGTCGTCACTATTATTAGCTATTTTGTACCAGCTGGTATTGTGATCTAATACCCGCCGCCGGGTAGATTCCAGAGCTGTTCAAGAGTTTTGATACCCCTTGTCTTCATTTCCTGGGCAGTCGCCTTGCCGACGTAGCGCCAATGCCACGCCTCAGGACTATAGCCCGTGACAGATTCTAACCCAGCGGGGTAGCGCTCAATGAATCCAAATTCAACAGCATGCACTAACATCCACTGGTACGTCGCTGAGCCTCGAAAACATTCCAGGCTGCATCCACCTGCATCTAAATCAACAGCAAAACCGGTTTGATGCTCACTGTACCCAGGCCGAGCGCTGACCGTGTCGGCTGCGGCCGTACTGCCGTTTGTCTGAACCCAGTGATTATAGGTCTCTACCTGATTGTTATAGGATCGATAGCTGCTTGTCATTCCAAGGGGTAGGCCAGCCGCGGCCGCTGCTTGCAACATCGCAACCAGATCTGGCTGTATTTTGGCGCTGACCATGTATCCCTGGACTGATACGAGATCACTCGGTACGAAATTAATAGGGTTAAAGCAGCGTTTTTTATTAATCACGACATCAACTTGACTTGGGTTACCGTGTGCGCCCTTAACGGCGCATCCAGCCGGTGTAACGATGTTTCCTTGTAACTGTGACGATAGCGCCGCATCCGAAGCGGCTTTTTGCTCAGCCGCCTTTTTGGCTGCTTCTGCCTCCGCTTTCTTTTTTGCCTTTATCTTGCTGATTACCTGATCTAACTTCGCCAAATTTGCTTTCGACTCGGACTCTTGTTTGGCAATGGCCTGATTGCCAAAGTAAAAAAGCGACCCAAGAATCCCTCCGAAAATAAGAAAAATGATCGCCAGAAGGATCAGAATAACTCGGTGCTGCTTAGCCACCCTCAGTTTCAACATAGTAATCACCATTATAGACTACAAAACAAAAAAGCCTCTAGGGCTTCGTGCCGGAGGTCACTGCGAATTGCAGGCCTCCGGCAGATTGCAGTTCGTGGATCTAGATCGTTATGTACAACCGATCTCCAGAGGAAGCCTTTGAGACTTTGGGCTCCTTAACGCCGACACTCAATGAAATTCGGCCCTCTTCATGCGTTACGGAGACCTTGGACTTTTGTCGCACGTACCACTTGGCGTATTCCTTGACCATTGCGGCGAATGCATCGTGACTCATTTGACCAATCACGCGACTCGAGGGAATTGGACGACTGGCCACTGTCGGTTGTCCATTTGCGTAGTTGCCGAATGCCGCATGGAGTAGCTTGTAGGTGGTGTTCAGCGCGGTCATTTCGATCTGTGACTTAACCATCGGACGGCGAACAGTACGCCGCTTGATGTCGTAGACATCAGCCCAATTGGCGTAGATCAGGCTGACCTGATCTCTCTTTTTGCCGTACAGGCATGCTGCTCGTGCTCTCTGCTGCCTAGAAGTTGGCAGCATCTGCGTCGGCCTCAGTACATTGATGTACACGAATTCTCCTATCGTAGAACTTGCATATATTATTATAACATAAATAATTGTTATTAACAATGCTGTCCAGAACCAGAATGGACAGAGTAAAACCTCTTGACCCACCTCTATTTTTGTGCTATATTTGATTGGTAACTTTATTAAATTACGAAATATTAATCGCTCTTGGTGAATTGGCAGGTCCCGCCTAACAGGGAAACCACCAGCCACCAAGAGTTTTACATGGGAGTAAGAGGGCATGAAAGCACTTCTCGGTACCAAAATTGGTATGACCCAAATCATCAGCAGGGACGGCGCGGCTATTCCGGTCACGTTGATTCAAGCTGGCCCCGTGACTGTGACTCAGGTCAAGACTGTCGAACACGACGGTTACAACGCAGTCCAGGTGGCATATGGTGAGGGTAAGAACCTGAGCAAGGCCGTTGCTGGTCATACAAAACCAGCTCAAGTGACCCCGAAGCACATTCGGGAATTTCGTGTTGACGAGCTACCTGCAGACCTAAAGGTCGGCGACAAAATTGATGTCAGCCAGTTTGTACTGGGCGACATCGTTGACGCCACCGGTACCAGCAAAGGTAAAGGTTTTGCGGGAACTGTCAAACGGCACAACTTTAACACCAGCAAAAAGACACACGGTGGTAACGGCAACGTTCGTAAACCGGGTTCTATTGGGTCAATGTATCCACAGAAAGTCTTTAAGGGTAAGCGCATGGCAGGCCGCATGGGTCACGACCGTGTCACGGTCAAAAACCTAGAGGTTGCCTATGTTGATACGGTCAACAATCTGATCGGTCTCAAAGGCGCTGTGCCTGGCCCTCGTAAAGGGTTAATCGTAATAGGAGGGAAAGCGTAATGGCTGAGACTACCAAACCGGCAGCAGCACCAAAAGCTGTGTCCCTACCAAAAGAAATCTTTAACGTGGAAGTTCAAAACCACGAATTGCTAAAGCTGGCATACGATGCCTACTTGGCAAATAACCGCCTCGCAAGCGCAACAACACTTACTCGTGGCCTTGTCAGTGGTGGTGGTAAAAAACCATGGAAACAAAAGGGTACTGGCCGTGCACGTTTTGGTAGCACCCGTAACCCAATTTGGCGCCACGGTGGTGTTGTCTTTGGTCCAAGCGGCGAAGAAAACTACACGAAACATCTTAGCAAGACCAGCAAGCGCGTGGCGATTCGCCAAGCACTGAGCCTTGCCAACCAAGCTAAGAAAGTTGTCGTCAAAGACGTCAAAACAACTGGCAAAACCGCTGAAGTTGCGAAATTCCTCGCCGACAACAAGCTAGACCGCAAGGTACTACTCGTTGTCGAGGAAAAAACGCCGGAACTGATCCGTGCGACCAACAATTTACAGAATGTCCTGCTTGTTAGTGCTACATACCTAAGTGTGTACCACATTCTGAATGCCGATCACATTGTGCTATCGACAAAATCAGTCCCCGTTATCAAGGATTGGTTGCTCGCAGCAGCAAAGGAGGAAGCGTAATATGAGTAATTCAACACTGTTTGTCTACCCACGCGCGACCGAAAAAGCGTATGCACAGAGCCAAGACAACGTTTACGTATTTAATGTCCCGGTCGAATCGAACAAGCGTGACATCGCTGCCAGTGTCGAAGCGCAGTACGATGTCAAAGTCGTCAGTGTGAAGACGGTCGTCCAAAGTGGCAAAGCTGTTCGTTTCAACCGCGGCAAAAACCGTTATCCTGGCACAACGAACCGCAAAGACACCAAGAAAGCCTATGTCACTTTGGCAAAAGGCGATTCAATCCAGGTCTTTGCTGAGCCAGAGGCGGCTAAGGAGGAGAAGAAGTAATGCCTATTAAAGCCTACAATCCAACAACTCCTGCTCGCCGAGGCATGACCTCTCAGGACTTAAGTGATATTACGACTCGTAAACCACTGAAAAGTCTGACAAAGAGCAAAAAGCAGAATGCTGGCCGCAATAACACCGGTCGTATCACTGTTCGCCACCGCGGTGGTGGTGTCAAGCGTCATTACCGCCTGGTGAATCACAACCTGGCAGCAGGTCTCAAACTGACTATCGAGGAAATCGAGTACGATCCAAACCGTAGCGCTCGTATTGCTCGTGTCAAGGACCAGCACGGCTTGTATCACTACATCCTCGCTGATACCAGCATGACAAAGGGCAAAGTTATCGAAAGCGGTGCTCAGGCTCCCATTGAGACTTCAAACCGCCTGCCGCTATCTCAGATCCCTGTCGGTTCTCAGATCTACGCTATCGAAATCACACCTGGTAAAGGTGCGCAGATGGTTCGTAGTGCTGGCGCCAAGGCTCAGCTGATGGCAAAAGAAGGTGACTACGCATCTGTCCGTCTGCCATCTGGTGAAGTTCGTCGTTTCCGCGTCGAAGCAACCGCAGCACTTGGTGTTGTCGGTAACGTCCAGCATCAGAATATTAAAATCGGTTCAGCCGGTCGCAAGCGCCGCAAGGGTATTCGTCCAACTGTCCGTGGTGTTGTTATGAACGTAGAAGTTGTGTATGCTTTACCAAACAACGAGATAGTAAGCACCATCGTTGGTTTGGTACTTGTCGACGGTGCTAATCCTCTCTATCAGGAGTTGTTATGAGCGTAACACCAGTATCGAATA
>JALQVV010000066.1 GCA_023260255.1 Candidatus Saccharimonadia bacterium
AATCCGGGTTCGATTCCCGGTGAGATCACCACGAAAAGCGCCCATCTTCGGATGGGTGTTTTTCGTGGTGCCTCCCGCGGGATTGAACCCGGATTATGAGCCGCGGAGCGGTGGGATCTTACGATCTCACCAAAAAACAAGTTCAACAGGCAGTAGTCCAGTGTCAAATAAACACCTGTTTTGTCTGGCAAACATAAGTGGTATGATTGATGAGAATAGCAATAGGGTGGGATAGATATGAGTTTTTTCAAAAAAACGATTCGTGATGTACCGCTGAGCGGCCATACGGTGTTAGTACGGGTTGATTACAATGTGCCATTAGCGCAGGATGGCAGTATTAGCGACGATCTGCGTATTCGGGCAAGTATTCCGACGCTGCAATTTCTGCTGGCGCGTGGTTGCAAAATAGTATTAATTAGCCATCTTGGCCGTCCCGAAGGGCGCGATATGTCGCTCAGTTTGGAGCCAGCGGCAGTACGACTCGGTGAGTTGTTGGAAAAACCGGTTGTTTTTGTCGACGATATCACTGGTGACGAGGCGTATCAGGCGGTTCGAAAAGCGCCCAAAGAGGGTATTGTGATGTTACAAAACCTGCGTTTTGACCCCGGTGAAGAGGCTGATGATATGGATTTTGCCAAGGGAATTGCCCATGCGTCGCAAGCAGATTTTTTTGTACAGGATGGATTTGGTGTCGTACACCGGGCACACGCGAGTACCCATGCAATTACGCTGCAGCTGCCAAGCGTCGCTGGATTACTCCTTGAGCGGGAATATACGACCATTACTGATGTTATGGAGGATCCTAAGCGACCACTGGTCGCCGTATTAGGCGGTGCTAAGGTGAGCGACAAGATTGGCTTGGTTGAGCGGTTTGTGCAACTGGCTGACAAGATTTTGATTGGCGGAGCAATGGCCAATAATTTTTTGGCATACAAAGGTATTGCTGTTGGCAAAAGCAAAGTCGAGGCTGATCAAGCGGAGGTACTCGACGCCATTTACACTGCGGCTCGAGAAAAAGTCGGTGATGCGGTGGATGATTTCATTGTCCTGCCATCTGACGTTGCTGTTGCGACAGAGGTCGATCCTCATGCGGCGCGATCAGAGCGAAAGGTGACCGAGATCGGTCCAGACGAACAGGCGCTTGATATTGGCCCGGAAAGTATTGATCGGTACTGCAGGGCAATCGAGGGCGCGGGATCGGTGATTTGGAACGGCACAATGGGTGTTGCGGAACTACCGAATTTTGCCCATGGTTCGGCGCGTATTGCCTTGACCCTTGCCACGCACCCCGATATTACCTCGATCGTCGGCGGGGGAGACACGGCGGATTTTGTGTTGAAATGGGATGCCAAAAAGGGCGGTAGTTTCACGCATGTATCAACAGGCGGCGGCGCGGGGCTTGACCTTATGGCGGGTAAAAAGTTGCCTGGTGTGGAAAGTCTGCTCGACGCCTCATAAAAAATACGTTACACTAGTCAGGAAGAAAGCATAAGCGAGATGTCACCGATCAAAAAGAAGCTGATTATTGGCAATTGGAAAATGAATTTGACTGTCCATGAGGCCAGTATTTTCGTGCATACGCTGTCACAGTCTATTGCTGTCCACCGCGATGTCGAAGTTGTGTTAGCGCCAACCTTGCTTGCATTGCAGCCTATCAGCTTGCAGATCGATCGTCGCCAATTCAAACTAGCCGCACAGAATTTTTACTGGCGAGATCAGGGTGCGTTTACTGGTGAGGTGTCGGCCGCGCAGCTGCGGGGATTGGTCGAATACGCTCTCGTAGGCCATAGTGAGCGCCGCCATGTATTTCACGAACACGACAAAGATATTCGCAGCAAAGTCCAGGCGGCGGTTCGAAATGGTATTCGCCCTGTTTTATGTATCGGGGAAACGGCGCATGAGCGGTCATCGGGTGAGACCGCAGATGTACTGCATGATCAATTGCTGGGTGGACTTGCGAATGTGACCAGTGAGGAGCTTGGTCAGGTGGTTATTGCGTACGAACCAGTATGGGCAATTGGGACTGGCAACAATGCGACGCCTGATGATGTCAAAAAAGCGGTCCGGGCAATCCGACGCCAGATTGAACATTTGTACGGACAAAAAGCGGCCAACGAAATCAGAGTGTTATACGGGGGCAGCGTCACACCAGAAAGTGCTGCTACCTATCTTGCGACCGATGGCATTGATGGTTTGCTGGTGGGTGGGGCGAGCCTATCGGGGCCGAGTTTTACGGCGATTGTCGGGCTGGCGCACCATGAGGGTGAAGCCGCATGAAAAACGACATCGATTTTGATGAACTCGACAAAGCGGTCAATTCACTTATGGGCGGTGTCAAATCTGACCAGCCAGATGACGAGGCACCAACACAAAAGACACTGACAATTAGTTCAACACTAGGACCCGATGAAAAACCGGCATATGACAAGCTTGACGAAGTGGCAAAGAAAATCGGCAGCGAGGCACTTGTCCCTGGTAGTGAACGAACAGTTGTCGAGGATTTGGACACCGTTGCCGCAACAGCACCGACGGTACCCTCTGTACCAGCTGAGCCTGTAAAATCACAGCCGACTGTATCGCGCCCACCAATAGGGCGGTTTATGGATGTCGTCCACCCATCGTCGGATATGCGTACTGTCGCCAAGCCGGTACAACCAGTTGTGCCTCCGGCTGTGACACCTGCGCCTACGCCAACTGTCCAACCAGCACCAGTTGAGACAACACAGTCCGATGCACATGCCGTCGCTAAGCCGGAACTTGCTCCGCTGACGCCATTCCTACCAGATGCCAAAGTCGAAAAACGCCCACTGGGTGGCCAGTCGATATCAGGTGCTGTACAGTCGCCATTTGATGCAGCTCAGCCCGAGGACCAGCCATCCGATAAAGCCGAACTACCCGAAACAACATCCATTAATTCGGAGCCTGTGCCACTTTCGGACGATACACAAAAGATACCCGATGCAACAACGATTCAGAGTGCAAAATCGGCAGAATCGCCTGAGCTACAGGCTATTGAGTCGACTCCGGTTACTGATGTCCCTGATCACATGCACGAATCCATTAGGTCGGTTGAATCAGTCGATGCAGAGCAATCTGTAGCAGCAAATGCGACGGCAGAGGGTGCGATTTATGATGTGAACAATTATCATCAACCGCTTGGCCACCCGGCCAAACGTAAATCGGGCTGGGGGGTAGTCGTAATTATCCTTGTGATTATCCTTGTGTCGGGTGCACTCGGCGCAGCTGCTTACTTCATGCTCGGATACGGCGTTTGATTCCTGTATACTAGTAATAATGAATAGTCTTGAGGGTTTGAACGCACCGCAGCTGGCGGCGGTCCAGCAGACGAGCGGGCCGCTATTGATTTTGGCAGGTGCAGGCAGTGGCAAAACCAAAACATTGGCACACCGGATTGCATACTTGATGCAGAGCGAATCAATCTGGCCAAACGAAATCCTCGCGGTCACATTTACCAACAAGGCTGCTCGTGAACTGCGTGAACGGGTGTGGAAACTGACTGACGATGGTCGCGGCGAAGTACCACGCAGCTATATGCCATGGATGGGAACATTTCATGGTATATGCGTGCGATTATTACGTCAGGACGGTGCGGCTATTGCTATTGCGCCAAACTATGTGATTTACGACGAAGATGACAGGCAGAGCTTGATCAAGCAGGCGATGAAAGAGCTGTCGATCGATAGTCAACAGATCAAGCCGCGAGCGGTCAGTAGTATTATCAGCAATGCCAAAAACGACCTTAAAACGCCGGCAGATTTTGAAGCAGCTGCTACCTATCCGCATATGCAAAACATCGCCAAGATTTATGCACGCTATGAAAAGCTACGCAAAGCTGCCGGTGCGCTTGATTTTGATGATCTATTGATTGAAACGGTTCGGCTGTTTAGAGAACACCCAGAAATTCGCGAAAAGTGGCAAAAGCATTTCAAGCATATTTTGATCGATGAGTATCAGGACACCAACGCTGCCCAGTATGCCATCGTAAAATTTCTGGTGAATGATCAGCACAATATTTGCGTAGTTGGCGATGACTGGCAGTCGATTTATAGTTGGCGCGGCGCGGACTTTACGAATATTTTGAATTTCGAGCGTGATTATCCTGATGCAACAGTGATCAAACTTGAACAAAACTATCGTTCGACAAACGCCATCCTCGCAGCTGCGCAGTCGGTCATTAGTAAAAACAAGGTCCGAACTGACAAAAAACTCTGGACTGATCAAGGAGAAGGTGCGCCAGTTGAGGTGCATCAGACCTATGACGAAGCCGAAGAGGCGAGTTTGGTTGCGGGACGTATCCATACGCAGGTAACACTCGGTGCACGTTCCTATAGTGATTTTGCGGTGCTGTATCGCATGAACTCCCAGTCGGCACCACTCGAGCGGGCCTTGCGCCTAGCGCGAGTGCCATACCAGCTGGTTGGGGGTGTTCGATTCTACGACCGCAAGGAAATCAAAGATATCATTGCCTATCTGCGGGTTGTCTATCAACCAAGTGATCGGCTGAGTTTTAGCCGGATTGTCAATGTGCCTGCACGCGGTATTGGCGCAACTAGCTTGGAACGGTTTTTGACATGGCAGGGCGGAACGGGCTTGGATGTTGTC
>JALQVV010000111.1 GCA_023260255.1 Candidatus Saccharimonadia bacterium
TAATTTTTTTTTCAGTAATTAATTTGTTTTTTGAATAATTTGATTTTGGTAAAATTTTTGAATTTTCTTTTAAATTAGGTCCATTTTTATAGACTTTTCTTGTGCTTAGTAGGCAATAAATTGTTTTATTATTATTAATATAATCTGTAATTTTTAAATCGTTATCAAATTTTTTATTATATCTTTTAAAAATATAATTTTTGTTAATTGAAGTGTTAATTATAAAATCATAATTATCTAATTTACTTTTAATTTTATTTATATCTTTAAAACTAATACTTTTCGTATAATTTTTTTTTTTTAAATATTTATACAAATGTTTACCAATAAATCCTCTTTTACCAATTATGAGTATTTTTTTCATAAAAACTTATTAATTAATTTTGAAATATAAAAATCTAAATTTTTATTTTTTTTAATATTGTTTAATTTAATAAAATTAAAAAAGTAATTGTGAGCTTCATATCTTCTTTTCCACCATGGCATACTAAATTTTTTAAATTTAGAGGACACGTTTCCCTCAATCTGTCTGTAAAAAGTTAAATTTTCATTTATCACATTGTATTTATCGATATATTTAGAAAATAATAATATTCTAAAATCCAGCCATATATCTGGAAATTTTTCATCTATAATTTTGCTAAAAAGTTTTTCATAGCTTGATTTTCTTATGGAAATACAGCTAGTTGGGTGAATATATCCCCAATAAGTCTTAAAAAAATTTATTTTTTTTTCTTGAGGTAATTCTTTGTTATTTTTTTTTATAATTGGATAATCAAATACTATATTTTCATCTTTATTTTTAAAAAAAAAATTAATTATTTTTTCAACTTTATCCTGCCTATAATAATCATCACTATCCAATAAAAAAATTATATCACCCGTACTATATCTGATACCTTTTATAAAAGCATTCATTTGATTGAAAGATCCAAATTTTGTTTGATTTTTATTTTCTATTATTTTTACATTTTTGTAATTTTTAATTACGTCAATTGAATTGTCATGTGAATTGTCATCAAAAAAAATTATTTCTAAATCTTTGTAAGTTTGATTATAGAGCGATTCAATGCACTCATCGATATATTTTGAATTGTTGTAGTTAGCTATTACAATTGATGCTTTCATAAAATCACTCTTACAACTTATATTGATTTTAAGTTATATGAATTAACAAGTATTACGCCTATAATAATAAAAAATAAACCTAATATGGTTTGCCAATTAAGAGTTTGTTTAAAAAATACATATCCTAAAATAGCAATTGTAAAAATTCCCAGTCCACTCCATGTTGCATAAACGATTGCAATCGGCAATTTATTAACAACATAAGTTAAAAGATAAAAAGCGG
>JALQVV010000038.1 GCA_023260255.1 Candidatus Saccharimonadia bacterium
TCCTCTGGTACCTCAGAAACAGGTTGATTTACGGCAGCACCGGTACCGACAGGAATTTTGCGGCCGATGATGACGTTTTCCTTGAGACCGTTCAAGTGGTCAGCGCGGCCACTTGTTGCAGCATTGATAAGCACGCGAGTCGTGTCTTGGAAGGAAGCGGCTGATAGCCAGCTGTCACTCCAGATCGAGACTTTTGTGATACCAAGAAGCAATTGCGTGTAGCGAACCAGCTCTTTGCCTTCGGCAGCGAGCTCGGCGTTGGCGTCAACGACGGCCGCTTTACTGACAATATCGCCAGTAACAAAGGCACTGTCACCTGGATCTTCAACTTGTACGCGACTAAACATCTGGCGCACAATGATCTCAAGGTGCTTGTCGGCAACATCTTGGCCCTGTGCTGCGTAGATACGCAGAACTTCGTTGATAATATAGCGCTGTGTCGCTTCGGTACCCTTGAGACGCATGAGATCATGCAGGTTCAAAGAACCGATTGTCAAACGATCACCGGCAACAACTTGGTCGCCTGCACGAATAACCAACTGCATATTACCTGGGATTTCATAGCGCACTGGCGCACCTGCATTGGCGGCGAGGACAATTGTATCTTCGGCAACTTCGACAACACCGTCAAATGGCGCGACGAGCGGCTTTGCTTCACCTTCAGCGGTTGCGAGCACATCGCCCACCTTGATGTTGCTGCCAGATTTAACACTTACAGTGCGGCCTTCAAGTGGAATACGCTCGACATGACCTGCCTCTGGGGTTACCTGAACAACATACTTCTTGCCATCTTCCCAAACATCAACTGTACCAGCAACTTCGGTCACATACGCCTGGCCCTTTGGTGTGCGAGCTTCGAATAGCTCTTCAACACGTGGGAGACCCTGGGTGATGTCACCACCGGCCACACCACCGGCGTGGAAGGTACGGAGCGTCAGCTGTGTACCCGGCTCACCGACAGACTGCGCAGCGATAACACCAACCGGTTGCGCGTCGTCAACCAGATGACCAGTTGCCATATCGATACCATAGCTCTTGCGTGGAATACCATGTAGGTTCTTGGTTGAAAGGACTGATTGAATCGTCACACTTTCAACTTTTTCATCAGCCTCAATAGCGTCAGCAACTTCACGAGTAATCAACTCGTCAGCGCCAATATGCCCGGGAACCTCTTTGGCGGTATAGCGACCATTCAAACGGTTCGCAAACTCAATCATTGTATCTTCGGACTCTGATCGGTAGATAGTGAAGCCTTCATCTTCACTTACTTCTTCGTCCTCAACAGTAAAGACATCCTGAGACACATCAACCAAACGGCGAGTAAGGTACCCAGAGTCGGCAGTCTTAAGGGCGGTATCGATCAGACCCTTGCGGGCACCACGAGTGGCAACGAATGATTCAAGGGCTGAGAGGCCTGCTTTGTAGCTCGAACGGATTGGCAGCTCGATTTCACGGTTGGTCGCATCGACCATGATACCGATCATCGCACTTGCCAATTTGACGTTACTGATGTCACCACGAGCACCAGAGTTGACCATGACAGAAATACTGGTGTCCATTTGTTTCATTTGCTCTTGCAGGAAGTCAGTCACCTTGCGGTCAACACCACGCCATGCTCCAACAGTCAGGTTGTAACGTTCCTCTTCGGTAATCAGACCTTGATCGAACTGATCAGAAATTTGTGTCGTCCGCTCATCACCTTCTTTGATGAATTCTTGGATCTCATCAAAGTTCAAGTAGTCGTCTTTACCTGTTGATACGGCTGCAACCGTTGCAAAACGGAACGCCAGACCCTTCATGCGGTCAGCAGTGTTGGCAGTTTCCTCAGCACCATATTGGTTAAAGATCTTCGCCAATACTTTTTTCAGCTGCTTCTTGCTTTGTACTTTGTTGTCATACGGGAAGTCTGCTGGCAGGATTTCGTTGAAGAACACACGGCCGAGTGTCGTATTACGGATTTCACCCTTCGCATATACGCGAATTGGTGTCTGTAGCTGAATGACGCCCTCATCATATGCCATTTCTGCTTCATAAACAGAACTGTATGCTTTGACAGTATCAGTCTGGGCACTTGGCTTGTCATAGGTAATGTAGTAATTACCAAGGACGACGTCCTGACCGATAGATAGTACCGGCGCACCATCAGCAGGTTTCAGCAAGTTCTTTGATGCGGTCATCAATTCACGAGCTTCACGCTGCGCTTCGTCAGAAAGTGGCAAGTGAACAGCCATCTGGTCACCGTCGTAGTCGGCGTTGAAACCGTTTGCAACAAGTGGGTGTAGCTGAATAGCCTTTCCTTCAACCAATTTTGGCTGGAATGCTTGGATAGACAGACGGTGCAGTGATGGCGCACGGTTCAAAAGAACATATTTACCCTCGATCACCGCGTCAAGCGCATCCCACACCAGTGCATCACCAGATTCGATCAAACGAGTCGCACTACGAATGTTATGTGCGTGTTCGCCACGGATCAGCCAGCTAATAACAAATGGGCTATAGATAATAATAATATAACTCCAGACCATTTTTTAAGAATTGGAAATTTAGAGAAATATATTAATGAAGAGAATATTTCTAATAATAATATGTTTGATAATTATTACGGATTACCATCATG
>JALQVV010000043.1 GCA_023260255.1 Candidatus Saccharimonadia bacterium
CGTAAAATGGTATAGTATATGTCGATGCAAAAAATCCTGCTGTATTACAAATTCACACCGATTACCGATCCGGAAACGGTTAAATTGTGGCAAAAAACACTGACGGATAGTTTGAATTTGCGTGGACGAATACTTGTGAGCCGTCATGGTTTGAATGGTACGGTTGGTGGCGACATGGATGATCTGAAAAAATACATCAAAGAAACAAAAAAATTCCCAGGGTTCAAAGACATTGTATTCAAATGGTCTGATGGCAGCCGTGAGGATTTTCCCCGCATGAGTGTGAAACATCGGCGCGAACTCGTAGGCTTTAAAAACTCTGACGACGAATTTGATGTCGATGAAAACGGTGTGATCGGCGGCGGTAAACATATTAAACCCAAACAGGTGCATGAACTGGTTGAAAAGTACGGCGATGACGTAGTGTTTTTTGATGGCCGCAACGCGCACGAAGCGAAAATTGGCAAATTTAAAAATGCGATCGTGCCGAATACCAACACATCACGTGACTTTATTTCTGAACTCGAAAGTGACAAATACGATGATATAAAAGACAAAAAAGTTATCACATACTGCACCGGCGGTATACGCTGCGAAGTGATTAGCGCCATGATGAAAAAGCGTGGATTTAAAGACGTCTACCAGATTGACGGCGGTATTGTAAAATACGGCGAAGCGTATGGTGACGATGGCCTGTGGGAAGGTAGCCTGCGAGTATTCGACGATCGCATGACAGTGAACTTTAGCGATCATGCCAAAACAATTGGTGAATGTACGCACTGCGGTAACAAGACTAGTAATTTTGAAAACTGTGCCCGGGCTGAATGTAACGATCTGGTGCTCATCTGCGAAAACTGCAAACAAAATCCAGATTTGCTGTACCATACAGCTGCCTGTCGTCCAAAGGCTGAGATAGTAGCATAAGCACTGGAGAAGTGGTGCTATACTAGGAATAGTAATATGACCCAAAAAACAAAAGAAACGACAACCGAACTGCTAGCCAAACGTGCGGCACAAGTCCAGCGGGGTGGTGCCAGAGCGGCTGTACTAGGCGTCAACGACGGTTTGGTCAGTGTCTTATGTATTGTGATAGGTGTCGCTGCTGCGGGTGCCGATGCCCGTGCGGTACTGATAGCTGGATTTGCCGGTGCGCTCGCTGGTGCAATCTCGATGGCGGCTGGTGAATGGATTTCGGTCAAAGCGCAGGTAGAACTGTTTGAAGGTGTATTAAGCGATCTAAGAAAAGTAGTGAAAAACGATCGTGAACTACTGACTGATAACTTGGCAAAAAATTTCGAAGATCATGCCGTTGAGAAACAAACGGCAACACGCGCAGCTCATGATGTTGCGCAGCATGACAAAGAATTTATATCGATGTATTCGTCGCAGGTTATTGGTATTAATGAAGATGAATTAGGATCACCCTGGGTTGCGGCTGGCTCATCATTTTTGTTGTTCGCACTTGGATCAATTGCGCCGCTCCTTCCATGGATTATAGGCATGCACGGTACCGAAGGCATCACGCTCGCTATTACTTTGACAGGGCTGGGTAGCTTATTTGTCGGTGGCTATACCGCTCGTTCAAGTGGCAAAAGTGTTATCTACGGTGCATTGCGCCAGCTACTGATCGTTGTTTTTGCATCGGTTGTCACTTATGGCATTGGCTATCTATTCGGCGTCTCGACTGCATAGATCTTGGCAACCCAGGTGGTAAATCTCTTTGAAACATACTAAAAGTGAAGAGCAACCCGAGGAAGTCCTGACTAAAACAGTGACTTACCCGGCGTGGAACGGTATGTCGAGAAGACGATTTATTACCAAGGGTTATAATAATTATTGGAATGAACAAAAAGCTTGAGGCGAAATTAAAAGAGCTGCCATCCAGTCCCGGCGTCTATTTTCATAAAAGTAAAGACGGCGAGATTATTTATGTTGGCAAAGCGGCGGTACTGAAAAACCGTGTCCGGCAGTATTTCCAGTCGCAGCGCGATATGGATATCAAAACTAGGGCACTAGTGGCCGAGATTGAAGATACTGACTGGACCGAGACAGAATCGGAAATCGACGCATTGTTCCTGGAATCAGAAATGGTTAAACGCTACATGCCGCGCTACAACATATTGCTGCGCGATGACAAATCGCAGCTCTATGTGCGGATTGATATGAAGAGCGAATGGCCGTATGTGTCGTTTACGCGCAACCCGGCCGATGATGGCGCGGAGTATTTTGGGCCGTACTACAACGGCTTTGCAATTAAAAAAGCACTACGGTATTTGCGCCGAGTATTTCCGTACTACACCAAACCGCCCAAACCGGGTGCTCGGGCAGATCTGGACGCGCACATAGGCCTGAGCCCGCTGCCTGGCACAACCAGCGACGAATACAAAGCGACGCTCCGGCGGCTGATTCGCTATTTTGAGGGCGGCCGCAAAACGTTGGCGAAAGAAATTGAGAAGGAGATGCACCAGGCGGCTAAGTTGCATGATTTCGAAAACGCTGCACGCCTGCGTAATCGCCTGCGCGACCTGGCAGAATTGCAACGCAAAATTATGTTTGGTGATCGTGAGTTTTTGGATATCAGCAAAGACCGTGCACTGAGCGATCTGACGACATTGCTGGGCTTACCCAAAATTCCTGCACGAATCGAGGGCTACGATATTAGTCATATGGGTGGCGTCAATGTTGTTGCCAGTATGGTGGTATTTACGAATGGCGTTAGTAATCGCAGTGAGTACCGCAAATTCAAAACCAAAATCGAGCAGAACAATGACACGGCAAATATGCATGAGACTATTTTGCGGCGATTTAGTCCCAAAAATATCCAGGCGTGGGGCATGCCTGAATTAGTGTTGATCGACGGTGGCAAAGGCCAGTTAGAGGCAGCTATTAAAGCACTCAGTGAACGGGAAGTAACAGTGCCCATCATCAGTATTGCGAAACGCGAAGAAGAAATCATGGTTGCACCAAACAGTAACGTGGTAGTTAATAAAGAATATCTTGACCAAACAGGTGGTGTCGCACTGGCCGATGGGCGCTTCACGGTGATTAATTTGCATCCAGGATTAACCAAATCAAGCGGGCACGCAGCAAATCTACGTGGAGCGACACAAGTGGTCGCACATACAGACGTTGTCAAACTATTTCAACGTATCCGTGATGAATCGCATCGGTTTGCTGTTAGTTACCATACGGTGCTGAGACGTCAAAAACAGACCGCCAGTGATTTGGAAGAAATTCCAGGTATTGGTCCAGCGACACGCCGCAAACTTATTCGGACATTTGGTAGTTTACGCGCGGTCAAATCGGCGACACCGGAACAATTGGCCGATGCGATCGGTAAGTCAAAAGCCGAGGCACTCAAGCCATATCTCGGGTGAAAATTATGATAGGCTAGATGTATGATAGCGCCTGACAAAACGTTTTTTACTGGTAATCGTGAGCGAGTATATGACCTGCTCAAAGGCGGTATTTTGGTCGTGCCAGCCTACACCCAAATGCAGCGCGGCAATGACGCGGCCTTCGCATTTGAGCAAGAGGCGAATTTTTGGTATCTCACAGGGATTGATTACCCAGATTGGTGGCTGCTACTCGATGGCAAGCGCCGCCGATCGTGGCTGGTGGCGCCGCATGTTGAGGAGCATCATGAACTATTTGATGGCAGTTTATCGCCCAGTGATGCCAAACAAATCAGTGGTGTTGATGAGGTAATAAGCCAGCGTGAGGCGGATAGTTGGTTGCGCCAGGCAGCACGATCGCATCCGCTGGCGTATGTTGTGGATGTGCCACCGTACTCTGAACATTTTGGGTTTAGCTTGAACCCAGCTGCACGGGAAGCGCGTGACAAATTAGACCGTGTGTTTACGAAAGTCGAGGACTTTCGTTTGGAGCTTGCCAAGCTCCGCGCGGTCAAACAACCGATCGAAATCGATACAATGCAGACGGCAATTGACCTGACGGTGAAGGCATTTTCGGATGTTCGCCCACGGCTGGCGGCGTACAAATATGAATATGAAGTCGAAGCAGACTTTACGGCATATTTTCGTCGACATGGGGCCGAAGGTCATGCTTATGATCCTATTGTTGCTGCCGGCGCCAATGCCTGCACGCTGCACTATACACACAATGAGTCGCGTTTGAAAAAAGGCGAACTACTCCTCATCGATATCGGTGCACGTTATTACGGCTATGCAGCTGATATTACTCGAACCTACGCACTTGGCAAGCCAACGAAGCGCCAACAAGAAGTTCACCAGGCTGTGAGGCAAGCACAAAAAGATATCATTGCACTGATCGAACCAGACCTACCGCTTGAAGAATATCAAACTGCGGTCGATGCAATCATGCAAAAAGCACTTGTTGAATTAAAACTTATCAAGAGTCTCGACGATCCCGACTACCGGAAATATTTCCCTCATGCGATTAGCCACGGATTGGGCATCGATGTTCACGACGCATTGGGGCGTCCGCGGGTACTGCGGCCCGGTATGGTTTTAACGGTCGAGCCGGGCATCTACATCCCCGAAGAGGGCATTGGTGTCCGGATCGAGGACGATATCCTTGTCACGGACACTGGACGCAAAAACCTCAGCGCCAAACTATCAACCGACATGTAACCGCCGTGGTATACTAATAGGAACATTATGCGACGACAATTTGGCATCTTTCTTATCCGTTGGCTATTCAACTCATTTGGTTTGTGGGTTGCGGTGCGTTTGCTTGGTACCGGTTATAGCGACGCACAGGTCGATTCGGGTTTTGCAATCTTCCTTTTGGCGGGACTTATTTTCTCTGTTGTTAACAGTGTGCTGAAGCCGATTGTTGTTATACTCTCGCTTCCAGCTATCCTCATTACTCTCGGTCTGTTTATTATCGTCGTGAATGGGTTGATGGTCTATCTGTCGCTATTGTTGGCGCCCGGGTTGCAAATGACATTTATCAACTCAATCCTTACCGGAATGATCCTTAGTCTGATAAACTATATAATTAGTAGCGTATTTGATCTAAGTATGCGACGTAAGGAGAGAATATGACAATTGATGGGATTCTACAATTCGCGACGATTGCTTCGGGCGTGTTAATGGTTGCGTGTATCTTGTTGCAGCAACGGGGTGCTAGTTTGGGTGCTGGATTTGGTAGTTCGGGCGAACTCTATACAACACGACGCGGGCTTGATAAAAACCTGTTTGAAGCAACAATCATTCTGGCAGTTATCTTTGTTCTGTCAATTCTGGTTGGACTATTACTCCCTTCGTAATACGGCGGACTGCAAAGTATGGAAGATAAAAGGGGGCTTTGGAATCGGATTGAGTTAAGGCGCCGATCTCGAGGTCTCAAAAAACAAGCTCGTCGGGCAGAGGGCGCCACGGTGCGTCATGCCAGGCGGTTTGTTTTTAATCGCTGGGAGAATATCCGCGAAGTCCGATTGCATATAATTTTATGGCTGGGGGGTGTCGGGCTTTTGATCGCGGTCGTTGGACTGCAGATGATATGGTTCCAAACCAGCTATGTGCGATCGGCGGCAGTGAGTGGTGGGACGTATGCCGAAGCGGTGAGAGGGCCAATCAATACGCTTGACCCACTTTATGCAGTGTCAGCGGCCGAATTGTCAGCGAGTCAGCTGCTCTTTTCATCTTTATATGCGTTGGATTCGACAGGGCATTTGCACGGTGATATTGCTCAGGCGATGACGAATGACAATGACAGAACATTCACCGTCACTATGCGTCACGATGCACGTTGGCACGATGGTCAGCCACTGAAAGCTGACGATGTCGTATTTACGGTGAATTTGATGAAAAACCCGACCGTTCGCTCAGTGATGAATGCCAGTTGGCGGGGGATTGACGTACGAAAGGTCGATGATTATACCATTCAATTTGTCTTGCCAGCATCGTATGCAGCATTTCCGCAGGCACTCACGTTTGCTATTTTGCCAAAACATCTGCTCGAAGCTGTCGAACCAGCTAGTTTACGCGAGAGTGGTTTTTCGGAAGCGCCAATTGGCAGTGGACCGTTTAAACTACGGCTCCTACAAACCGTCACCGAAGCATCTGGTCGAAAGATTGTTCACTTGGCGGCAAATACTGATTACTATGGCGGTAAACCGCGACTCGATCGATTTCAATTACATTCCTATAGCGATGATGAGGCAATTGGGCGAGCACTCCGGACGGGCGAGGTAAGTGCCGCAAGTGATATCCCAGGTTATATTGCCAGCGCCATCGACAAGAGTCGCTACGATACGGTGACGACACCGCTCAATAGTGGTGTCTACGCGATTTTTAATGCCGCTCAACCAGCACTAAAAGATATCAATGTCCGTCGTGCTCTGCAAATAGGGACGGACACCGCAGCTGTACGCCAAGCATTATTTGACAAGCCAGAGCCTATGGATTTGCCATTTGCCAAGCGCCAGGTTGTAGGTAGTGAGACATTATCTGCCCCAGCATACAATCAAGAAGCGGCCGCAAAGCTACTGACAGATAATGGATGGACACTCCAAAACGGTATTCGCACCAAGGGTGCGGATAAGCTGCAGCTTCGTATTGTTACGCGAAAAAACAGTGACTATGAAAAAACGCTAGAAGTCCTCTCGGGACAATGGCGACGTCTGGGTGTCGATGTGCAGACTCAGGTGGTTGATACATCCGATGGCAGGCAGAATTTTACCCAAGATATCTTGCAGCGACGTGACTATGATGTGTTACTGGACGAGCTAACAATTGGAGCAGATCCTGACGTATTTGCCTACTGGCATTCCCGGGGACTATTGAATTTTTCAAGCTATAGCAATCCCGTGAGTGATGATGCGCTATCTAGTGCGCGAACGCGATCCGATGCGGCGCTGCGAGCAGTCAAATATGTGACGTTTGCCAAACAGTGGCTTGCTGATGCGCCTGCTATTGGATTGTACCAATCTGACCTTATCTATGCCCGCAGCAAATCAGCTCGCTCTATTGCACCCGATGAGGTGATTGTCGAGCCAAATGAGCATTACGCCAATGTCCGCTACTGGACCGCCGATCAGGGCACGGTCTATAAGACACCATAAGAAAATATCCCGATAGTTAGTTATTAATATTGGGAGACAGACACCGTTCTAATGGATCAAGCACTCCGTTTTGAATAAGGCTTATGTTAAAATTCAGGTTAGAGCTATCCGATGTTAAAAATTTTTCGTTCGCAAGCCATTGTTAATTTAATAGATGATATTCAGGTTTTATTTTCTCTGTCTGGGAGATGTAGGACCTTAGGCTTGGGAGGTACTCATCGTGGGTTTACTATCGTTGAACTTTTGATTGTTGTAGTCGTCATTGGCATCCTTGCTGCAATTGTCATTGTGGTGTACGGCAACATAACAAGCAGCGCGAAAGACACGCGATTACTGGACAGGGGTAAGAAGATCTCAAAAGCAATCGAGCTTTATTATGTTGACAGAGGGTATTATCCTCCGATTCAGGATGCGACTGGGTCCGAAAGCGGGTGTGGATCGCTCACGGAAAACTGGGGACATTGTGATCGTAATAAAACGCTAGCTGATGCACTGGCGCCATATATGACAATAGACCCGACATCATTATCTACAACCGCTCCCGATTCTATTGGGCAAAACTACTACTACACGTCTTCTCCGAACAATAATAATCAAACGTATGGATTTATGGTTTATTTGAACAATACTGCAACCAATCAAAGCGACGGTGGTTATTATGATTATGCTTACGAATTTGGTTCCACTCCTAAATATTGCATGGAGAAATACACCGGCACGTTACGTGCGTGGCGATGGACATCAGGCAGCCCTGTATGCGCCGGTGGCAACTAAACGAGCTATTGCGCTTATCTTTTGCGTAACTTACAATTATGTAAGCGAATAAGGATCATGGAGTAATGATTACAACGAAGATTCAGAGAGGGTATATTAAAATCAGCTCTTTCGGGGGCATTCTCTAATGCCTCGTCTCCCCATACCTGGTCAAGACTCCGGCACCTGGGGCGATATTCTCAATGACTATCTTTCTCAAACTCATAAGCCTGACGGTTCGCTCAAGGATGATTCGGTCGGTGCAGCTCAAATAGCCGACAGTGCCGTCACAAGCAGTGCTATTGCTCCGAACAGTGTAACTAATGCTGCTATTGCGAGTGATGCAGTCAATGCAACAAGCATTGCTGACGGATCAATCACCGAGGGGCTACTTCATGCCGCTGTGCAGACTAAGCTCAATACCAAAGGCCCGGTTGTCTCCACTGATATTTCTGATTCATCAGCACTTGGTCGTGCTGTACTTGTCGCCGGCGAATCCGCTGAAGCTCGTGACGCACTACAAACAGACATCACCACTTTTTATGATGACTTTACGACCAAGCCGGACGGTGCACTTAATGCTGGAGCCGTCTCGGATTCTGGCCATACATATACTGTATTAGGGCAGATTCCATGGCAGATCGTAGGCGGACGGTTAACCCATACGCAGACGAATTCATCGACCGCACAGTCCTCATATCTTGGGGTTAATCTCGGAACACAAAGTGGTGACGAAGTAGGCTATATTTGGGCCGACTATGAGGTGCCTGCGGGGACGGATCCACAGGAGTCTATAGTTTTGATTACAAGCGCCACTGAATTTACGGTTGCAAGCTATGAATTCGCCAACGCAGCCGGGCATTGTAGTTTTACTGATTCCACATTTCGCTACGATAGCTTACAGGCACTTCATCCAGGGACGACGACGAACATTCATGGGCGGGGTCAATACACTGCCCTTACGCCAGGGACGTATCGAGTTGAAATCACACTGTCCGGCAATCAGGCAACTATTACTGCTCCAGATGGACGAAGATGGCGTTCTGATACGAGTGCGGATATATCAAACTGGGCTGGCCCTTGGGCGACGCTGCAGCTTTATAACCTTGGCGATGGTTTAACGCACAGAGAATTAAAGATCCTTCGTTGGGGTGCCGAACTGAAACGTCGTGCTCGTCGGGGCCCTTATGCGGCTTCACACGATGTTGGTGTTGCAACAACGCAACCAGGACGGTTGCTTGGTGCGATGCAGACAAGCGGTACGAATACGGCAACTGCAATTACAACAAGTCTATCCGCAAAGCTCTATGGCCTTACGATACCTATTCCTCCGTCACGCAGAATACTGGTCGAGGGTGCGGCGTGGTTTGATGAAACTGTACCTGTCGCGCCAGCATCTCAAATCCTTGGGATTGGAGTCTATGCGGGGGGTGTAACGGCTTATGGTAAGTTGACAACAATAATATCGGGCAATACGAGTGCGAATAATACTGTTGATGCTGCGGCATTTGCTAATCGACAAGGTACCATGACAGTCTACTCTAGGGGAAGATTAATTCCTTTCTGGCTAATTCTTGACATTGATCCTACATTTACAGTGGGTGATCTTATTGAATTCCAAGTGAAAGCACAGGCTGGCGCTAGCAGCCAAGTCACGTTTATTGATTCCGGTAGTGCCACTGGGTCGTTTTCGACACTTCGTCGTTCGTCAATGAAGATTACCGAACTTCCGCCAGCGTAGCGGGAGGGGCGGGTGATGGTCACCACAAAATAATCCTTGGCCAAAGGCCAAGGATTATTTTGTGGTGCGCGCGAGAGGACTTGAACCTCCACGGGCTTGCGCCCATAGCCACCTCAAGGCTACGTGTATACCAAATTTCACCACGCGCGCATATTCGTCATTGGATTATAGCATCCCGGTTTCTTATTGTAAAAGAGGTCAACTTGTCATATTTTCTCTGCAGACAAATAACATCAGGTTTATGGTACATAGAGAGAAAAAGTTTATAAGCATCTTTTTTGGCATAGGCAAGAATATAGGCTCGTGTACCTTTTCGTACCGCTCCCGCACTAGTACCAATAAGGCGTGAGTTTGTTGATTGGATGAAACGGATAAAATCAAGGCTAGCAGATGTGAAAGTAACATAGTACATATAGCTTGATCTCCACCTTTTATCCATATACGCGTAACAACTGCCGTCGCCATCAAAAAGTCCTCGTAGAAAGTCGGGATAGTATCGGTCGGGGATTTTCAGGCTTGATATAGTCATACTCTTTGCTGGCGTTAGTCCAATGGACAGTAAAAATTGATAGTATGCGACATCACTAAACTGAATACGATACGCAGGCGTCTTTGAACCACTGAACTTACTTCCAATATAAAATTCTCTATTCATAGCTTTAGAGAAATTTTGTAGTTGATCAATATCAATCGATGTGAGATCTACATGCCTGCCATCCTTTGATAAAGAGCCATCACTTGTGATGAGACCTACGGAATAAGCAATATTTGGCGACCAAGCATACACTCGTTTAACGATTTGACTCATAGTACATAGTATACCATCTATTGATGTGTGATAAATAAAATGCTATAGTGTATCACAAGGAAGCCCTATGAAGGGCATTATTTTTATGACAGACCCAAAATTCATTCGTAATATCGCAATCATTGCCCATGTCGACCATGGTAAGACGACGTTGGTTGATGGGTTGTTGAAGCAGTCAAACACCTTCCGTGAGAATCAGGCAGAAATGAGCCAATCACTTATCATGGACAGTGGTGATCAAGAGCACGAGCGCGGTATTACCATCACCGCCAAGCAGACGTCGATTTATCACGGTGATTACAAGATTAATATCATTGACACACCGGGGCATGCCGACTTTTCTGGTGAGGTTGAACGCACATTGAATATGGCGGATGGCGTATTGTTGATCGTTGATGCACAGGAAGGCCCGATGCCCCAGACCAAATTTGTGCTGTCAAAAGCGCTGGAACTTGGTCTAAAGCCAGTTGTTGTCATTAACAAAATCGACAAGCCTGCCCGTCGTATCGCCGAAGTCGAAGACGAACTAGCAGATCTTTTCTTGGAACTAGCGACTGACGACAGTCAGCTGCATTATCCGGTATATTATGCGATTGGTCGCGAAGGCAAAGCCTGGACAACTGTTCCTGAAAACCCAAGCGAGCACGCAGATCTAACACCAATCTTTGATGCAATTGTGAGTGATATTCCAGCACCAGATGTCGATACGAATGGCGCCTTGCAGATGCTGGTTACTAGCTTGCAGTATGATTCGTTTGTTGGTAAGTACGCGATCGGTCGTATTACACGAGGAAGTGCTAAACGTGGCCAGGCTGTTGTGCTGATCAAGCGTGATGGTGAAAACATTTCCGGCCGGATCGAAAAAGTATTTGGCTATCGTGGTCTCGCCCGTGAAGAAGTTGAACAAGCGGGCGCTGGTGATATTGTGGCGCTGACTGGCATTGCCGATGCACATATTGGCGAAACTATTGCCGACAAAGACACGCCCGAAGCACTGCCAACGATTGATATCGAAGCACCAACAATTAGCATGTACCTAGGACCAAATACTAGCCCTATGAAGGGCCGCGAAGGCGAATTTAATACGTCTCGTCAAATTGGTGATCGTTTGAAAAAAGAAATCGAAACTAACGTCAGCCTGCGGGTCGAAGAAAACGGCATTGGCTTTACGGTGTCTGGTCGCGGTGAGCTGCATCTGTCTGTGTTGATTGAGACATTGCGCCGTGAAGGCTATGAATTTGAAGTTGGTCGCCCGCAAGTGGTAACAATTACCGAAGATGGTGTTGAAAAAGAACCAGTTGAAGAATTACTGATCGAAGTTGGTCCGGAATTTGTCGGTGCGATCAGCCAGGAACTTGGTACGCGTCGTGCGGAGATGCGCGGGCAGGAAACGACATCGAGCGGTACAACACGCCTGGACTATATTTTGCCAACACGCGCACTGATCGGTCTGCGTAACATTTTGTTGACGGCAACCAAAGGCACGGTGATTATGAACAGTCTGCCGCATGGTTACCAGCCAATGAGCGGTAAGTTACCACAGTCACGAAATGGTGTGTTGATCGCATTTGAAGCTGGTACGACGACACCCTATGCACTTCAAACTGCAGAAGCACGTGGCGAACTCTATATTGGGCCGGGCGTTGAAGTATATGCGGGTATGATTGTTGGTCTGAACCGCCGCCAAGAAGACATGGAAATCAACGTTTGTAAGGCAAAACACCTGACAAACATGCGTTCAAGCAGTAGTGACGGTGTGGTACAGCTGACGCCATATACCGAACTCAGTCTCGAGCAATGTATTGATTTCATCGAAGATGACGAATTACTCGAGGTTACGCCGAAGAACCTGCGCCTTCGCAAACGTGAACTCGATCCTAACAAGCGCAAACGTGCCGCTAAGCAATAATAAAATCTCCGCCAAAGAGGCGGAGATTTTTGCTAGAACGGATAACTCATCTGAACGTTTCGTTCCCTGATAGGGATACATTCCGTTTTGTAAATGCCATTCATAGTTCCTTCCTTGTTGATTTTGTTGTTATGGTGTTTGTCTTATTCAAGACTAATATCATTATAGCATAAGTATTATATAATGTCAATAATATGGTAAGAAATGTTAAATAAATATAAAAATTCATGATTGAATAGCCTAGGCACAAGCACTATAATAAGTCGTACCTATGGCGAGAAAGATACCCAAATTGTCGTCGATCAGAATTCCTAGGGAAGAAGCGATCAAATCTGCGCTGGTCAATACGGCCGGCGCTTTGATGTTGACCAAATCGAGCCCCGATGAGGCGCTGGGGGATTTATTTGCAGCCGTGCAACAGCACCGCGTATATGATGATGGCAAAACATTTGTCGATTTGATTCCTCGCGGGCGAATGAAGCAAATCCAAAAAGAGTATCTGATTGAAAAACAAGACCCGAATTTTGATCTGCACGAATTTGTGAATCGGCACTTTTATGCATTCCAGCACACATCGCCTTCGTACCATTCCGATGCCAATCGATCGGCTCGCGAGCATATTGCACAATTGTGGTCGGTACTGGAACGCCGTAATCGCCGCGATCGGGGGTCGCTTATCGCCATACCGTACCCTTATATTGTTCCAGGAGGGCGATTTTCGGAGCAGTTCTACTGGGATAGTTATTTCATCATGTTGGGTCTGGCGGCAGACAATCGCTGGGACATGATCGAGAACATGATGAAAAACTATGCGTATATGATTCGTAAATTCGGATTTATTCCAACCGCAAATAGAACATATTTTTTGTCGCGTAGCCAGCCGCCTTTTTTTAGCCACATGGTGCGATTGCTGGCCAAAAACCAAAACCGCACACTGACGCTGTTGGAATATCTTCCATATATGTTAAGTGAGTATCGGTTTTGGGTGAAAGGTCGGCGAACACTCGATGAGCGTGATGAAGGTGGGGCATTAAGCCGTATCGTACGTTTGCCAGACGGAGCGTTGCTGGCACGCTACTACGATAACAAAACAACCCCGCGACCAGAATCACTCCGTGAAGATCTAGAAACTGCCGAGCAAGCAGGAGAAAAAGATTCAGAAAAGCTCTATCTCGACCTGCGTGCTGCAGCTGAAAGCGGCTGGGATTTTAGTAGCCGTTGGTTTACGGATCCGCAGGACATCAGCACCATCCATACAACGGATATCATTCCCGTCGATTTGAATTGTTTGCTCTACCATCTGGAATCGACTATCGCTGAAACATACCAATTGATGTTCCAGCCTTTACTAGCACGTAAATTTAATCGCTATGCCGAAAAACGCAAGGCGGCGATTATGAAGTACATGTGGGATGATAGCCAGCAGTTTTTTGTTGATTATGACTTTCGTACTGAACAGCGAACGGGGCGGTTGACGCTTGCAGGAGTGTTTCCGTTGTATGCCAGGGTGGCGACGCCCGCACAGGCACGCGCGGTAGCCGAACGAATAGAAAAGGACTTTCTAAAAGAAGGTGGTTTGATCACAACATTGGTTGAAAATGGACAGCAGTGGGATAGTCCAAATGGTTGGGCGCCACTGCACTGGATTGCAATTCAGGGCCTGCGCGAATATGGGTACCATGGACTGGCCGAAAAGATCAAAAAGGCCTGGGTATCAACATGTCTAGGCGTCTACGAACGCGAGGCAAAAATGGTTGAAAAGTATAATGTTGTTGAACCGCACAAATTAGGCGGTGGAGGTGAGTATACACTCCAGGATGGATTCGGCTGGACGAATGGTGTGCTAGCGGCATTATTGAGAGAAGACGAACATTCAGTCTGAACGTTTATACATGCTGTGAGTGATAGGTGCGCTCACCGCGGCGACGTTTTGTTGCAAGGATAGCTGCAACCGTCCATGCTTGGACCTGTTGAGGAGGTTGTTCGATGCGATTGACCTTACCAAGCGTTTTGTCGAAAACATCAACCGTTCTTTGGTTGACGGCGACTTGATTGCCACCTCTTGCATATTCGGGGAATCCACCAATTGTATTCACGACATTGAGAATCCGTCCGTCCAAATCATTAGCAAACGCCAAAAACGCAGGGTTGGAAATGTGCCGGCGGGCTCCCTGGGCGATATGGTGAGTATCCCAGATCCATACGCTGCCGTTATGGTATGCACCTTCGCGGTAGCGCACTTCATCGGATGCAAGGGTTCGTATGCCTGCGACAGTTAATAATTCGGGTGAGGTAAGGCGACGAAGGAGCGCTAAGCGCATATGTGTGCGTCGTTCATCGGGCCCATCAAGGAGGCGCGAATTAAGCACGTGGCCCATATTGGAAGTTTTTACTTTCAATTGTCGGAGGTTACCGTGTTGATCCCGATCCGTACCTAGGACAAAATATCCTCCTTGATCATCTGTCCAGAATTTATCCAAAATTGTCAGGCCGAGCTGGTGTGCTCGCTCTTTTAGTGCTTCAGCCTCTTCTTTACGATTGAGAACGGTTTCATACAAGCGCGCAGCATCGAGGAGTGCGTCATACGTCACGGTCTGTACCTCGATCGAAGCGATACCATCGTCATGGTTGGCAATTGTACCGTCGGCATGGTGATATGCATCTGGTGAATCTTTCCATACCTGGTTTTCGATCCCTCCAGGGATAACCGATTTGAATTCTAATAAACCTTCAGGGTTGCTATCGAGTCGGTTGGTAATCCAGTCGACAGCGAAAGTGAGCGAATCGGCAATAATACGGTCCTTGCCGTCGCGGTCTTTATAATGATGAAACAAAAAAGCATTGTTTTCTTGGTTCAAATGGCAGTAAGCCGCAAGTGTTCTAACAAATTCCGGCGTTGCATCAACCGATCCGTAGTATGGCCACCCCCACCCACGCTCTTCTGTCAGCTTTTGTGCAATAGGGTCATGATTTGGATCACGAACTTCATGGACAATTCGGCCCGGTTCTTCCTCCCGACTTGTATTTTCATGAAGGCCTTGTAGTTCGGCAAGTTTGTGAAGCGTTGTGGCGGCAAGGCGAGGGTAGGCATGAACCAGATCTTTGGCAACACGTAGTGAATCGCGGCCAAACACCACATCAAACAGTCCTTGATGCTCAGGTGTGTCCATATTTTCGCTTACTTCAGGTTCATAATTACTTGCAGGCAGGGCGGCAACTGAAGGCCCGAAAAGGCCAATTTCACTTGGTTTAGTGGCGGCAGTGAGTCGAAATAATTCTCGGAGACTCGATGGCGGTCGCTCAGGCTTTGGCGGTGGGGCAAATTCTTTCACGTCAAGTAACTCCTCGCCAGGCAGGAGTTGGACATTTGGGTGATATTTTCTGTTTTCCATAACCGTTAAGAACCTGGTGCTATTATACGCTGATTAGTGGTAAAATAAACCTACAGTGAATGAGCCGTCACGAATGGGTCATGGAGTATGAAAGTTGCGATTATTGCACCGCCATGGCTCGCATTGCCCGTAAAAGGGTACGGTGGCATTGAGCTTGTGATAGAAAGTCTGGTCTATGGACTCAGAAAACAAGGTGTTGACGTAGAAGTCTTTGGAAACGGTGACCATAAAATCCGTGGTGTTAAAACGCATTCTCTCTACAAAACAGAGCAATTTAGTCAGATTCATAAACCGTATTATGAGATACTACCAATTCTCAATGCGCACCTAGAATTTGCATTAAATAAAATCCGCGAAGACGGTAGTTTTGATATTATTCACGATCACAACACGCTCATTGGGCCATCTTTTTTTGCCTTAGCGACACATCTTCCCAAGGTTCCACCAGTTCTTCATACGTTCCACGGACCACCGTTTTCCAATAAAGAGATGTTTGATCAGGGTATTCCGGATAATCGGCCGCAGTTAGAGCAGCTGAGAGATATGGGCCACATGTATATGGTGACAATTTCCGAAGCGATGGCAAAGACCGCACCGAAACAAATTAAATCCCACTTGTTACCAGCTGTCCATAATGCCATACGGTTGGATCAATTTCCATTTGAGGAGCACAAAGGCGATTATTATATTACGCTTGCGCGTTTTCATCCGGATAAGGGTCAGCATATCGCTGCCAAATATGCAGCGAAGTTTAACAAACGGCTCCGCATGGCGGGTACTATTGCTGGCATAGGGAATAGTCACAAATTACTGCTCGAGTTATCAAATCCGCTGAGTATCTATCGAACAAATCAAGAGTTTCGTTACTACAGTGATAAGATTTTGCCGTATACATTACAATACGGCAAAATTACCTATGCGGGCAACCTGAGTGGTGCTCGAAAAATGAAGTTCATTTCTCATGCAAAAGCACTTCTGTTTCCTATTGAGTGGGAAGAGCCATTTGGGATGGCGGTTATTGAAGCACTTGCCTGCGGTACGCCAGTTGTTGCTATGAAACGTGGGTCGATGCCCGAAATCATTCAGCACGGCGTGAATGGATTTCTTGCGGAGAATGAAAAAGAATTTGCAGAGTATATGCTACGGGTGGGAGAGATCGATCCAAAAGCATGTCGTGAATCGGTCGAGCAGCAATTTTCTGCAGAAACGATGGCGCAGAATTACCTTGCTCGCTATGAAGACGTATTGCGACGCACAAAGAAACGGCATTAAGTGTTTCTTTGTATTTCGTCGGGCAGAAATCCTTTTTTGTGTTTAAAATCCGCCTCCCATTTATAGCCTTCGTTATAACCAAGATCTTTCATTAGCTTTGTCGGGGCATTACGCAGATGGAGGGGGACCTGCGCATCAGGGTACTGTTTGGCGAGGGCCTTTGCTTCATACATGAGGCCGGCAACTTCACGTGATTTTTTACTTTTTGCCAGTGCGGCAGCAGTATGAAAGAGCGTGTAGTTTGCTTCGGGTAGGCCGACACGTTCGACGGCCTGAAAAGCGCTGACGGCGAGTCCAAGTGCGCCGTTGCCGGCAAGGCCGATGTCCTCACTTGCAAATATAACCATGCGCCTGGCAATGAATTTCGGATCTTCACCAGCATCGATCATACGCGCGAGGTAATAAAGCGTCGCATCAACATCACTGCCACGCATGCTTTTGATGAACGCCGATATGACGTTATAGTGCATCTCGCCCTTTTTGTCATATCCGGGCACACGTTTTTGGGCAGCAACTTTGACGACCTCGGGCGTGACTTTTGCCTCGTTCATATTAAGCGCGAGCTCTAGATTACCAAGTGCTACACGGGCATCGCCGCCAGCTAGTTCCGCTAAGTAATCAACTGCTGCTGGTGTAACGAATTTGGTTTTCTTCAGTTCTTTGAGTGCATGTTTAACGATGGCAATGATTTCATCTTTGCTGAGAGGCTGCAGCACCAATACGCGGCTGCGGCTGAGAAGTGGGGTGATGACTTCAAAACTTGGGTTTTCGGTCGTTGCTCCTATGAGTGTAATCAAGCCTGATTCCACATGGGGCAAAAATGCATCTTGCTGGGCTTTGTTGAACCGGTGGATTTCGTCTACGAACAGCACGGTGCGTAGTTGCAGGTTCCAGTTTTGCCGGGCATGTTCGACGACTTTTTCGACATCTTTTTTGCCGCTCGTGACAGCCGATAGCTCAATAAAATCTGCTTCGACTTCGCGAGCAATAATCCGCGCCAGGGTTGTTTTGCCACTGCCTGGTGGCCCCCACAATATCAAACTGACGGGTTCTTTGTTTTTGACAATTTGTCGCAGGATCTCCTTGTCGCCAAGCAAATGTGTTTGCCCAATTACCTCATCCAGTGTTTGTGGCCGCATGCGTTCGGCCAGCGGTACTCGTTCCATACCTCTAGTATACCCAGTCGAGTGGTATAATACACGCATGGACCGCAAACGAGTGCTCATGCTCTTCGGCGGCGAGTCATCCGAACACGATGTCTCTGTCTCTTCTGCTCGTAATGTCTACGCGGCAATCGACGAAATGGCTTTTGATGTGTTGCCATGCTATATCGATAGGCACGGCAAATGGTGGTTGCTCGATGATTTTGAAGAATATGCAGATACGCAGAATGGATCGCAACTCCTGCCGGTATTAGGATCGAGTGGATTTGTGACCATTCCGGACAATAAAGTGATAAAAGTCGATGTTATTCTACCGATTCTGCATGGTCGGAACGGTGAAGATGGTAGCGTCCAAGGCATGGCACAATTGCTGCATATTCCAATCGTTGGCTGCGATGTCACATCGAGCGGGATTGCCATGAATAAACTTGCTACCAAAGAAATACTGCAGGCGAATAACATTGCTGTCATACCATATCGTGTGCACCGGCAGTATGAGCCACTACCTGATTTTGGCAAATTAACAATGCAGCTTGGTAATCCACTATTCGTCAAACCGGCGCGTGCGGGTAGTTCTGTTGGTGTCAGTAAAGTGCACAGTGCCAGCGAACTACCAGCAGCACTCGAAGAAGCGCATCGTCACGATTCGATCGTACTGATCGAAAAAGCAATTGTTGGTCAGGAACTCGAGGTGGCGGTGCTTGGAACGCCACCACATCACCAAGTGAGTGGTGTTGGTGAAATCGTGCCAGGTGCCGAATTCTATACCTATGATGACAAGTATTCGAACAGCAGTACTGCCGAGGTCCGAATCAGTGCATCGATTGACGATGCAACGAAAGAAGCGATTCGTCAGACGACAGCAAAAGTTTTTGAAGTTTTGGATTGTAAGGGTCTGGCGCGAGTTGATTATATGTTGGCGGCCGACGGGACGTTTTATGTCATGGAGGTCAATACATTACCGGGTTTTACGAATATTAGTATGTACCCCAAACTGTGGCGTCAAGAAGGGATTAACTATCCCCAGTTGATTGAAATGCTCATCAATGATGCCCTCGCGAATGGTACAATAGAAGCAAACGTATAGGAGGTGTTATGGAAGGATTTGTGGTTTTTGTCATTATTGTTGTTGTGCTGTTCGTGCTGAGCGGTATCAAGGTGGTAAACCAGTACGAGCGTGGTGTTGTGCTGACACTTGGTCGTTTTAGTGGTATTCGCGAACCAGGTTTGCGTATCGTTGTGCCTATCTTTCAACGTATTATCCGTGTTGATATGCGTAGCACGCCAATCGACGTCCCAAAGCAAGAAGTCATTACTAAAGATAACGTGACCGTTGGTGTCGATGCAGTCGTGTATTTTCGTGTCATTGATGCACCAAAAGCAGTGCTAGAAACGACCAATTATATTTATGCGACCAGTCAATTCGCGCAGGCGGCACTTCGCGATGTTGCTGGTAATGCCGATTTGGACGAACTGCTCAGCAAACGTGACGTTATTAGCCAGCAGATCAAAGAAATTGTTGATTCACAAACCGATCAATGGGGTATTGATGTCGAAAACGTCAAAGTGCAAAACATCGAACTACCGGCTGACATGAAACGTGCCATGGCAAAACAGGCCGAGGCCGAACGTGAACGTCGTGCGGTTATCATTACGGCGGAGGGCGAAAAGGCAGCTGCCAAAGCTGTTGCCGAAGCAGCTGAAATGCTGACCAGTATTCCTGGCGGTATTAATATTCGTACGTTGCAGACGCTTGAAAAAATTGCCGTCGAACCAAGTCAAAAAACGCTATTTGTACTGCCGGCTGATTTGACGGATACAATTGCTCGAGTCGTCAATAAGTAGCATGAATACCTACGTCGTTCTCATACGGGGTATCAACGTGGGCGGCAAAAACAAAGTACCAATGCTGCAATTGAAAGAGTGCCTGGAACAATTGGGGTATAAAGATGTACTGACATACATTGCGAGTGGCAATGTCATTCTGAGATCCGACAAAAGCGCCAAAGAGATAAAGGCAACCATCGAGAAGGTACTGCCGGTAACTTTTAAACTTGAGAGCAATCTGATTAAAGTTCTTGTGCTCACTCGAAATGAGCTACAGGCCGTTATAGATAACCGGCCAGAGGGCTTTGGTGACGAACCAACAAAGTACCATAGTGATGCTATTTTTTTGATCGATACGAACATTAATGATGCGATAGCGGTATTTGATCCACGTGAGGGTGTCGACAAAATTTGGCCAGGCAAAGGAGTGGTGTATTCGCAGCGCCTCAGCGCATTACGGGTAAAAAGCCGACTAAGTAAAATTATCGGTACGCCAGTGTACCGATCGATGACAATACGCAATTGGGCAACAACAACGAAACTACTTAATATTCTGAAAGAGAAATATTGAGCTGCAAGCCAACTAAATAGACCAGGTCAAGCCCGGTCTACTTAGTTGGTGCGCGGGGCGGGAATCGAACCCGCACGGCTTATTCAGCCAAGAGATTTTAAGTCTCTCGTGTCTACCAATTCCACCACCTGCGCATATATGTACTATCCCACGTCAATTTTACATGTATTTGTAAAACTGACGTGGAGGCACGTACGGGAGTCGCACCCGTCTAAACGGTTTTGCAGACCGCTGCGTAACTGCTCCGCCAACGCGCCATCTTGCAACATTATACCAGAGTAGTACTATAAGAGGAGGACCTTAAGCAGCAAAAAAGGAGGATTTATGATTCATGTTCAGTACTGGGCGATTATTGTTGCAACAATCTTGGCCGTCGGATTTAGCGCTTTATACTATTTTCTCCTCAATAAACAAGTTGTCGCATTGCGCGCAACCAAATTAGATAAAAAAGAAGATGTTCGTACAACTGCAACACCAAATAAGATTCTTATTGAACTTGTACGAACATTTGTTGTCGCATTGGTAATAGCCTATGCAGTCGGGTTATTGAATCTGCTTTATATCAACCAAGCAATTCTACTGGCATTTTGGCTCTGGATTGGATTTCCGGTTGTCCTCTTAGTCGGATCGGTCATTCATGAACATTTTCCGGCGCAACTGGCGGTCATTCATGCAGGTGACTGGCTGGCAAAGCTTTTGATTTTTGCGATTATTCTGACAATCTGGCGATAGATACGTTCTAGATGCTTTACAAAGTATAGTAAAATCTCTATACTAATATAGTTACTATACTAAATATAGCATGGAGGAACACTCATGGTAAAGATCGCCGTCGTTATCGGCAGTACTCGTCAGGGCCGTCAGACAGACAAATTAGCAAAATGGGCAGCAGCGGACATCGCGCAGAA
Source organism: Candidatus Saccharimonadia bacterium (assembly GCA_023260255.1). GTDB lineage: Bacteria > Patescibacteriota > Saccharimonadia > Saccharimonadales > Saccharimonadaceae > UBA2112. The sequence goes on from JALQVV010000043.1 coordinate 21,396, forward strand.
AGCGGATGTGGAGATAGTGGATCTGCGAGATCACCCAATTCCATTTTTGGATGAACCAATTAGCCCGCGCTATAACCCTGAGCGCAAGCCTGATCCAGAAACAAAGAAGTGGCTCGACACCATTGCTGCATTTGACGGATACGTATTCGTAACTCCTGAATACAACCGCTCAACATCTGCGGTACTTAAAAACGCGATTGACGTACTTGATTTTCAACTCGAAGACAAGCCAGTTGCATTAATTGGGCATGGGACAAGCGGAGGTGCGCAGGCAATTGCCAACCTGCGTATGGCACTACCTGGCGTTGGTGCAATTTCCATTCCACAGGCACTTTTCTTCAATGATCGCTTGGCTGACTCTATCAGTGATGATGGTGAGCTCAAGCAAGAACTGCGTGAGCGTGAGTATAGTCCGCAGTCACAACTCGATCAGCAGATGAGTAAGCTGCTGTGGTACGCTGAGACGCTGAAAACAGCGCGCAAGTAGAGCGAATCGTTATAGCAAAACCCGGTCTCAAAAAGGCCGGGTTTTTGCATGCGCTCTCTATCTGTTACTATTGATAAGCTATGCTCGCCGATATTACCGTAACGGAAAAATCATTTGGACCAAAAAGCCTCATGTCAAATGTGAGGTTTTCGATTAATGATGGCGAAAAGGTTGGTGTGATTGGTCGGAATGGTGTTGGTAAGTCGACGCTGTTCGGAATTTTGAGCGGGACAGACCATGATTATACTGGCGAAGTCATATACAAAACAGGGACTGTTGTTGTGGCAACGCAACAAGAACACCATGGTATTGGTGACCAAACAGTTATGCAATATGTGCTGCAGGGTGTACCCGAGTATGCTCGACTGAGCCACATTATTGAAACATATCCCGACACAATGGGTGACAATCTGAAAATGATCAATGAGTATACAGAAGCGCTTCAGCGGTTTGATGACAAAGGGTTCTATAGAATCGAAGAACAAATAGAGCGCGAGCTCGAAAATTTTCAACTGCCAGGTATCGCCCATCGTGTATTTGCAACGCTATCTGGCGGACAAAAACGACTGGTTGAAGTAGTCAAGATCATGCATTCGCAAGCGCATTTGGCATTGATCGACGAGCCAACAAACCACATGGATTATGTAGCCAAACAGCAATTTATCGACTGGTTAGAGAGTGCTCGTGAGGCGGTGTTGGTGATCACTCATGACC
>JALQVV010000035.1 GCA_023260255.1 Candidatus Saccharimonadia bacterium
TATGAGTTCAAGGACATTTTGGCACGTGCCATGGGCGGTCGTGTTGCCGAAAAGATCATTTATGGTGCAGACGGTATCACCACAGGTGCTGGGAGCGATCTGCGTAAAGCCACTGAAATCGCCCGCGATATGGTGATTGAACAAGGGATGGGTACCAAGCTTCGCGATCAGGTGTTCCACGAAGACAATGGTGGTATGGTGTTCGATAAGATCACCCACGAACGTCCCTACAGTGATGACACTGCCAAAGAAATCGACCGTGAAGTTGAATCATTGATCAAAGAAGCGGCTCGTCGTGCCGAAATCGTCATTACTCAGAATCGCAAGAGTCTGGATGTTTTGGCAAAGGCACTCCTGGTTGAGGAAACGATTGACGAAGCTGATGTTGAAAAATTACTCAAAGACGCGACGCTACCAAAGGAAGCAAAACTATACGCCTAGGCGTGAGTTAATATAAGGGTATGGGACGAGTCAGAAGCGCCGTTACCCGCGCCAACCAGAAGCTGCCAATTCAATTGGCGGCGACACTGCTGGCCGGGTCGACGCTGCTGTCGTTTTTGTTCGGGTTTTTCCGAATGCGTCTTTTGAATGGTACGTATTACGATAGTTACAAAGAAGGCTACGATGCCTATATTGCAGCTTTTACAGTGCCTGATTTTATGTTTTTTATTTTGGTATCGGGCGCCTTGTCGGTGACATTCATCCCGGTATTTAACCAACGGCTTGGAAGTGGCAATAAAAAATCGGCATGGGAATTGTCGACAAGTGTCATTAATTTTATGGCACTCCTCACACTCGCTGCCAGCATATTGATCATCATATTCGCTGAGCCATTAGTACGGTATGTGATTGCGCCGGGGCTGAGTGAGTCAGGTATTGCCCTAGCAACAAGCATGATGCGCGTGATTGCCGTCAACCCGTTCCTTTTTGCAATTGCAACGGTGATCGCGAGTATTCAACAGGCAGTGGGGCGGTTTACCTTTTTTGCGCTGGCACCGATTTTATATAACATCGGCATTATTATCGGTATTACGGTATTCACGGGCGGTATTACTATATTTGGCGTGCAGATATTTGAGGGTGGTATCATGGGCGTTGCGCTGGGTGTCGTACTCGGATCGATTTTGCAATTGATTGTTAGCACCGTTGGGTTGATCGGGCTTGGGTTTGATTACCAGTTCAAGATTTTTTGGCGCAATCGAGGATTTCGACAAGTATTAAAACTATTGCCGCCACGCTCGATTGACCAAGGCATGGACTACCTGGTAGGTATTGTCGAAACCAATCTTGCATCACGTATGTCGGCTGGTACACTGGCTGCGTATAATCAGGCGGTTGCGCTCCATATGGCACCGATTAATCTCATCGGTGTTGCTATCAGTACGGCAGCGTTTCCAAAGATGACTGAGCGTATTGGGCAGGGCCGACCCGACCTGTTCCGGAGTGACCTACAGACAATCATTCGCGTGATTATTTGGCTATCGATGCCGGTGGCGGCAATCGCGTTTTTTACTCGCGGTTATTTAGTGAACTTTATCAAAAACGGTGGTGATGCATTGATGGCGGGATTGCTCGGGTCGTTGGCGTTGGCTATTTTGTTCCGCTCGATTTACTTTATTGCTGCCCGTAGTTTTTATGCGCAGCAAGATACGCGGACGCCACTCTACATTTCATTGTTTGCGATTGCGCTTAATATTGGACTCGCTGTGTGGTTTACGACACAGCTCAACATGGGTGCGTATGGCCTCGGGTACGCGCAGTCACTTGTGGCGGTGTTTGAAGTGATTATTTTGTTCACGGTGATGAACCATAGGATCAAGGGATTGGTCAGTGCAGAACTGCTGCGCGCGATCATGAAAATGGCTATCGCGACAACTATTATGTCGGTCATTTGTTATGTGATGGTACAGTTGTTCCAATTGCAAAACGAGGATGCGAGTTTCTTGGCGACATTTCCAAAATTCGTGCTAATAGCAGCTACAAGTATGGCAGTTTATTTGGTTGTTAGTCGGTTATTGCACCTGAAAGAAGCTGATCCAATTATTCATCGTCTGGACCAGCTTCTTTTTGCTCATGCACGCTAGGACTCGCTAATCTGTAGATAATCTGACATAATAGTGCAGATATATGGATCAGAATCTTATTCGCAATTTTTGTATCATTGCTCATATAGATCATGGCAAGTCCACACTTGCCGATCGCTTGATGGAGCTGACTGGCACCGTATCGGCACGTGATATGAAATCACAGCTACTCGATAGCATGGATTTGGAGCGCGAAAAGGGTATTACGATTAAATTGGCACCCGTTCGAATGAGCTATAAGACTATGGAACTGAATTTGATTGACACCCCCGGTCACGTTGACTTTAGTTATGAGGTGAGTCGGTCGCTGGCAGCGTGTGAAGGCGCAATATTGGTCGTTGATGCCAGCCAGGGCATCCAGGCACAAACACTTGCCAATGTGTATTTGGCCCTGAATGCTGATCTGACGATCATCCCAGTGCTGAACAAAATTGATTTGCCGGCGGCTGATGTGCCACGCGTGAGTGCCGAGTTGATTAATTTGCTTGGTTGTGATGAATCTGACATTCTCAAGATCAGTGCCAAGACAGGTGAAGGCGTGCCGGAAGTACTAGATGCAATTGTAGAGCGAATCGCGCCACCGCAGGGCCAAGAAAACGATCCCACAAGAGCGCTTATTTTTGATAGTTATTATGATGATTATCGCGGCGTGATTTTGTACACTCGCACAGTCGACGGGTCGATTAAAAAGGGCGATACGATCGAGATGCTAGCGACTGGTGCAAGCGGTATTGCATTAGAAGTTGGGGCGTTATCACCAACCATGAAACCAGGTGATCAATTGGCAACCGGTGAAATTGGCTATATTGTCACCAACCTCAAAACGACTCGTGATGCACGTGTAGGTGACACGGTGACTGTTAGGCGTGCCCATGCCAGCGCAGCACTGCCAGGCTATCAGCATGTTCAACCATTTGTGTACGCTGGGTTTTTCCCGACCAGTAACGATGACTACAAAGAGCTCAAAGAAGCGGTCGAAAAGTTGGCACTCAGCGACAGCGCCTTGCAATTCGAACCGGAAAATTCGCCGGTGCTTGGATTTGGCATGCGGATCGGATTCCTGGGGCTGCTGCACATGGACATTATTCGCGAACGGCTGGAGCGCGAATATGATTTGGATTTGGTTGTCACCAATCCAAGTACGGACTACCAGGTAACGCTAGCTGATGGCAGTGATATCGATATCAAATCGGCCAGTGAGCTGCCCGACATGAGCAAAGTTGTCGAAATCCGTGAGCCATGGATTAAGGGCGAAATTGTCGTACCGTCTGACTATATTGGTGCGGTGATCCAGTTGATTTCAACTCGTCGCGGACGCCAAACCAACCTTAGCTATATTGATGAGCGAGCATTGATTAGTTTCGAGGCACCACTCGCGAACTTATTGACTGATTTTTGGTCTTTTATTATGTTTTACAATAGCTGCCAACCAGACAGCGTGGGCTGATACGACAAGTACGGGTGCAACGACCAACACTCAGACAAATACCTCTGGTTCAAATACAACGATTTCTGGTGGTTATTCACAGGAGAGTACAACTACTTACCAAAGTGGTTCTTCTTCTAATACCACTACTACCAATACCACTAATGCATATACTGGTGACCAGAGAGTAGTAAACTCAGCTTCATCACCATCAATGTCAGCAATGTCACAGGACCTTTGTGTTGTAGGCATGTCAGCAGGTGTATCTACATTTGGATTAGGTGTATCAGGTGGAACATATAGAACAGATGA
>JALQVV010000078.1 GCA_023260255.1 Candidatus Saccharimonadia bacterium
GTACTAGCATGGTTAATACGTAGCCGCACCCTCACTGTGTCAGCTGATGGTGTTCAATACCGAAACGTCTTTCGACAGACACGAACGGTAAAATTTGATGACATTGAGGCTGTAAAAGTGTTCGTTAACTTCTACGAACCAAGCTTCGGCGTGGTACCACGCGTGATGATTGGCGTGCGCGGCGGTGAGCCGATTGCTATTTCAAGCCTCTACTGGGGTGCACATGAACTCGATACGCTTATTGCCGCCCTTCGCGAGAAAAACGTGACGATTGAGCAGTACGACGACCCTGTTTCACGTCAGATGATTAAGCAACAATTTCCAAGCTATGCATCACTCGCAGAGCGCCGCCCTGGGCTAATTATCGCTCTTGGATCAATCGGTCTTATTGTGTTTGCAATCATCCTGACTATCATAATCGAGTCTAACTAGTAGATTTAGCAAAGAATTTGTGATAAAATAACCTCTGTTCGCCTGATAAAACAGGCCGAAAGCACCTTCTAGTTACAAGATCTCAACTGTTGTTTTAACAACGACAATTGAGATCATATGCACCCGTAGCTCAGCTGGATAGAGCGTCGGCTTGCGGAGCCGAAGGCCATAGGTTCAAATCCTGTCGGGTGTACCATAGAAAAATCCCCATGTTGATGGGGATTTTTCTATGGTATGATTTTCTACTTCTTGGTGTGGGTTGCCAAAAACTGTGTCATGCGGTCGAGGGCGAGTTTGCCGGCGCTGTTATCGAGGACAAACTGATACTCGTGATTGAGTGGCGGTGTGTAATTGTCTGGATAGAACAGGTCGCTCACCTCTACTCCAAGGGATTTGAGTTTTTTAGTAAAGTTCAGCGACTGTTGCAGTAGCGGGTCTTGATTGCCGGCCGTGATGAAACTTGGCGGAAAGTCTTTGGTAACGTGTTCGATCACCGATGCTTGCATGAGCTCGGCATCGTTCATGAAGTCTTTACGGCCACTGTATGACCACAGGAAGGTTCGTAGCAACTTGGCACCCTCGTCATCGCCGTCAGCATTGGCAATTTTAATGTCGTATGCTCCACAGTTGAGGAGCATACCGACCAACTGGTTTTTGTTTAGGTTGGTCGCAATGCCGATCTCTTTGGCGTAGTCAGGGTTGGTTACCATTGCTGCGACCTGAGAAGCAATCTGCGATCCGGCCGAGTCCCCAGCAAGCACGATCTGGTTTGCATCAACATGCAGCCGCTCGGCCTGCTGATTGATGTACCCCAACGCCTCGCCTACTTGGATGACCGGTACTGGATATTGTTTTTCGGGTGCGATCGTATAGTCGACAGCAATCACGGTATAACCTTTTCCTGCCAGGATTTTCATATAGTTCGCGATATCACTCTTGTCGCCCGATATCCAGCCCCCACCATGCACCCACACGACGGTCGGCAGTGGTTTGTTGGTACCCTTCGGGAAATAAACATCCATATACCCGTCATTATCGTTTTGGCGATACTGCTGGTTGAGCATTGAGTCAACAGTGTCCGGTACGTATTTTTCCAGTGCACGCGATACCTGCAGCGAGTTTTTGTCAAAAGCGTCCCGTATTAGGAGCGCCGACGGCCATGGGCTGACCTGAAACGCAACCCAGACAATCCCCACCAAAACCGCAAAAATGATCACTACCCATATGAGGAACTTCAACAAATGTTTGTAGAAGGGTATTTTGTGTTCAGGCAGTTTTTTTGTGGCTTTTGTTGGTTTGTTTCCGCTCATGTTTACAGTATACAGTATGAAAAAAGAGCCCCACAACAATGTTACTGACAGGAGTATTTATGAGGTCTTAAGATAGCTCAGATCTAGTCCGGCTGTCACTAAATCGTGAAGCGCCTGGGTCGGGTGGAGGTGGTCCCACGTAGGTGATGGAGCAATCTGGTAGGTTACCGTACCAGTAGGCAGCGTAATTGCGCTAATTGTCCACACCGTGCCCGCTGTCGCAGTATTTGATTTGACCGAAGCAATCTGGCCGGCGCCAGTTGTCGCTGAACTGATGTAGAGCGCAAGCGACTGATCTTGATTGAGAGTACGAGTCTTTGTTGAGTCGGTGACCGATGTCGTCGTATACGCAGATGCTGTTCCCGACACGGTTGCAACCGATGCGAGCGGTTTCCAAAAGCCACCATTGAGCGTTAGCGTGCCGGCAGCGTTCACTTCGCAGAGCGCGGCACCATCGATAACGGATTTTAGGATACCACCAGAATCGGTAGCCGCCTGCCCAGACCGTAACCATGAATTAAACCCAGTCCGGACAGCTTCCCAGCTAGAATTAACGATTGACTGCCCCGATGCAGTCAGATAGCCATCTGTTGAGGCGCCAGGATTAGGCAGTAGTGTCGTTTGATGGACCTGCAGCCCAAGCCGGGCAAACATGGTCCAGACCGCAATAGCGTCTGCTTGCAAGGTTGCCAGTGATGAGCCATTTCGAACATCGTTAATACCGTATCCTGAAATGACGTGCCGGGAGAACCGAGCGAGCTGCATGCGACGCCAAAAATTTGCCTGTGACTTAATAAACGAGAATGATTCGCCGCCACAGGCAATACGCATTGTCGGTAGTCCGGCGTTCATTGTGGCTTGTTCTTGATACGATCCGACGGCATTAATGACGCCGTTACGCTTTGTGATGGAGTCTCCCGCTAAAAGAACAGCATGGGTTTGCGCATCTGTGCGAGCATCTGCAACGATGCCGGTAGGACCAAATGCAAACGCACTAGAGCCCGAGAGGCTGCCAGAATCGGTAAGGTCTGAGCCGGTCGTGACACCTTCGTTCACGCCACTACCATCGAGCTGCACAGAGGCCGTAGTAGATGTTGGATACGGAGTTGGCCATCGCTCGCCGGAGGCGACAGAGACGTACGTGCGCACAAACAGGGCCCACGCATTGGGGGTGTTGATATAGACCGGATCCGAAATAAGGATACCGCCTGCTTCTAGTGTCGTGGTGCGCTTACCGTTGAAAAAGACGGGTATAAGTGTGGTGCCAGCGGTACGGCCCCCGATGAGCGTCGTATCCTCGACGGATGCTTTAATAGTCAGCGTATAAGCATTTGTCGTCTCGCCTGAGCCGCTTGGTACATAAAAGTTTGACCAAACAAGCCGAACAGCTGTCACTGCCTCTGGGAGCGGAAACCGTACCCGGCTGGTCGCAGATGTGACGACCCCGTCCGAGCGAGTGTCCGATATAAGCCCCCGCCCTGAAACATGTCGTAAAACATGGCCATAAGTGACATCGGCCGTGGTAGTCGTCATCGAAGAGCCTATCGCAGCAGTTAAAGCGGCATGAGTATCTGAACTGACATTGGTTATATTGGTAGCCGTTTGACTATCGAGATCAGCACTGTTCAATTTGAGGTTTAACGCAGTTTGTTGCGCTGTCGAAACAGGCTTGTTGGCATCGCTCGTGTTGTCGACATTTCCGAGTCCTACATCCGATTTATCAAGAGTAACAGCACCTGTTTTTGAGGCAACGCTGGTCACGGGGGCAGTAGTGTTCAGTTTCGTTTGTACCGCTGCATCCAGTAATGTCTCGGTGATCGAACCATCAGCAATGTTTGTGGCATTCACCGCGTCTGATGCGATTGCTGCGTTAGTGACACTATTCGGAGCGAGATTGTTCGCCGTTACGACATCATCTTTCAGCTGTCCGTTTGGCTTGAGTGATTGCGATAGAAAGTCGTTAAGAATATCCCCCCATACACCATTGTCGCTGCCCGGTTGTGGAAGTCGTGCCATTAGAGTGAGTAGTCCCTATCCATATTAGTTATGAATTATACATGAGCCTTATGGGTAGGCAAAGTAAATGCCGCTTCTTGAGCGGCATTTACTTTGGCGGCCCAGTTGCTACAACGTTGGAACGCGAGTGTGTGGGATCGAGTCGCTGAGATCCTTCGTGACTAGTCCGGTCGCCTGCCCTCTCGGTGTACCGATCAGGTTGAGTAAGAAATCGCTCTGACCTCTGTAAACCTGGCGTTAGGGGTGCCGAATGATGTTGTTACGTAGTAACAACATATCTCGCTTTCGTCCTTTAGGACTCATCAGCATAGACACACATCTATGGAGCGAATATGACAAGCAGACATGGGGTGAGAAAACACGGAGCAAGCACCGTGGCTTCAGGTTTTAACCCATGGCCACTTGCCACATTCGCTCGTCCCTACGTCCGTTCGACGATGCGCCCACCGCACGGATTGCCGTCCGGTTGAGTCACTTGGTCCTCGGTCCCAAGTTCCGATTCTGTCCAGGATTGCCGATGACAGCGGTTGCACTCGCCTAGGGGCGGTCTGCTGAATAGCGAGACCGAGGAGAAGGGAATGCGCACATAATCGTCCCCCATGTCCTCGTCTGTGGGGACGGGATTTGGGCAGGGCTCGACAGTCGTGTCATCAGTCTTTGCTTCGATGCACATGATTGCTTTCTCCGCATCTGGCACAGGGGCCAACTGACGAATCAGTCGTGTGTTTTCCTTTACACACAAGATGAGGCTTCGGCCCTCTCATAAAGAGACGAAGCCCTCACCTTGTGCTGTCTGCTTATCAATAGGTTTCGGAGGCAATGCCTCAACGAAATGCACTAGCGGTGACTAAATTTCCCAACTAGTTGTACTAATTATAGCATAAATACAATAAAATTGCAATACTGCTAGAGCTTCGTGCTGCTAATTCCACAGCACAAACCTCACCCCAAGAAACCATGTGCTTGTTGCACGCATTCAACGAACCACCTGTTGTATCGACAGTTTTCGCCCGGTAATGTGGATATATGACGGCCCATCGAAAATCACCATCCGAAGAGACCACGAAGGGCGCCGATGAGGCGCCTTTATTGTCGTTTGGGCCAGTTTCTGACAGCTCTAACCGTTCCAAGCGCGCCATCATCTATCTGCGCGTCTCTACCGCTCGCCAAGCATCCAAAGATGGCGAGGCTGAAGGCTATTCCATCCCGGCACAACGTTCCGCCTGTATCAAAAAGGCTGGTGAGCTGGGTGCAATCGTGCTCGAGGAGTACGTCGATGCCGGCGCGTCCGCTCGTTCCGCAGATCGGGACGGCTTGCAATCGCTCTTGGCACGTCTAGCGGATGGCTCCTTACCGAGCGTCGATTACATCATCGTCCACAAGCTCGACCGCCTAGCCCGGGATCGTGCTGACGATGTCGCCATCATGCTCGACATCCGCAAGGCTGGCGCCACGCTTGTCTCTGTCTCGGAGCAAGTAGACGAAACTCCGGCCGGGTCTCTCATGCATGGCATTGTGGCCTCATTCGCCGAGTTTTACTCCAAGAACCTCTCCACTGAGGCTCGTAAAGGTTTGGAAGAAAAGGTACGCCGCGGTGGTACGCCGGGTTGGGCGCCGATTGGCTATATCAACATCGCGCAACGTATCGACGGTGTCGAAGTGAAAAGCGTGGTGGTCGATGAAGACAAGGCACCACACATTCAATGGGCCTTCCAGCAATACGCGACTGGCGAATGGAGTATTTCGGCGCTGCGTGATGCTCTCGAAGAACGCGGCCTCAAAACACGTGAGACCACCAAATATGCCGGACAGCCACTGAGTAACAGCCAAGTCCACCGCATGCTGACTCAGCCGTACTACAAAGGCCAAATTCGTTTCAAGGGCCTGCTTTTCGACGGCAAGCACCCACAACTTGTCGACGACATCACTTGGCAACAAGTCCAAGACGTTCTGGCGGGCCGTCGCCTGGCTGGCGACCGTTCCTGGCGGCATACGCATTACCTCAAAGGTGCACTGATTTGTGCTCGCTGTGGCGGCAAGATCGGCTACGGCTGGAGTAAGGGTAAGGGTGGCCGCTACGAGTATTTCTTTTGCCTTGGTCGGCACACAGGCCGGACGAAGTGCGATCTGCCGTATCTACCTGCCACGGCCATTGAAAAGAAGGTCGCGCGCATCTGGTCTCGTATCCGCTTCAATCAGTCCGAGCTCGACGAGATAAAAGCCACCGTCACCGAAGATTTCGAGCTCATGCTCGCCGAACAAGACCGACTTGCCGCCGAGCAACGCCGTCGCTTGATTCAGCTTGAACGCCAAAAGAATAAGCTCATCGATGCTTACATGGCTGACGCGCTCCCAATTGAAGATTTGAAGAAGCGTCAGACTGCTGTCGCGGCTGAAATCGCCGACGCCAGACGGCTAATCAGTGCTTCAGACATGCACCGTGCCGACTTGATCCAACGTCTCGATATTGTGCTCGCAGTCCTGCAAAAAGCCCGTCAGGCTTATGACAATGCCGATTCAAGCGAACGTCGCTTGCTCAACACGGCCATGTTCAACAGGTTTGAGGTCGACAGCCGCGACGACGGACCCGAGGGCAACGGCTGGACGCCGCAAGAGCCACTGGTGGAGCACGCCGAGCTGACCGACGTTGTTGATGCAGTACTGAACTATCACCCAGAAGCAGCACTTGACACTGGTCCGATCGCCGGTCCGATCCGCTTGAGTAACAAACCCGTTTTGACCTCTGTAAATCGCCAAATAGCCGCGCGGAATGATGGTGCCCATACGGGCACCACACCCACATCACGTCTGGGTGGCCTGGGCCGGTTCCGACGGCCCAATCATGCAAGAACCCCCACCGAACTAACGTTCGCCGGGGGTTCCAACGTGACTAACTTGGCGGAGAGGAGAGGATTCGAACCTCCGGTACGTTTTACCGCACACCGCTTTTCGAGAGCGGCACCTTCAACCACTCAGACACCTCTCCCCACTCGCTCTATTTTAACAGATTGAAAAGCCATTTTTGCTACAATAGAACTATATGCAAGACTCGATTTTTACGAAAATTATCAAGGGTGAACTCCCTAGTCACAAAGTATACGAAGATGAATACACCTACGCGTTTTTGGATATTCACCCGATTGTCGCCGGTCACACTTTAGTGGTGCCCAAAAAACAAGTCGAATTTGTCTGGGATTTGGACGATGAGGACTACCAGCACCTCATGAATACGGTGAAACGAGTTGCCAAACACCTGCGCGATACACTCGAGGTCCCCTATGTCGGCGTGCAGATCATCGGGGTTGATGTGCCCCATGCTCATGTGCAGCTGATTCCTTTTACCGACCCTGCCGAGTATCATCAGCGGGCTGATATGGATGCCGAGCCAGATCATGAACGTCTGGCAGAAATTGCAGCGAAAGTAGCGCTGTAATGACCGTCAAAATCCTTGCCGTTGGTAAAAAGCATGAATCATGGGTGCAAGAAGGCATTGAGCGTTACCTAGATCGTCTGAAAAAGCCCTATGCGGCCGAATGGATGCTCCTACCCCACAGTGTTATGGCAGATGATGGTGCACGCGATGAAGAATCGGGTCGTATCCTGGCGCGCCTCGGCAATGATGAGTTTGTCATACTACTGGACGAGCGTGGTGACGAAGTTGATTCGCCCCAGCTTGCGAGCTTGCTTGATCGGACATTCACCGCGGGTCGGTCCGTCGTCTTTGTGATCGGCGGTGCCTATGGTGTCGATGATCGGGTTCATCAGAGGGCAGATTTTGTTTGGTCGCTCTCCCCGCTTGTCTTCCCCCACCAATTAGTGCGCTTGATGCTGGCTGAACAACTGTACCGCGCCCAGCAAATTACCGCCGGCCATCCCTACCATCACGAATAGATTTAGCATAAAATTGACAAATAATACAACTTATGCTAATATTTGATTGTAACCTCTATCAAAACAAACATGTTCATTACACCCCTGTTTCAGCGTATAATCATTGGCTTCGCCGCTTTTACGGCGCTCGGCGTGTTGGTGCATGATACTAAGTTTGATCAGGCAGTTGCATTGGCGCTGCCGGTAGCTACGATCACCATTGGTATTGGGGCGCATGCACTTGATTTTGGTGATAGTGCACACACGCATGTTGAAAAGGCATCATTTGCACATGCATTTGCCGGTACGCCCCGTATCCAGCCGCGTGATGACCACCGACGTTATCTCTTGTCAAAAAGTTTTAGTCGTAGCACCGATAATTTCGGTGGTAGTCAGATTCTCTGGCCAAGCATCTAAAGGACATCAAGTTCGCGGGCAAGTCGTTCAATCAATTCTCGCGTGTCAGCAAGTTGCTGACGAGTTTCTTCAACAAGATGTGCAGGTGCCTTATCAACATAATTAGCATTTTGTAGCCGTGCCGCAAGATTATCGGCAGTTTGCCGAGCCTCAGCAAGGCGTTTTTCTAGATTTGTCTGGTGCTCATACAGCGTTTCTTCGTCAACCGCTAGCCATGCTTCGCGGTTACTGCTGGCAAGGCGCAGGCCTTTTGGCTGATCGGCTTTTTCGACACCGGCAAGCCGCGCCAACCAAGCGATTAGTTCGGCGTTATCCTCAATCAGTGAATCTTCCTGGTATAGCACGGTATATTTCTTGCTACCCGGTAGTTCGCTCAAAACATAGCGTGTCTCAACGACCAGCTTTTGCAACTGTTCAAACTCCCCTGCTGCAATGTCGTTATAGTGCAACTTTTCAGGCCAACGACTACTGATGAGTAGTTCGTCAGTGTGCCAACCGAGCGTTTGCCATATCGTTTCGGTCACAAACGGCGCAAACGGATGTGCGATGCGGAGACTCGTGTCGAGTACCCAGCCAAGCATCTGCGGGTTGGGCTGTTTTTTGCTGGCTTCGATATACCAGTCGGCGACGTCGTCCCAAATAGCGTGGTAGACCGTCTCGCTGGCTTCGGCAAAACGATAGCCTTCGAGTTGTTTGGCAATGTCGTGGGCTGCTTGGTTCAGCTGACGGGCGATCCACTGGTCTGCCAGGCTGTTTGGCAGTGGCTGGGCTAACTCAAAGTCCTCTGGCAGCGTGTTCTCAACATAGCGAGCGATATTCCACAGTTTGTTAGCAAAATTGCGGCCAGCAACGACCTTACCAGTACTAAATGCCTGGTTCTGTGCTGCACCGCGCGATCCGATGATGCCGAGGCGGAGCGCGTCTGACCCATACGCTTCGACGATTTCCATAGGATTGATGACATTACCCTTACTCTTACTCATTTTTTGACCATGCTCGTCAAGGACTAACCCATGCAGATAGACGTCCTTGAACGGTACTTCTCCGGTCGCATACAGCCCTAGCATGATCATGCGCGCCACCCACGGATACAAGATGTCAAAACCGGTCTCAAGCACGCTATTTGGGTAGAATCTGCTCAGGCTGCCCTCACTCAAATAATCCGTGGTGATGAATGGCCACTGACCACTGCTGAACCAGGTGTCAAAGGTATCTTCTTCACGTTTATACGTTGTACCATTTACATCAATAGTTTCTTGGTCAACGCGTGTATCAAATAGCCAGTCACTTGGATCTTTAGTGCTTTGGAATGCTGGGATTGGGATTCCCCACGGGATCTGACGACTAATGTTCCAATCGCGCAGGTTTTCGTAGTACTGAATCAGTGCGTTTTTGCGACTCGCTGGGATGATATTCACTTCATTCTGCTTGATTGCTTCAATCGCCCGGTTGGCCAATGGGCGAACTTTGACGAACCACTGTTCTTTGATGAGCGGTTGGATAGGTAGGCCGCTTTTGTAGTCATACCCTACTGAATGCTCGATTTCTTCCTCGCCACGGCGTAGCTCAGCCACTTTGAGCGCGGTGAGTACGCGCTTGCGGGCTTCTTCCACTTCGAGTCCTAGAAATTGTTCAGGTACATTGATCATTTTGCCGTCAAAGCCAATAACTTGGATTCGTGGCAAGTTATGTCGCTCCCCTATTTCAAAGTCATTGGGGTCGTGTGCTGGCGTCACTTTGACCGCGCCGGTGCCATAGCTTGGATCGACGTGTTCGTCGGCGATGACCGGGATTTCACGCTGTGTCAGTGGGACGACCACGTGTGAGCCGATAAGTGATTTGTAGCGCTCATCATCTGGGTGGACGGCGATGGCTGTGTCACCGAGGAGCGTTTCGGGACGAGTGGTGGCAACAACGATTTCGGCGACATGGTCAATGACAGGATACGCGATTTTCCAGAGCGTCCCCTTCTCTGTTTTGTGATCAACCTCAATATCTGCATAGCTCGTCTGGTATTTGGTGCTGTAATTCACAATGCGTTCACCCCTGTAAATCAAGCCTTCATCCCATAGCTTTTTGAATGTTCCATAGACGGTATTTACCACTTTCTCGTCGAGGGTAAAGACAAGATTGCTCCAATCGGCACTGGCGCCAAGCGCGCGCAGTTGTTTTTCCATATTGCCCCGCTGTGCGGCGACAAAATCCCATACCTGTGAGTACAGTTCACTACGGGTATAGTCTACCCTGCTTTTCCCCTGTTTCTGCAGCTCACGTTCATAGACGACCCATGTTTCAAATCCAGCGTGATCCGCGCCAGGCAGATACAGCGTATCTCTCCCCTGCATGCGGTAATAACGGATCAAAATATCTTCAAGATTAGCCATGAGTGCATGGCCAATATGCAAATTGCCATTGGCATTGGGCGGGGGCATGACAATGGCGTACGGTTCGCCATGACCGCTTGGTTTGAATGCACCTGATGTTTCCCACATCTGATAGATCGTGGATTCATATTCGCTTGGAGTATAGGCCTTTGCAAGTTTCATCAGGGTATGTTTTGGTCTTCACCTCTGTTATTTTTGCATAAAATTTTTCACGTGGAACTCCAGGCACACTTCAATACAAACATTTCTTGTGAAATGCCCACCACGAAATACACCTGTCCTGCGTTTTGTTCCCACGTGTTTGTTTTCAGCGTCTATTATACCACATCATGTGGCGAACAGGACAACACCCTGCCGGTGCTATAATGGCATGAGTATGATTTCACTGCAGACGTGTGAAGATAGGGAAGAGTGGGACGATTATGTCCTGGAAAACGATGGACATCCGCTACAGTTATGGGGCTGGGGCGAGGTCAAAGCAGCGCATGGATGGCGAGTCGAGCGCGTTTTTGGCGTTGATATGGACCAGCAGATTATCGGCGGAGCACAGTTACTGATTCGCAAACTGCCGTGGCCATTAAAGGCGTTGGTCTATATTCCCCGGGGGCCAGTTGCGACCTCTGAAGACGCACCGGATCTATTAGAAGCACTTGGCAGCTATGCGCGCTCTCGGTATGGAGCGGTCGCGCTTTCTATCGAACCGGATTGGGAAGAGCTACCACCCCTGTTAGGTAAGAATTGGCGCCCGGCAGAAAACACCATATTGATTCCTCGTACGTTGATTTTGGATCTGACTAAAAGTGAAGACGAGCTCCTGGCGGCAATGGCCAAAAAAACCCGCCAATATATCCGTAAATCTGGCGCAGAACAGGGCGTGACAATCCGCCAGGTAAAGAGCAGGGAAGAGCTAGAACAGTGCATGGAGATCTATCATGAAACTGCTGCACGGGCAGGGTTTGCACTGCATGGCGACAAGTATTATTACGATATTTTTGATCAATTGGGCGAGGCCTCACCGGTATTTGCGGCGTTTTATGATGGGCAACCTGTTGCCTTTTTGTGGTTGGCAATCAGCGCCGAAACGGCGTTTGAACTTTATGGCGGTGTGAATGACAAAGGCCAGGAACTGCGTGTTAATTACGCTCTGAAGTGGCATGTTATTCGCAAAATGCAAGAGTGGGGACTCACGCGCTACGACATGAACGGTCTGCTCAACGATGGCGTGAGTACGTTCAAGCAGGGCTTTGCTGATCACGAGGACAGACTGGTGGGGACGTATGATCGAGCGCTGTCACCTCTCTACGGCATCTGGACGACCGTATTGCCACTTGGCAAGAAGATTATTCGTACGCTGAAACGCCGATAACAGGGGTAGAATATTGACTTTTTATATTGTTTATGCTATAGTGCTTGCATGCTTCGTGAGTTGATTTTGACCCCCGGAGATACATTTACAGACAAGCAGACAACGGAAGGTGCACGATGACCACCACAGGTGTTTTGGGAAGGGCGATGACAGACGCGCTTTCGAGTTTCGATGCCGGTGAGCCGCTGCGAGCAGCGGTCAACTTCTGGGCGGCGTTCGCCAAGCATTCGACGCGTCCAGAAATTTCTCGTGGTCCGTTCGGACTCGCCACCTTGCAGATCGCGGCTCTCGATAGTCGGGAGTCCTTCGGCAAGGCAATGTCCGATCTCCTCGAGAGGGAGCCCGTCGGGCTGAAAGAGGGCATGGTTCTGGTGAGTGAAAACTCATCTGCGCCGACCCTTGGCTGAAGGGGTTCACATCACCAATCGGGTGTGGCAGGTAGCTACGGATAAATACGTGGCTGCGGCCACCTGTGTTTATCCGTGTCTGCTTGTCATACTCGCCCTTAGGAGGCGTTTTATTTTGCCCAAGCGGTCTTTGTCATCGACAGGCTAGGGATAACTTCAAGATCATAGGGACTTACAGGGTCCTTTTTTTGTGCGTAGTAATAGCCAAGGGTAGCGATCATGGCGCCATTATCTGTACAGAGCTGCATAGGAGCATATTCGATGCTGATTGGTAGGCGTTCTTGTAGTTGACGACGAAGTTCTTGGTTGGCGGCGACCCCACCAGCGATGACGACTGAGGCGGGGGAGTAGTCTTGAAATGCTTTTTCGGCCTTGTCGACCAGGGTTTCAATAGCAATCTGCTGAAAACTGGCGGCAAAATCTGCCCGCTGGACGTCATTTAACAGCCCAGGAAGCTCGTGCGACGGAAATGTGTAATCATGACCTGTTTCGGCCTGGACGGCCCTCAGAAGCGCTGTCTTGAGCCCAGAGAAGCTAAAATCGTAAGGATTTGCTAGCCGTGCCTTGGGTAGTTTGTATTTTTCGGGATCGCCATCCACTGCGGCTTTGGCAATTGATGGGCCGCCAGGGTAGGGGAGGCCAATGATTTTGGCAACTTTGTCGAATGCTTCGCCCACGGCATCGTCCTGTGTCTGGCCCAACAGTTCGTAGTCGCCATGGTCGTGGAAAAGCGCAAGTTGCGAGTGGCCGCCGCT
The DNA here is from genome assembly GCA_023260255.1 of Candidatus Saccharimonadia bacterium. Lineage (GTDB taxonomy): Bacteria > Patescibacteriota > Saccharimonadia > Saccharimonadales > Saccharimonadaceae > UBA2112. The sequence continues at coordinate 12,958 of JALQVV010000078.1, forward strand.
GACGATGAGGGCAAGCATGGGGAAAGCGGGCTGGGATTTAGGCAAGATAAGATCGCCGAGTCCACCAACCGTTCCGTCCGCCTCCCTTGTCACGCTTGACGGTGTCGACGGGGTCAGGTCGGCAGACGG
>JALQVV010000104.1 GCA_023260255.1 Candidatus Saccharimonadia bacterium
AATTCCATTTGGATCAATTCTTCTCCACGGTGTAACGGGTTCCGGTAAAACTGCCGTGTACATAGAGGCAGCAAAAGACACACTTGCAGCTGGCAAGTCAGTCATCGTTTTAGTACCAGAAATCGCGCTGACGTCACAGCTCGTTGATGAGTTTGCTGCTCATTTTAGTAATATTGTTCTTACCCATTCGCGCCAAACCGAAGCCGAACGTCACCGTGCCTGGCTTCGGGCATTGACAGCCACAGAACCTACGATTGTTATTGGGCCGCGCTCTGCCCTGTTTATGCCTGTATCCAATCTAGGTCTCATCGTGATTGATGAAGCACACGAGCCAAGCTTTAAACAGGAGCAATCCCCTCGGTACTCTGCACTCCGAGCCGCAAGTATATTGACCGATCATACCCACGCTAAACTCATTCTCGGCAGCGCAACACCACTTGTCAGCGATTATTACGTCGCTCTCAAAACCGACCGGCCACTCATTAGCCTACCGAATCGGGCCAAGAAGGGAGCGGTCAAGCCTACCATCACCTTGGTTGATATGACGAAGCGTCTTAGTTTTAAACAACATCGATTTTTATCCGACAGACTCCTAGCTATAATGACGCAAACGCTTACGGAGGGCCATCAGGTACTGATTTTCCATAATCGCCGCGGCAGCGCCAACACAACGTTATGTAAGAACTGCGGCTGGTCAGCCAGTTGTCCGCGCTGCTTTTTACCCATGACATTACATGCCGATAACCATCAATTACGCTGCCATGTGTGTGGTTTGACTGCTAAGGTACCGACCAGCTGCCCTGTGTGCCATTCAACTGACATCATTCACAAAGGTATCGGTACCAAATTGATCGAGAGTGAGCTACGCAAACTATTCCCCGACAAAGTAATTGCGCGCTTTGACGGTGACTCGTCAGCGGATGGAACTGTCGAAGCGCGGTACAAAGAGCTCTACGAAGGTACTGTTGACATCATTGTCGGCACACAAGTTATCGCAAAAGGTCTTGATTTACCGAAACTACGCGCCGTTGGGGTTATTCAGGCTGACGCAGGGCTCAGCCTGCCTGACTTTGCAGCGCCCGAACGGACATTCCAGTTACTCGCACAAGTCGTCGGCCGCGTCGGTCGATCCCATCACCCTACCGACGTCATCGTACAGTCGTACCAGCCAAGTAACTATGCGGTCATCGATGGATTACACCAAGACTATCGCCACTTTTATGAAACAGCCCTTGCCGAACGAAAGCGTGCAACCTTTCCCCCATTCACTTTCCTACTCAAACTTACCTGTATTTATAAGACTGAGGCGGCGGCTATCCGTCAGTCACAGACACTCGCCCAACTACTGAGGCAACATGCGCCAAAATCGGTTGAAGTGCTCGGTCCAACACCAGCTTTTTATGAACGACAGCGGGATAGTTATCGCTGGCAATTAACACTCAAATCACCAAAGCGTGCGGATTTAGTAGCACTGCTTGCTTATCTACCGCCAACTCATTGGCAGTTTGAATTGGATCCGACAAGCCTTTTATAACCTCCACGGCACTGGCTCTATCTGTTATACTGGGAGCAATCGCTATGAAAAAAGAAGATATCATCACGTTACCCAACCCGCATCTACGGCAAAAATCACGGAAAGTAAGCTTTCCCTCCGATGACATTGCACAGCTTGTCAAAGATATGACCGATGCAGCACTCGATTGGGAAGATAGTCGCCCCCATGAAATCAGCGCAGCACTGGCAGCCGTTCAGGTCGACCATTTGGAACGCGTGGTCATCGTTCGCAGTGATTTCGAAAATAAAGAATCGCGCGATTTCACCGTTCTCATCAACCCAGAAATCGTTAAATACGAGGGTGATATCGAAGCCGACTACGAAGGCTGCTTGAGCGTTAAAAATATCTACGGCAAAGTGCCCCGATACACAAAAATTCGTATCAAGGCCCTTAACCTCGACGGCCATCCCATTCGATTCAAAGCGAGTGGTTTTTTGGCCCGTGTGATTCAGCACGAAATCGATCATACAAACGGTATGGTATTTATTGACCATATTCGTGATGAAAAGGATGCATTTTACGAACTTGATGAAAAGGGTGAACTGCAACCTCTCGATTATGATACAGCGATCAAAGATAACGCTGAACTATGGGATGAATAATGACAAAAACAAAGGTCATTTTCTTCGGTAACGAAAAACTTGCGACCGGTATACAGTCACCACAGCCGCTCATTAAAAATGCCGTCATCGCGGCCGGTTTTGAGATCGAGCAAATCGTGACCGGCCCGCTATCAGATCTTGCCCCACATCAGGCAAGATTGGCAGTACTTGCCGCCTACGGACGGCTTATTCCGCAATCAGTCCTTGACCAGTTCCCCCTCGGTATTATCAATATTCACCCTTCACTGCTACCTCAGTATCGTGGGACGACACCGATTGAACAGGCGATGCTCGACGGCGTGCAAAAAACCGGTGTGTCAATCATGCATTTGACTGCAGGCATGGATGAGGGACCGATCTACAAACAAAAGACCATTCATCTGGAAGGTACTGAATCCAAGCAAGCACTCGTTGAACAGCTGCAGCAGCTTGGCGCTGAGCTGCTCCGAGAAGTGCTCCCCGATATTGCCACTGGCAACTTAAAGCCAAGAAGCCAGCCACACCCCGACCGAGCAACCTATACGAGTAAAATCACCAAAGAAAACGGTCAGTTGGACTGGAATAAACCAGCAGACGAGCTTGAACGTGAAATTCGCGCCTACGCAGGATGGCCCAAAAGCTACGCAACGATTGGTACTATCCCTGTTATCATCAGTGGTGCCAAGATAGCCCCCGTGGGGCCATCCTCGCCCGGTAAGCTAATAGTCGAAAAGAACCGTCTCTTTATTGGCACGGCTGCAAACTGGCTTGAAATCATTGCTATTCAACCTCAGGGCAAAAAAGAAATGCCCATTCAGGCATTTCTTGCAGGGTATCGCTCCCAATTACCTACCTAGGCTGCTGGCGCTTGCGGCGGCTGTTGCTGGTCAGTCCCTAGAATCGCATCACGATTTGCGATAATCTCTGCTTTTAGCTCGTCGAGAACTGTCTTGACCACATCACGGTAATCAGGACGATTAACCTCAAGCCACTTCGTTGCGACATATTCGGCCTTGAGGTTGGGGTCAGCCGGGTCCAGTTTCAGCGCTTGCTGCATCCGTTGGAACACTTGGTCATTCGTGTAGTCCTGTACATGCGCCGCGAGCCAACTATCGATGACTGCGTGATCACGATCAATGATCTTTTCGAATTCCTCTAACTGCTGATCGCTCAATCCATCTGATAGTCGCGTCCCCACGCGCAGCTCCAGTTCTTCATAGATGTGCTGCAAGAACGCTTGCTTTTGCTCATCCGGCAGATCATTTAGCCCGATATCTGCCAAAAATTTGTCGTCTAGTTGAAACATCTTGTCCTATTCCTGTCGTTTCTTATTGCTACATCTGATTGTAGCACGTGAATCCCCCGTATCACAAATAGATATATTTATGTACGATGATTGACTTTTTGTCATAAATATGCTAAAATGTAGGCATAATTATCTTTTGGGATAACGCACCTTCAAACCATCTGCTGACCCCTGTTATCAGACATGGCAACGGCTCGAGGAAGATTCTCCCCTATCTGTTGCCGTGCCTGACGAAAAGGCCGGCAGATACCATCAGTACACCAATCCGGGTGTTGCCCAACGTATCTGTTTTACACCTCCGTCGGCGCACACTCGAGTTGTGCCGACATCCGAAAATCAACCAAAGAAAGAAGGATGTCATGACCAAGCTCAGCCGTTCCGCTCTCGGTATCTCCGATGAGGCCGGAACCACCGAAGAAGAGCTCAAGGCGCTCAAGGTTCTGCTCGGAAAGTCCGAAGGGATCTTCGGTGACATCGCCGAAGATAATCACACCGAGGACACACTGCGCATCTTCACCGTGGCCTACGAGGTTCTGAAGTTGCTGGCGCCCCTCAAGGCACCCCAAGCCGAGATGTTCCTCGCGACGCTCCGCCAGGGTCAGGTTCCGAACATGCAGTCGGCGCAGCCGGCCGCACTCGGCGCTGGCAATCAGGGAGGCAACGCCGACCAGGCCGCCGATCTCAGGGAGCTGCAGCAACAGCTCGACGATGCCAAGAAGAAGTACCAGCAACTCGCACAACGAGTGGCCGGCGACGTGGACGATCAGGGTGATGCCCTTTCCACCCACGACGAGTACATGAAGCGGGCCAAGACCCTGCACGACAACGCCACCACCGATGTGGCCGATGTCGTGCCGGATCCCGCTACCTACGTCGAGAAGAGCAAGCTCAAGCCGCTCATCGACGCCGTCGTGAACGAAAAGACGAAACTGGACGCGGGTCTGACCTCGAAGGCCAAGGAGCACAAGGCCGGCCACTTGAAGAATCGCACCTCGCTGATCGTCTACACGGAAGCCGACTTCGACAGCTCCGTCGTCGCCGTCAGCGCTACCCTGGACGAGAAACTGAAGAACCTCCAGGAGGCCGCGAAGTAGTACTGATGGTCCCCGCTCGGGACGCGAGTTGACCACACCAGGTCGCTCGCGTCCCGGCGGGACATCACTTTTGTTTTATGCCCTTGTAAGGGCTTTTTTCATGCTTTAAAGTGTCCGGTTCACCAGTTCGCGGGTGAAGAATTCTAATTTGTCGCCCTCTTCGAGCAGCAGTTTTTTATCCGTCTTAAGGCTTAGGCCGCATAGTTCACCCTCAAAGACTTCTTTTGCTTCCTGCTGTTGACGCTGGACACTCGTGACTTCAACTTCTGCCAGCTGCTCGTCACCGCGCTTTACTCGTGCAAGGACATTAGGCATTACTTTGCCACTGGTGACTTCGCCGCCGGCGATCACGACATCTTTTAGTGTTCGGAATACGCCTTTAATTGTCAGTGTGCCCATTTCTGTCTCTACTACTTCTGGGGCGAGCAACTGCTCCATCGACTGACGTGCATCATCCAAAAGCTCATAGATCACCTTGAACAGTCGTACCTGTACTTTGTCACGCATTGCCAAGCGCTTCACCGCCGGTGGTAATTCAACGTTGAATCCATAAATAATTGTGTTGCCATCTGCCGCCAACCGGATATCGTTTTCAGAAATAGCGCCCACGCCGCTGCCAATCACACGCAGTGTCACCTCTCCGCCAGTATCCACGAGGCGCAAACTGTCAATGACAGAGGTGAGTGATCCTTGGACATCAGCCTTCACAATGACGTTGAATTCTTGCGATTCGCGCTGTTGCGTCATCATTTTCAATAGGTCAGCACCGGTAACATTGGTGCTCGCTGCTGCTTTTTCGCGTTCTATACGGGCCTTTTCTGTCATCTGGCGAGCTTCTTTTTCACTCTTAACAATGACAAACTCGTCACCAAACTGTGGGAGTTCTTTGAATCCAGTAACAGTGATCGGAGTGGATGGACCCGCACTGCGGAGTGGTTTTCCCTGAAAATCAAGTAGTGTGCGCACCTTGCCATAGGCGGTGCCTGCTACCATGAAGTGCCCCGGTTTTAGCTCACCTTGCTCAACAAGCAGTCCGACAACTGACCCGCGTCCTTGTTCCATATGTGACTCAATCACCAGCCCTTCAGCTGGTACATCAATATCGGCCTTCAGTTCTTCCAGATCGGCAACAAGCAGTACCATGTCGAGCAATTTATCGAGATTTTGGCCAGTTTTGGCACTGACTTCAACCATCACGGTATCACCACCCCATTCCTCGGGGTTCAGATCGTACTCGGTTGCCAGCTGCGTCTTTACCAGCTGGGGGTTAGCAGCTTCTTTGTCGATCTTGTTGATCGCAACAACGATCTTGGCATTAGCACTGCGTGCAAAGCGAATTGCCTCAACTGTTTGTGGTTTGACGCCGTCATCGGCAGCAACAACAATGATCACCACGTCGGTCAGGGCGGCACCATGCTGGCGAAGGGCTGCAAATGCCTCGTGGCCGGGGGTGTCCAGTAGCGTAATCGTCCGATCACCACGTGTCGTTTGATAGGCACTAATATGTTGAGTGATACCACCCGCTTCACCCTCAACAGTCTTCATGTTCAGAATTGCATCGAGCAAACTCGTTTTGCCGTGGTCAACATGGCCCATGACTGCCACGATCGGTGGACGCGGAACAGCTTTGTCAGATAACTGATGGACCGTTCGCCCTACTGATTCGACGGCCTTTTTCTGGATTTCGACATCTATACCCAGTTCATCAACGATGATCTGGGCTGTTTCAAAGTCAATGCGCTGGTTAATCGTGGCGACGATGCCGTTTTTAAACAGCTCGCCAACCAGCGTCGTAACTGGAATATTGAGCGTCTCGGCAAGCTCGCCCACGGTAATCCAATCGGCAATGACAATTACTTTCTCTGCCATGGTAAACGCTCCTTTCCATATCTGTTATTTGTTGTTATCTTAACATCAATTGTTGTTAACGTAACATCAGATATTTTGTTACTATTTTTTGCTCAAACTGAGCGAAATCTTGCGGCTTTCCTTTTCGATATCAAGGATAACGAACTTCTTGCGATCGTTCAGCGTAAAGACTTTTTCTGGATCGGCGTTTTCACCTTCACCAAGCTCACTCACATGCACGAGGGCTTCAACGGCTGGGCTGATCTGGACAAACGCACCAAATGGCGTAATGCGTGTAACTGTGCCTTCGACCGTTTCGCCAGGTTTGAATTTGGCGACCTCATCCAGCCATGGGTCTTGTGTCAACTGCTTGATACTGAGGCTCAAACGATCTTTGTCGATTGAGATAATTTTCGCTTCAACCGTCTCGCCCACCTTAACGTAATCGGCAGGGTTGCTCACACGTTCCCAGCTGATTTCACTGATGTGAATCAAGCCTTCAATACCATCAACATTCACAAATGCGCCGTAATCGACAACACCGGTGACAACGCCCTTGACTGTATCTCCAACCTTCAGACTCTGGAATCGCTCAGCCAGGCCGTCTTTAACAGCTTCTTTCTCGCTGAAGATCAGTTTGTTTGCCTTGCGGTCGCTATCAAGGATACGAACCTTGAGTGTTTGGCCGATCAACGCATTCAGACGCTGTAGAATCTCATCCTTATCACTACTGCCAACACGTGGATAGTGTTCAGCAGAGAGTTGTGATACCGGCAGGAAGCCGCGCACACCTTCGTATTCGACCAGCATACCACCACGATTGGCGTCGTATGGCGTTACTTCGATGATTTCACCGCTTTCTTGCTTGACGGCAACTTCTTCCCAGCCGCGATCCTTAGCTGCTTTACGCAGTGAAAGCAGTGAGTAGCCATTGTCGAGTTCGGTATCAACAACACTGGCAGTCACCTCATCGCCTTCCTTTAGTGCGCGTGAAAAACCAACTTCACGGCGTGGTACAAAACCAACACCCTGAGCACCAAGGTCAATCAGCACTTCGTGTTTGCGCAGTGACAAGACTTTTCCTGTCACCATATCACCTGCGGTGAGTTGTTTGATACTTGCATCAGCGGTCGCGAGCAAGTCATCCATCGTTATTGTGGCATTAGCCATAGTTATTTCTACGAGTAGAGAGACTCGTAAGCTCCTTCCTTAAAATATATTTCTGGGGACACTCAAAGATTCAGGCGCCCCAAGATTACCTCTATTGTAACACTAGTGGAACGATACGTCTACCTATAGAGTGAGTCGAGCCTGAGTTTGCGTGATCTGAGGTAAGCGGTTATGGTCCCTACTAAGACAGCACCTGGGATGGCGCCAAGGAGCAAGTCATCTGCCGGCCCAGTTGTAGGCATATGTCCGGCTTGTGGAGCGTTGCTTGGTGCGGGCGACGATGGAGACGGCTGCGATGAAGGAGTAGCAGAGGGAGCCGGAGAAGCGCTTGGGCTGCTGCTAGACGGCTGAGTGGTTGGTGATGGCGAGGGGCTAGAAACAGGTTGTCCAGCGTGCTGACCGCGCTGCTGGGCAAAATAGATTGTGCCAAGAGTGATGGCAACAAGAACGATACCAACCACCAAAAAACTGGCCACCGACCCACCCTGACTTGTCCGCGTCCGAATTTTCATATCCTACCTTAACCTTTGCTGATTTCTTATACTATACAGATTTTTGACAAATAGAACAATCCTTTCAGGAGACACCTGGCATGATACACTAGGAACATGATAGTTGCGGTTGACACCGGAGGGACAAAAACACTCGTCACGGCATTCTCAAAAGACGGCATCGCCGGCAAGATGATCAAGTTCAAAACACCGCCGCGTGAAGAGGACTATGTATCTATGCTAAGGGAGACGCTGCAAGCAAATTATGGCGGCCAGCGAGTCGAAGCAATCGTCGTTGCGCTTCCAGGCATCGTCAAAGGTGGCATCGCCGTATGGTGCAACAATCTCCACTGGAAAAACTTCGATGTTATCACACCACTAAAAGGCGTGCTAGGCGATACACCCATGTATGTCGAGAATGACGCGAATTTAGCCGGTCTGGCCGAAACCAGGGCCCATAGTCCAATGCCACTTTCTTCACTGTATGTCACGATTAGCACAGGAATAGGCACAGGCATTACCACCAACGGTGTCATTGATCCCGGGCTGCGCCTTAGTGAAGGTGGGCGTATGCTTGTTGAATACAATGGCCGCGTCCGGGAATGGGAGTCATTTGCGAGTGGTCAGGCGATCTATAAAGCCTATGATCAATATGCGCGTGACATTACCAGCAAACGTACCTGGAACGAAATTGCTGATCGCATCAGCAGGGGCTTTTTAGCTGCCATCCCCTTGCTGCAACCCGAGGTAATTATTATCGGTGGGAGCATCGGGACATATTTTGACCGATACGCACCCCAGTTAGAGACAATTCTGAAATCGCATTTACCGCCTCATATTCCCTGCCCTCAGCTCATTCCCGCAAAACACCCGGAAGAAGCCGTTATTTATGGATGTTATTACTATGCCGTCGACATACTCGCTGCTTAATCGTCTCCGTCGTGACTTTCCGGGCTTTCGTTTTGAGAAGTCGACCGGATTTTGGTGGTCTGCCGCTGGCCAGACAATCCACATCGATCCCCTTGCCGATAATTGCGACGTATTTACGCTTCACGAGCTCTCACATGCGATCCTTGGCCACCGGGGTTATGAATATGATATTGATCTCGTCAAACTCGAACGTGATGCCTGGGAATACGCTCGGAATATACTTGGATCTGAATACGATGTCACAATAAACGAACAGATCATTCAAGACAATTTAGACACCTACAGGGAATGGCTCCATGCTCGTAGCACCTGCCCCGATTGTGAAGCGACCGGCCTGCAGACCAAACAGCAAACCTATCGCTGTCTTGCTTGCGGCCACCTTTGGCGCGTTAATGAGGCGCGTCTGTGCGCGCTGAGACGCTACTCCCTTCAAACAAAATAACGCCCTGATACGGGCGTTATTTTGAACCTCTATGAGATTATTTGTTGTCGCTAGCGACTTTTTTGGTACGACGGCTGATGCGGCCACCTTTGGCGCCAGCAATACGAGCTAGCTCAGGGTTAGCAGCAAAACCACCGGTTTTACCATTCTGGCCACCCTTTTTACCGATTTTTGCGTAAAAATCAGAGCCGAATTTTGCCTTGTTCGTTGCAGCGGCTTTCTTGCCACCTTCTTTGGTTCCTGCCATTTCAGGTCTCCTTATATTAAAAGAGCTCGCCTACTTACAGTAGTCGGGCCCTCCTTTATACCTCACATAACTCACATATGCTATGTGTATGATTCTATACTATCATAGCATAGCCATTTTGTCAATATTTACAATAAGCTTTTTTATGTTGATTAAAGCATTGCACATATCCAGCTCATGCTATATTATAGTAGTAGTTCGTCGTCCGAACGAACTCAGATCTATTGCGAGATCTGTGGCACCTGTTTGGACTTATCAAAAAACAAATAAGTCCACGACTACCAAAACGACCGTCTCTGCGAGAGCGGTCGTTTTTAGTTGCGGCTGTGTACATAAAGAAAAAGGACTTCCTATTCGGAAGTCCAGGGGATTTTTGCGCCGCATCGGGCAAAGAAAAGAAAACCCTCCTATTCGGAGGGTTTTCTTATAATTCGGCACCGTGCTAGTTTCCCACTTGTGGCAGTATAATCGCCGCAGCTAGGCTTAACTTCTGTGTTCGGAATGGGAACAGGTGTTTCCCTAGCGCCATGGGCACCGAAGTAAGGCTTCGTGAGACACTTTGTTGCCGATGTTACAGATATCGGTGGGTCAGAAGCCTCGCTTCGGCGTCCTTGATTGGACACGGGTGAATTTTTAAGATTAACGCGATGTGTTATTGATACACACCAATTGCTAGTTAAGTCTACCTCATCACTTCTGTTAAGAACCTTAACATCGGTGATAAGGACATAAAAAGGCAATGGGACTATTAGTACGCTTCAGCTCCATGTATTACTACACTTCCACCTTGCGCCTATCAAACAGATCGTCTATCTGTGTCCTCATAGGGAAATCTTATCTTGAAGTTAGTTTCGCGCTTAATATGCTTTCAGCGCTTATCTATTCCGAACATAGCTCCTCGACAATGCAGCAGGTGGCCACAATCGATACACCAGAGGTTC
>JALQVV010000110.1 GCA_023260255.1 Candidatus Saccharimonadia bacterium
AAATCGTCAAAAAAACCAATCAATGCGAAAGATAATAATGAAAATAGACAAATTAAAATAAAAATATTTTTAATATCGGACCATAACAGAGTAGAAATTAATATTCCGAATATAATTAATATCCCACCAAAAGTTGGTGTCCCAGCTTTTTTTATTATATGAGAGACAGGACCATCATTCCTAATAGGTTGATTGAAATGTGCTGATTTTTTTAAATATCCTATAAAAATTGGTCCAAAAATAAGTACAATAAACAAAGAAGTAAAAACTGCAATTCCAGTCCTAAATGTTATGTAAGAAAAAACATTTAAAAAAGAAAAATTTGATGATAGCTCTTGAAAAATATAATTTAACATTAATAAATTTTTTTATTTAAAAGTTTATTTAATCCAACTCCATTTGAAGCTTTAAACATTATAATAGAGTTTTCTATTAAAACATTTTTAAAATATTTTGAAAAAATATTAATATTTTCAAAATACTTGCACCAAAATGTGGATTTTATTTTTTTATAAATTTCTTTTGAATCTTTTCCAACTAACAAGATTCGATTAAATCTCATCTTAGATAAATAATTGCCAATCTCTCCATGCTTTTTTTTCGAAAATTTACCTAATTCTAACATATCTCCAATTACTAAAATTTTTTTCTTTTTCGTAGATAATTTTTCGAATTGATTAATAGAGCTCTTTAATGAAGACGGATTAGAATTATAACTATCATCAATAATTATTATTTTTTTTCTAAATTTTACTATGTTTCCCCTTCCTCTGGTAAGTTTAATTTTATTAAAATAATTTTTAGATTTTTTAATATTTAACTTAAAAAAACTTAAAACCAAAATACAAACAAGGATGTTATTAATTATATTTGAATTTATGTTATTCAGTTTTAACTTAAATTTTAGATTATTTAATTTTATTTCTATTTCATTTAATGAAATAACTTTGTAACTTACTGTTGCTTTTGAAGTTGATCCAAAACTCAAAACTTTAATTTTATTTTTTTTTGATATTTTTTTTAACTGATCAAAAAATTCACAATCTTGATATATTATGTTTATCATAAGTACCATAAATAAGAACATATCAACTATAATCAAAATGGTTAAATCAGAA
>JALQVV010000044.1 GCA_023260255.1 Candidatus Saccharimonadia bacterium
TTCCTTGGCAAGGAAGCGCTCTAAACAACTGAGCTAAACCCGCATAAGCATATATTTGGTGGCTCCTCCCAGACTCGAACTGGGGACACAAGGCTCTTCAGGCCTCTGCTCTACCAACTGAGCTAAAGAGCCGCAGCTCAATATATTCTACTAGAGGTGGGGCGTTTATTCAAGTTGGATTATTTTAGACTTTTGATTGCAATCAAAAGCGCCGCAAAAATCCCTACGCCAATTACCACCCACAATCCACCATGCCCAACAGGTGGCAGCTTACCACTACGGACTGCTTTGTCCGCCGCCTGATAGCGGTAGTACCCCGTGGCAGCGATCAATCCCCCAGCCAAAATCGCACCAAATCCCGCCAGCGCCCCATATTGCACATTGCCTGCGATGAACGCTACAGCCACACCACCAGCGATCAGCGTCAGCCCTGTCCGTATCCATGCTAGCAATGTACGGTCATTCGCCAGTATAAACTGCGCATCTGGTTTGATTTTTTGCTTTGTTTGCTTTTTGACCATTTATCCTCTCGATTGTACCACGAATATTTGCGACAAAAGTTGCAAGAGGTCCGTTCTTTGGTAAGATAGATTTGGAAGGGCGGCATCTGGCCGTCTTTTTGTATCCGACCACTTCGACCAAAGCAGGTGGAGTATGTTAAGAGATGAATTGTTGTCCCAACTACGGGATCCAACCGTCCAAAAAGCATTGTCCCAAACACTGCTATGGCATTGGAGCCATGGCGGCATGGACGTCAAGTACTGCGTGCTACCCGGCGGCAAGACACCGGAACGTATGTCAAAAGGCGCGGTGGGTTTCGACCTCTTCGCCCGCGCGATCGTCGACACTCACCAGATGGACGAGACTGATGGTCGCTTGCGCAAAACACTGTTCGACTTCAAAAACTACCCGAAGGACGAGCAGCATCGCGCACACGTTCACACCGAGGTCACCGTCGACGACAACGACCGGCCGACAGGCCGCAAGCTGTCGTGGAGACTCCGCCCCAACGATCACGTCCTTGTTGGTGTCGGTGTTGCATTCGCCCTGCCCTACGAGATGTTCCAGTGGACCGCGCCGCGCAGTGGCCTGGCCGCCAAGCGACGCATCCAGTTGGGCAACGCCCCCGGAACTATCGATTCGGACTACCGTGGTGAAGCCGGGCTGATCGTGGTGAACGACGGCAGCGACGATTTCATCATTGACCACCACATGCGCATCGGCCAACTGTTGTTCCAACCGGTCATCATCCCCAACCTCATCAAGGTTGAAGGCATGGATGACTTGGGAACCACCGAACGCGGCGCAGGTGGCTTCGGGTCAACGGGATACGGGGGCATATCATCGTAAAATGGTCGGACCCCCGGCCGCAGTAGGAGCCCCGGCCCCTGCGGCCGGGACAACTCCTCATCGGATAGTGTTGAATTTCTACCACCGTTACTGTACACTTATTCAAGCGATTCGGGCTGTTTAACCCAAATTATGAAACCAAGAAACTTGTTTCTGTTTCGTAATTTGAGAGGAGCAGTAACGGAAAGGTGAAACTTTTGATGCTCGCATCAAAATTGAATCTGATAGTGAACTGCGACGAGCGGGTGTAGCTCAGTTGTTAGAGCGCTTCCTTGCCAAGGAAGAGGTCGAGAGTTAGAGTCTCTTCACCCGCACCAAGATGACACCTAAAAAAGCTCCCTTGTTCGGGAGCTTTTTGTTTATTGATCGGCCGTACGGTTTCAACCTGTGTCCGGCTAACTAGACCTCACGAGACAAAATCTGCCGATTTACAGATTGAAATGACGGTTATAATCTTACGGCATAATTCTTATATAATGGCTACATGCAAGAGGCTGACCCGCTAGACTCTCTTATTCTGACGACCCTCAGAAACGATTTTCTTTGCTACGTGCTCAATACTGACGCTGAGAGCCTGTCCGCTCGCCTGATTGAGCAAAAACCATTAGTGCAGAGGCAAGAAAATGCACTTTTAGTTCTGAAGTGGGTATTAACACAAATAAACATTGAAGAAAGCAATAACGATCCAGGTTGGCATATTAATTTAGATGTCTTCGGTCTAAGGGCTGATTTAATGCCGGAATACACGTGGGCTAACTATATTCGTAAATTAGCCGGAGGCCGTGCACCTAAGACTGCTGAAAGCTCTACTGACTTTAATCAATTCATGGTAAGTGTTGCGACCGAGATGTTTCCACTTATGCTTTTGCCAAGGGACGGCGACCGATTTGATCCATTTCATCCCGGTTTTTCACGCCCAATGCATCACTATCTGGAACAAATAAATAGACTTATAGGTCTAGACGATGATATTAAGCAGCTCTTCCCGGATAGTGATGGAGCATTAGGGAGGCGAGGCTTTGTAACGACTAGTACGGGTCGGGGCGGCGGTATTCAAACGGCAACATTTCCGGAATATCTTATAAAAAGCGCCTGGGAGCTTGCCACTTTAGATATTTCGACCGCACAAAAGCCACAGTTTATAAGAGCAATAAGGAAGGTACTTGTTACATTACGGCAAGCAATACGCGGAGAAGAACCCCTCGTACCCGTTAGAATTGGGCTGGCAGGAATTAAGTTCGATGGCATTCAGCGTATACCCGCTGCGGGTGGCGTGTTGCGCCCTTCAAGTCCTAACGATATAAGTTGGCAATTACCAGCTCACCTAAGTGGAACTACTACTAACGGCATGCCAGACGGTAGCACTGTAATTACAACTAACTCTGGGGATCTAGTATTTGAGACCCGACTACCTTTAAGAATCAGGATAGAATCTGGCTTTCCACAGCCGCAAAACGACCAAAACTTTTATTACTTTCATGAACTGGATTTACAAATTGAATCGTTGCAGCTAGGCGCCCTCTTAGGACTTCCCGTCGATTCCATTAGACCAAAATTGAAGCGCACATGGATTCATGGATTAGATATTTTTAATCCAATAGCAAACTATTCCTGGACCGCATTACCCTTAAGGCCTACTGCCCCAACGGTAGTTGCTAATTCGACCTCTGATAGCTTTAAGTACTGGTCAAATCGTATTTATAAGCACAGGACTAAACACATAGATATGGCAATTTCTCGTGCCCTATCTGCAGAGCTAGAGCGTGCAGACCCCAAGGATTCAATAGTGGATACAGTTGTAGCATGGGAGAACTTATTTGGAACGAAAGCCGAGACAACGTTTAGACTAAGCGCTGCGATTGCTATCCTGCTTAAGCCACGGGGGCCTCAAAGAGCTTCCTTGCAAAAGGATGTAAAGAATCTTTACGATATTCGAAGTAAGCTGGTACACGGCAATCCTGACGTTGATCGCGTTGATGTTTATGCCAAATCAATCGAATGCATGGATTTAACAAGAAGTATTTTCTTGGCCATATTTAAAAGTAGATTACCTATACTTGCTATACCTGAGAGTAAAGATCGTAATGCCTCGCTCATACTTAACCATTAGGTTTCAACCTAAATTGTGAGCTCAACAACACGTTGTTGAGGCACCTCACACTTTCACGAATAGTGCTGCACCAATAAAGTAGTCCCGACTTCTCGGGGCTTCTTTATTTCTCTATGCAATGTAAACTAGAAGTATGAAACCACGATTCGTATATATTCATGGTAACGGAACAGACCATTGGAGTTTTGCTTGGGCGGCTTGGCTGAAAGAACAACTTGAATCAAAAGGTTATGAAACATTCTTTGAGACAATGCCCGATTCAATCATAGCTCGTTCTGAATATTGGCTACCCTTTCTAAAAGACCATGTAAAAGTTGGCGAAAATGATGTCATCGTTGGTTGGTCATCGGGCGCCGTCGCTGCGATGAGATATGCTGAGGATAATAAGATTCATGGTTCGATACTTATTTCTCCCTGTTACACCGACCTTGATGACGAGCTTGAAAAGCAGAGCGGTTACTACGACAAGCCTTGGCAATGGGATAAAATCAAATCCAACCAAAATAAGATAGCTCTATTCTATAGTGACGATGACCCGTATATTCCGCACTCAGAGTTCGATTTTATTGCCGAGCAGCTAAAGCCCGAAGAGCATAAGATTGCTGGTGGTAAACACTTTATTGAACAGAATACATTCCCGCAATTACTTGAATATATCCAGGCAAACTACTAATTTACTATACCAACCACTTGCCCTTATTAGAAACTAGAGTAGATTTTTAATGCCTTGCACCAAATCCCTACCGACTCTATCTGTCAGTACTGTTGCAAACTTGTCTGGTTGTGTATCAAGTTGCTCTTCTAGCTCATCTATGGGCAACTTAACAAAACCAGCACCATCAACTGCTTCAACCTTTAGGTCTGAGACATCACCGTCAAATTTATAAGCAAAAAGTCCACGCATAGCATTGCTGAGATATTCGCCCTGTACATAATCAGCCCTTATAACACCTAAACTTACTAAATCGCTTGCCTCAACTTCAACGCCCGATTCTTCAAATGTTTCTCTGACAGCCGCTTCAAGATAATCTTGCCCACTCGCAACGTGACCGCTAACTGTCGTAGTTAACTTACCTGCATCGTTCTTTTTTGTATCGCTTCGTTTTTGCAATATCACTTCTCCACCAGCTGTATAGAAACATACATAGGCTAATCGACATACTAGTCCTACGCGGTGGACCTCATCACGTTCAGCTTGTCCTATTACTTCGTCATTCTCATTAACTACATCAAGTATTTCACTCATAAACTAAGTATATCAGGTTAAGGCTTCGCGATTCTTTTATATAGCTTAGTAAACAATAAATTCGCCCCTATCTCTTTGAACGGGCAGTTGCTTTGGTATTTGCAGCTTTCCTTCGGCTATAGCATCCAAAAGTTTAAGCTGAGTATTCAAGTCCGCACCAAGCATAAGCACTATGCGAAAGCATGGTGTTTTTGTTTGCGCAGATACTGTGTCTAGCTTATGCTTGAAATATGGTAAGTCGTAGAAAACTTGAATCTGGATTCGGCGTTGTCGCAGCAGTATTCATAGTTGTTGCCCTAGTGACTGTTGGCGGCATCGGCTGGTTAGCATATGATAACTTCTTTAACAAATCAAACGATAGCGAAAGCAGCACAACGAAAGATAGTAAGACGTCGCAAAAATCCCCGGATCCAAGCCCAAAAGCACTGCAAGCCACAGGAACAGTAATAGCAACTGGCGATAGCGAGTTTGGCAAGATGCTGTTCAACGAAAAAAAGCAGGCTATCTACATTTGGGAAGTCGAGGAATCAGAGAAGCCCGAATGCTATGGAGACTGTGCTGGGGCATGGCCGCCAGTGCTTACTGATGGTAAACCGCAGGCAGCTGGAGATGTCAATAATAACCTTCTCGGCACAACCAAGCGAACCGATGGCAGTACCCAGATCACCTATAATGGCCACCCGCTGTACTACTACGCCCACGAGAAACCTGGCGAGGTGAAATGCCATAATGTTAGTACGCACGGTGGACTGTGGTGGGTGATCCAACCAAGTGGTAATCGAGCCGCATAAAGAACTATATCTCGGTAAGGAAATTTTAATAATTCATGAGCTGAGAGATTAGTATCTCTCCTCTTGCACCATGAAAAAATACCTTATATCAAGTAGAGTGTTTGTTTTACTTATGCTTGCTTTTGGTTCAGTCTGTAAAGTACGGTGGGGGTAAATATGGGAAAAGTTTATAGCCCCGAGCAAGTACGAGATAGCGAGAATACAATACCGTCTACCGCTGATTTTGAATATGCAGTAGATAGTTTTAGCCGAGCTGTTCAAGCAGAAATTGATGATGGCAACGTCAGTGGCGCGATAATCTATGGTTCCGTTGCAATCAAATCGTACACCATACGCAGCGACTTTGATTGTATGATAGTCCCACCGGATCATTCTCGTAGGAGCTTGGATGCTATCACAAGAGTTCTTGAAGCATCTAATCCCAGCCGCCGCATTGATATGAGCGCGATCGTACATCCTAGACCAAGACTGGAACGAGGTGCTCATGAAATCGATCGTTATTTTGGTGACCATTTAAGTGGTTCATCACGAATTGTGTACGGGGAAGATCCAGCTTCGTATATACGGTTTCCTGATTACGGCGCATTCACACACTTGATTTCATATGTTCGTCACAAGAAAAGAAGTGTCGCAACCGGATTTATGCAGGAAGGTGCTGATTACTATAAGGGACTTCAACGTATATTGGAGTTGCCGCTTGCCATAGGTAGGAAAGCACTCCTTGTTCTGGATGAACTAAGCGATACCCAGCTTGCCACTGCTGATAGCGCTAATAAGTCACGAATTATACCCGCTTCGCTGGATCTATTTGACTCTTTTGGGCTCGGAGACACTCCGCGCGCCGTCATCCAATTAGATCGTATTTATAGCGATACTCTCAGGAATACCCTTGAAGGAAGCGTGTCGTACCGTGAGTACAATGAGGTGCTTACAGAAATAGGGGTTCATGGAGAATACGCCAGTCGGTGGCTAGATAGTTTTGATGAGGCATTAGGCGAATACGATCCATCGAGATTAACTAATAAATAATCGACCCCAAAAGCTTAAGGGCACTCTGTTCGGTCGCACCAATATTGTATTTTTATTAATTTTATGCTATAATATATTCATCTGCACTGCAGAGACTCGCAAGAGGTAGAAGTCCTAGAACAACCCGACCAGGAAGGCAATCATGCCCGATTTGAAGATCTATTACCCGATCACGTTCTTCAATGAGGACGGTGAGCTCCCAACCGAAGAGTTCCGCACCGAGCTCTGTGTCGACGCCGCCCAGATCGTGGCGATCGAGATGGACTGTCGGGACTACACGGGGAAGCCGCTCAACCTCCGAGAAGATCAGATCGATGTTCATCTGTTGCCGTACAGCTACGACAACGTCCGCTTCACGGGCGCGCCGGTTCTCGTCGAGATCACCGGCTACGACTACCCGGACCGCATGGCCGAGATCGGCCTCCGCGTTCGCAGGACGCGGGATCGTCTCGAAGCCATGTTCAAGGGACGCGAGGAATCGCTCCTGAAGGGCAAGGCGGTCAACGTGACCTTCATCCCGATCAAGGATGGGTGCTGGGCATAAGACCCTGGGACTCTCCGACACTTCAGCTATTATCAGTGGAGTGTCGGAGCTCCAACTAAGTACTGAATGTATTTGAGTATTTAGTTGATAAAATTATTACATAATACGATTTTCTATTCTATAGGTTCTGACATTAAGGCGAGCGGGCTTCTTTTTATTACAAGAAGTATAATAAAACTATGAGCTGGCTCGATGATTTGCAATACAACCCTATCAATCCCTTACTCAACAGTCAGCATACTGCAATTGTGCATTAGACCAAGAAAGAGCTATTAAAGGAAGAAGTGCCCCGGTCCATGGATGTACTGTGGGACCTAAAAATACCCCAGAGCATTATCAGAAAACAGAACCATGATGGCTCATGGACATACCCAACCAGACGAGCATCGATATCAGTAGACTATGATCAAGTCGAAACATATCGTCAGCTCGGTTTTTTAATTGAAATGTTTGGTCTCAACAGAGAACACCCGAGCATAGAAAAGGCTGCAGAATATGTGTTTTCTAAACAAACTCCAGCGGGTGATTTTCGAGGTATATATGCAAACCAATATACACCTAACTACACGGCAGCCCTGCTTGAACTTCTCATTAAGACGGGCTATGAAAGCGACGAAAGAATTTTAAAGACCTTTGCATGGCTGAATAGTGTTCGGCAAAATGATGGAGGGTGGGCATTGGCTTTTCGTACCCAGAACCGCAATCTTGATACAATTTATAGAAATAAGGACCAACTAGACCTAAATAAGGATAGGCCCTTTTCACACTTAATCACTGGAGTCATACTGCGAGCTTATGCGGCTCATCCGAGGTTTAAAAATAGCGAGATTGCCAAGGATGCTACAAAATTACTCGTATCACGGTTTTTTGAACGAGATGTTTATCCTGATCGAAATCATAAAGATGATTGGACTCGATTTAGTTTTCCATTCTGGCAAACCGACATACTTTCATCTTTGGACATCGTCGGAATAATTGAACCCGACCTCGCAAACCACCAAAAAGTCCTAGAGGCAAAACAATGGTTTATAGATATGCAGTTGCCAGATGGACTATTTGCCGGACACTTGCTGAAAGACTGTTATCATGACTTGCAACTGTGGTATAGTTACGCAATCTGCAGAGCATTCAACCGGCTCTCCTGATCAAATGAGGCAGCCGCTCCTACGCCCTACCCATGTGTGAGGTAAATCACTTTATTGCAGTGATTGGTATCAATGGCATGTTTATTACTTGATGCTTAAATGAAAATATCAAAAGGTATAAAAGGAGTAGATAATATGAACTGGAAAGATTTTACGGCAATAGCAGCAGTGGTCTTTGTCTTAGCGGTGATAGGTGTAGTGCTGTTTCAACTGCCTATCGCACAACTCAGTGATTGGCGTCCAGCTACAATTTTACTTACTATTCTAGGTTTGATGATTTTTTTCACTATTTCCCCTTTATTTGCAGCAACAAGCAAGCCTGAGTCCATTTCAACTGCGCTTCTCGGCGTTTCGGCGCTTATTCTCGCGTTCGTTGGCCTCATCTTTAATAATCGGATCATCTTCCTATTGTTCTGCAGTAATCTAGCAATCCTATGGAGTTTGACGATTTACTACCACATCCAAGCGCATAAAAGTAATCGTGTACATCAGTGAGTCTAAAATGCTGGCGCCAGATCATACCTCAGACGAAAAACAAGGCAGGGGTATTGCGTCTGACAATGTATACATGAGGTATTTGTTTGTTGCCCTATTTGGTTTTATACTCCTTGCCCTCGGTGCTCTTATGGTGACGGGCCTTTATGCATGGGAGATCTTCAGTATTTGGCTACCAATGTCACTTTTTATCGTCGGCTTCATATTACTCAGCTCAAAAACATACTCTACTTGGTTGGGATTCTTACTGCTTATCCTTGGCGGTCTTTTCTGGCTTCATGATGTTAGTATGAGCAGCCTGCCTAATTTGACTCGTATTATCGACTGGTCTTTCGTCATCATTGGAACAACAATAATATATCTCTCACTTGTAGGTCTCCAACGGAAAAAACATCATATTCGCTAGCAATCTCGATTAACTTTCACCGTTGGGCTACTACCTATGAAGCTTTTGTTGAGAAATACTGTGATACGGATCACAATCCCATCGTGATTGGTATCAATGAGAATTATTTCGACGAATAGTTAAATAGTTACAAGGGGAGGAAAACAATGATCACATTACTTAAGTCAGGCAGCTATAAACTTATAGAAACAAAAGCCAACATAAAAATCCTTTACCTAGACCACGACACATATGCATGGGTCGAACCAAAATCCATAGGTCAAATACTTGTCACTTCACACACACCCCATACTGCCGACCATGCACTTGCTATGGGTGATTATGCGATCTATCAAGTTGATGGCGAACCCTATCTTACTGATATGGCCCACCTGGAGCTAGAATTCGGCCAACAAGCCTGGCAAGGATACTTACTGCCAACTGGATTGCCTGCAAAAAATAAGAAGCGAGCAAGAATCATACCAACAACCCAAATAATTACCGGAAACCCTCGTTTCACGAGCCGGATGGGTTTTAAACGGTGGAGTGCACTACAAACAGCACATAAAGCATCAGTGGGAGGACAACCTTATGCGCAATAGCCAATCAAAGTATCTGGATATTAATGATGTATCATTTCAAGATCTTTACATTGAGCAAGATGATGAGCCATACCCGGAAATTCATAAATTTTTGAGTAATCTTGTGACGAGGGTTCGGGAGAAGCAAAGAAGAGTGCGTGAAGATAGAATACACAAAAGGGAAAGCCTCTTCCAAAATAGTTATAGAAAAGCATTACATCATTAATGGATAAAACGAAATGAATACTGAAGTTTATAAAGCACAATTAGAGGAATCGGGGTTACCACACCCTGAAAGACACCCTTTCACCACAAATTATCTACCCCGAGCCCTCCATAAAGACGAACGCATCATGGCCGCCGTGTTTGGACGACGAAAAGAAAGTGAGGGATTTTTCGGGTTTGTTGAAGGATTGCTTGTCGCTACCGATAAACGCATCCTTTTTCTTGACCATCGGCCAGGCTATACGACTATTGATGAGATATCATACGACGTTGTATCAGGCGTGAATATTACATCAACGATTTTTTACGCCAGCATTATTTTGTTCACTAAAATCGCTAACTATAAGCTTTCTTTCGCTAACCATGAATCAGCACAACGATTCGTTGACTATATCGAAAATCGCGTGCTAGATCATGAAGTTGATACACCTCCGGCCAAAAAACCACCATACGAAACTGTTATCCATGATCAGGCGATGAACTTCCTCCACTCACATGAAATAGGCGTCTTGTCCTCCATTGAACGGACGGGGGTTGTATCTGGAGCGGTCGTTTATTACACAATGATAGACGGCTGCCCCTACTTCGTCACGAAAGTTAATAGCCAGAAGGCCACCAATATAATAGGCGATCAACATGTCGCATTTACCGTATTTGACGAAGGCAAGTTGCAGACGATTCAAATCCAGGGGATTGTCGAGCAAGTAAACGATAGAGATAAGAAAACTTTTGCGCTGACTGATATTAGCCGACCTCGAACATACGAGGATGGCAGTCATAAAATACCAATAATGCGTATGGGCGATACCGACTTTATAACCTACCGGGTAATTCCTACCAAATATAACTTCACTGATTATCAGCAAATCAAGAAATAACTTGTTAGATTAAACTAAGAGTATATAGTAATTCATGAGGATAGCTTCATGGATTACCGCATTGAGAAAAAAGTGAACGATTTTTTTGAAAAGTACCGAACCCGTAAGTATTCAAAGGGACAAGTGCTCATACTTAACGGCGATCAGACTGAAAATATCTATCATCTAGTATCAGGCAGAGTGAAGCAATACGATGTCACCTACCGTGGTGATGAAATTATCCTTAATGTCTTCAAGCCCCCTGCCTTCTTCCCTATGTCAATGGCAATAAACCATACCCCGAATTTGTTTACGTATGAGGCGGAGACAGATATTGAGATACGCCAAGCACCAGCCGATGAAGTTATCGAATTCCTCAAAGACAACCCTGAGGTTGCATTTGATTTGTTAAGTCGTGTCTATCGTGGAACAGATGG
>JALQVV010000033.1 GCA_023260255.1 Candidatus Saccharimonadia bacterium
GGACCTATACTGCCGACGGTGCTCTGGCTGGTGGTAATCGCCATTCGTGTGCAATTGTGAATGGATATAGTATGTGTTGGGGTGTAAACGATAAGGGACAGCTTGGTGTAGGTAACACCGTTGATGGCTACCGGCCAGTGACAAGCGCTGTCATCCTTTCAAATGGCGCAAATAAAGTTTCTGCTGGAGGCGATAGTACCTGTGCTGTCAGTCAGGGAGGGCTATTCTGTTGGGGCGACAATAGTAATGGGAAATTAGGACTCGACCCGGCGACCGTTCCAAATCGTGTTGCACCTACAGAGGTTTCTTTCTTTACAAACAACTCAGGTACATATGGGTATGTTTCGGATGTGAGCGTGGGCGAAACAAATGTGTGCGCTATTACTGGAGATGTCCGGGTATTTTGTTGGGGTAAAAACGATGCCAAGCAAGTCGGTGCATCAGGCGCGCCTGTGTCCAACGCGATTACGACTCCGACGCAGGTTACTGGGCTGCCGTCTGGAGGCAATATTACAGCGATCAGCGTTGGTTATTCGCATGCCTGCGCTATTGTGAATAGTGATTTATATTGCTGGGGGACAAATGGTTCGTATGAACTTGGTAATACGACATCAGGGAGCCAGTATGCAACAAAGGTAAATGTCACGGGTGCTTTCACAGCAGTGTCTGCCGGCAAGAACTTTACCTGTGCAATTCTGAATGGTGTTGCTAACTGTTGGGGTATTAACGATTCTGGTCAGTTAGCCGCGGCCCTCTCGACGACAAGGCGTGCAGCACCCACCGCAATTGCCGCGCCTGGCAATACGCTTCAAGCCACGGCGATTTCGGCTGGTGATTCGCACGCCTGCGCCGTATTGCAGGGTGCTTCGTATTGTTGGGGTAAAAATAATAGCGGTCAGATAGGCAACGGTACGCCATCGGCTGCAGTCGTGACTCCGTACAAAGTGACAACAGGAGTTATGTCTGATGGAAGGGTTAGTATTGGTATAGGTGCGGGCGATGCAACGAGTTGTAGTGTCGCAAACGGACTGATTAATTGTTGGGGTGATAATAGTAATATGCAAGCGGGCGCGCAAACAGGAGCGACTGTTCTCTCACCTGTGACGACCCAATGGTATCGGTACGAACTTAACCGTAATAAGGGCATTTTCTACTAAAAAATACCTGCATGTGCAGGCATCTTGAGAATTGTCATATTATGGAGCCACGATCGAGATTTGAACTCGAGACCTCTTCCTTACCATGGAAGCGCTCTACCGACTGAGCTATCGCGGCATATCTGTGACATTTTACCAGATCTGTTAAATTGCTTCAATTAAGAACTAGGTGATTTTATATGTAGTATATTTGCTATGCTCAATAGTAAGTTCATTACGCGCTGTAATTTCATCCCACGGAAGAAGATATTTTTCATTTTTTGCCGTATACACGAACAACAGATCGAATGCGTCATCAGTATATTTTTTTGATGTATGGAATGACTGGTTCCCGCCGGTGGTGCGAAGTGCAACCTTGCAGCTCTTCATTCCTGGATACAAACCAGCGTACTTTACCTGAACTCGGCTCAGAGATCCTTCTATTTCAACAATCATATCATAGTCTCTCTTATCACCTATTGGTAAAGATACCTCATAACCATTAGTCATGAAATAGTGAATTGCGTAGGAGACTGCTAGATCACCTTTTTCTTTTGGTTTCATAGTTACATGTTAACAGAGTATATTACTGGTGTGCAAATCTACCGTCTTGAAACGAAAGGCTATCTCTGTTAGAATTGCTAGGTATCACGCCGCTTTAGCTCAGTTGGTTAGAGCAACTGTTTTGTAAACAGTAGGTCCTCGGTTCGAGTCCGAGAAGCGGCTCCACGGCAAGGTAACAGCGTTTGTTGCTTTGCGTATGGATAAATATGCAGGGGTAGTGAAGCGGTCAAACACGTTAGACTGTAAATCTAATGGCATTCGCCTTCGCAGGTTCGAATCCTGCCCCCTGTACCAAAGAAAGAGCCCACTCATGTGGGCCTTTTCTTTATATAACGAGTAACCGGTTACATCACCTTGCGGGGTTGGACGACGCGTTTTGGCTGACCCTGAGGAATGATCATGCGGGCAGCCTCTTCGCGGAGTTTGAGTGACAGCTCACTCTCACCCACGCGCTCATAGGCGTCAGCCAGGATTGTCAGTGTTTGGGGGATGCGATCAATATCGACCGCTTTTTCAAGCGATTCGATCATCTTTTTGTTGTGGCCGAGCTTTTCCTGCACCTTGGCATAGGCGATGTGTCGTGCAGCGAGGTCACTTTCGAGTGAGAGGGCTTGCTCGAAGGCGAGCGCCGCTTTGGTGTAGTCCCCTGTTTCGTAATAGATTAGACCGACATTGTGCAGGCTACTAGCGCTTGGTTCGAGTGACTGGGCGATTTCAAAACATTCAATCGCATCCTTGTAGGCCTGCTGCTTGGCATACAAAATACCTAAACGGTTGTAGGCGGTCGCATTGCGTTCATCTACGCGAAGGATCGTTAGGAGTGCCTTTTCGGCACGCAGGTATTTCTTTTCCTGTAGGGATTCTTTTGCAATATCCCATAATTTATCCAATTTGTCGGACAATTTTGAGGGCAAATCAGAGGTAGAGTTTTCGAGGGATTTTCGATAGAAAATCGCCAGCCCACCTAGTAATGCAACGACAATAAGACCTAACATTTATACTTTCATTATAACATATCGGCGGCCAGTTGAAGCCGGATATTACCGCCGGATAGGATTTTTTGACGCGTCTCAAGATGGATTGCGATGTCGCGTACTAGCGCTTGGTCGGGCCGGGTTTGGATAAGTGTTTGCAATTGATGGTTTATGTCGTCAAGGAGCGTGACAGCATTTGCGCGATTATCGCGATATTTGTGTGCAATGACCAGTTTTTCGTATTTTGTGCCGCCAATCATAGTCTTAGCATCACTCATAATCTGTACCCGTGCATCGTAGGCCGCTTTGTCTGCTGCAAGCCGTTTGATAAGGGCTGGTCGTCCCTTGCCAACGAAGGCAAGGCGTGTGCGTGTGGTTGCGTCGTCAATGTTGAGTTTGTTGATGATGTCCATAGTCTGTTGGTTGTTCACTGGCAGCAGGGATAACCGTTGGCTTCGTGAGCGGATGGTGGGAAGTAATTGGTCAAACTGATGGGTGGTGATAATGAAATGCAAATTGGGCCGAGGCTCTTCGAGGAGTTTTAAAAAGGCGTTCTGTGCTGCAATAGTCATTGACCGTTCACCAGTATCAAGAATGTAGACGTGTGTTTGCGGCTGACGAGTTCGGGTTTGTTCGTACAACTGGCGGATGTCCTCAATGATAATACTGCCCTCTTTTTCATCGACAACCATCTGGCCGCTCTGTGATTTTTTGGGCTGTATGATCATTTCTGGCGAGCCGGTGCTGTGCGATAGTGCCTTTGCAACCGCGAGGACACCTGTCCCGACAGGACCATCAATGATGAGCGCATGCGGAAGGTTACCGATAAGCTTTTCGGCGAGTATGAGCGTCCGTTCATGAAGTACTAGGTCGTTAAGCATGGCCACCCTCCACTAATTTAGCAAATGATTCTGGCACAGGTGCCTCAAATGTCCGACGATCACCTTTTGGAATGGTGATTTCAAGGCTTTTTGCATGCAAATACAACCTATCCGCTGGCTTGCCGTAGACTCTGTCACCATGAATTGGCGTACCAATGTAGGCCATGTGGACGCGCAACTGGTGGGTGCGGCCAGTACGTGGGTATAGTTCGACCAAACTGAGCTTGCCATTACTAGCAAGAACTTTATAGGTTGTCTGTGCAGACTTGCCGCCAGGGTCAACGCGAAACATACTTGGCTCTTTAGGGTTGCGGCCAATTGGCAGATCAATAAGGGCCTCGTGCTGCTTTGGGACGCCATCAACGACCGCAACATAAGTCTTTTTGACTTTGCGATCCGAGAATTGTCGCTGTAATAGTGCTGCTGTCTCGTCGTTGCGGGCGCCGATGAGTACGCCGCTCGTATCGCGGTCGAGTCGGTGGATAATACCTGGTCGATTAGTGTCTTGATGGTATGTTGTGAGTGGGCGGAAAAACTCTGCTACGGTAAACTCTTCGTTGAGTGCGCCTTTGCTATGCGTCAAAACTCCTGAAGGCTTGTTGATGGCAATGATATTATCGTCTTGGTAAATAACGGGCAATGTTTGCTGGCTGTAATCAGGTGCATCCGGTATATTGTAGGTGACAATATCGTCTTCGCTCAGTTGCTGTTTGGCGCTGGTTTCGACAATGCCGTTCACTAACACATAGCCTTGTTCGATGTATTTTTGCCAGGTTGAGCGTGAATATTCTGGCCAATATTCGGCAAGGTAGGCGTCAAGGCGCATAGGCTATGCCTTTGGTCGCAGTCCGACAGCTTGTTGGACGCGAAGAAGCGTTGCCTTGGCCTGTTCGTTGGCAACTTTTTCTGAGCGTTCAAATGCAGCGGTGATTGCACTATTGTCAACATCGTTAAGTTTGGTCTGGAACGCAGTCAAAAAGCCGGCAGTTTCGTCTGCGACGACACGTTTGAAATCACCATAACTTGTCTGCCCCTTGAATGCTGCCTCAACATCATCGACTGACTGTCCGCGCAGGAGTGCCAAGATCTGTAATAAGTTGCTAATACCCGGCTGCTCAACAGGATTGTAATTGATACTTGCCAGATTATCGGTTGTAGCAGACATGATTTTTTTGGCTGCCTCGCCTGGGTTATCGGTGAGGAAGATAATGCCCTTATCGCTCTCGCCTGATTTGCTCATTTTTTTGGTTGGATCTTGCAAATCTTTAATACGGAGTGCCTGACCTTTACTAAAGAACTCAGTCTGCTTTTCGAGTGCATGTGGCACGGTCAGAATATCACCAAAACGAGAATTCATACGGCCACTGATATCACGCGCGTATTCTAGGTGTTGGCGCTGATCTTCGCCAACAGGTACATAAACGGCATCGTAAAGTAATATATCGGCTGCCATGAGTACGGGATAGTTAAACAGCCCGACACTCACACGGTCGTC
>JALQVV010000079.1 GCA_023260255.1 Candidatus Saccharimonadia bacterium
AAAAGAGACGCCGCCGGGGATAGTGAACAAGAAGTAGAAGCATTGCGTAAAGCATTCGACATACTTCAGAATTGATTTCTTGATTATACAAAATATGTCCGATCAGACATAAAATGTATAGTGTACGTATAAGTAAAGTGACAAAAGCATAAACATTTTTTATACTGGTGACATATGAATGCCCTCCAGCTGAACTATTGGCTGAAGCAGCACTGGAAGTTGCTGCTTATTTGTATTGTCGCTGTTATGGTGCTGGCCGAGGTGATTTTTCAGATTGTGTACCCGAGCAGTCGGCTCATACCTGGAACAACCGTTGATGGGTTGAATGTCGGCGGGTTAAAAGTCGCTGACGCTGCCAAAAAATTGGATGATGCCTACGGCGGGCTGAAGCTAAATATTTATTTTGGTGATAACAATGCAGCGTTTCAATCACCCAAAATGAGCGAAGTCGGTATAGGGGTTGATAATACTGCGCGGTTGTCGGTATTGAACTATCCATTCTATCTGCGGATTATTCCAACATCGATTTGGTGGGCGCCAGCACTCAGTAAGCCAGGCGAGATCGCCTACACGTACGACAAAAACAAGATTGCTGACTATACGACCAGTAAAGTGGGTGATGATTGTAGTATTCCACCACAAAACGCTAGCCTAAAACTCGTTGATAGTCAGTTGCAGTTGGTGCCATCGGTTGTGGGTGGCAAGTGTGACATTACTGAATTTCAGCAAAAACTAGCCGAAGTAAAGCCAAATCCGGACGGTGATAACCAGGTGAGGATTGCGATCGATGCCACACCGGCACCGGTGAGTGATGATATGGCACGGGCGCTCGCAGCCAAATTAAACAGCCGGCTTGCAACGCCGATGCCGATCACTGTTGATACTGCGACTGACCAAATTCCGGGGCGAGTCGTACTGAGTTGGCTGGACTTTACTGCTGTCGTGCCGGAGAAAACGATTGATAACAGCGCCAACCAAACGGCGAGCCTGAAATTCAGCGTTAATCAAAAACGCATGGAAGATTATCTGGACCAGGGCATTGCCGCCAAGCTCATTAAAAAGCCAGGTGTGAGCAAGGTAACGACGCTTGATTTTAAAGAAACGTCGCGCGTGGATGGGGCAAATGGCCGGGGAATTGATCTAGCCAAGACGTCGCAATCAGTTGAAGACTATATTAACAATAAAGTGCAAAAAGCCACGGGTGCGACGATGGTTGTCGGGCCGACGGTTGTCTATACACGTAGTTACACGCCAACGAGCAATGGATTTGCGGCGCTGCTTGCCCAGTACGCACAAGATAATCCGGGGACCTATGCTATGGCATTTACCGAACTATCTGGTGTTGCTCATCCACGCAGCGCGACCTATCGTGGTGATGACAAAATGCCGACGGCGGGTCTTCACTCTCTCTACCTTGCCTACACCGATGTCATGGAAGAATATGCAGGCACCGCGCGGCCGGTCGACAAAATTAGTGGCGATACGAATGCTGCCGATTGTTTTAAAGATATGCTGCAGAAATTCGACGAAGGGTGCCGAATAGGGTTCTACAATTACTTTGGTCACGCAACGCTCACGTCACGTGCGAAGGGACTAGGGCTGACAAACACGGTGTTTGCTGGAGAAGATTCGCAGACATCGGCAAATGATGTACAAAAACTGCTCGTTGGTTTGTATAAAAACCAGATCGCTCGCATAGAAGGCGGTCAAAAAATCCTGAGTGCTATGCGGTCGATCCGTGAAAACGAAGGTATTCCTGCTGGCGCAGGTGCCGGACAGATATCGCATGTGATCGGTGAATCCGATACGACGCATAATGATGCCGGGGTAATCTACAGTACTAATTACGGTGCGTATGCGCTGACGGTTCTAACGGATAATACGACATCATGGGACAAGGTGTCAGGGTTAGTCAAAAAGATCCAAGCCTTAAAAGCAGTCAAAATTCCACCAGATGCACGCTAGATACCTCAGTTGATGAGGCGATGCTTCTTATGCTATGATAAAGCAAGCATCACGTAGAAAATGGAGTAAACATACATGGAGAACGGACCGTTTCGGGCGCCACGTCCAGTGGATAGGAGCGCCAATAACCGATCCGAAACCGTACGGCACGTAGCCGAACAACCGGAAGACACTATCGTGGAGACACCTCGTAAAACACAGCGCTTTACCCCTAAGGAGCCAAAGTCGAAAAAACCGTACATCCTGGCGGCTGTTGCTGCAGTTGTGGTTATCGTGTTGGCGATTGTTGGCTGGATGCTACTCGGCAAACAGAGCGATAGCGCAACGGGTATTGATAGTAGCAAATATCAAGCGGTGTTTTTCACCAACGGCCAGGTATACTTTGGTAAGCTCCAATCATTTAATAACGAGTACATGAAACTGACGGATATTTTTTACGTGCAGGCACAGCAAGATGCGAATAGCGATAAAAAGAATCCACAACAGACAAGCAGTGGAAACAACTCAGACAATCTTACGTTGGTAAAACTAGGTGAAGAAATTCATGGTCCCCAGGATGAGATGATTATTTCTAAGGACCAAGTGCTATTCTATGAGAACCTCAAGCCAGACGGTAAAGTATCGTCAACAATCAAGCAGTACAAAGATTCTCACAAGTAAGAGAGGCCTGGTGCGTCTGCCATGCTAAAAATGAAAGGCCCGACAATGAGCCGTCCGCTAAGGATGCTCATAGGTATTGTTATTGCGATCGCCGTCATAGGAGGCTTAGCAGGGGGAGCACTCGCGACATATAATTGGTATGAACATAATTTTGATGGTACACCCCAGTCGGTGACGACGATCAAGAGTCAACCCAAGACCGAAAAGAAATAATCAATTATTTTAGTGACTCAGCGTAAGCTGCCCAGGACTTGTCGTCAATTTTCCCGGTGGACTTCATCAGGATTAGCAGGCTATCCTTTGCCAAGATGACCGACTGAGGGCCTTGTGTAGAAGTACCAACGTACATCGTTAGGCTGTCGTTTGTGATTTTGTCGGTGGCGGAATAGCTTTTGGCGAGTTCGGCAATACTTTTGTCGACATCTGGCTTGAACGAATCGGGAAGTGGCTGCTGACTAATATTCACTTTCACACCGTCAATGGTGTCGGCATAGGCAAATACGGGCGCCCGGTCGGGTGGGCTGACGCGGTGCCATCCACCCAGCGATTCGATAGATTTGTCACCGGGCAGCATAGTTGCATATTCAGGTTTTTGATCGGTTTTGGTTGACGTGACAGTTCCGGGTTGAGTTTTGTTCACACCGGGCAATCCGGGTACAAAATGCCATACAGATGCACTAACGATAGCGACTGCTACAATACCGATTGCAATGATACGGCGGCGCGTCCAGTGAATGGCCCGGACTTTGGTAACAAGTTGATTGACTGTCGGTAATTTGGATAGCGCTGGCAGTTTAGGCACTGATCCGAAATTGATATTGATCTCTATGGATTTGGCCGCTTCTGTTGCTGCGATTGGGCGCGGGGAGGGTGGTGTTTGTATGGTGGCCTGCTGCGCTGCAATGTGAGCGTGGGTGGATGTGGGACTCGTTTTGGCAGGCGGAGTACCGGGATGCACCTCATCTTCGAGGTCGGCCTGTAGCGCCCATTTTAGGTCATCTTTCCAGGCAAGGAATTTTTTGTGGCGCAAAAACTCATAGGCCCGACGTGGTTTGTTATCTGGATGTTTGATATGGAATGCTTGAGCGATCCATACGCCCAGCACGTCGCGGAGGCTTTTGTCGTCGTCCTGTTGACTGATAGGGATATCGTCAAACCCAAGATCTTGACGAACATCGGCGAGTGACTTGGGGCTTGTGGGCGACGGCTGGGGTGGTGGGACAGCTGGCGAAGGGCTAACCTGACGAGCAGGTGCAGCAATGCTTCCACGAGGACTGTGGTTGCGGTGCGGAACTTGCAGATCTCTTGTACCCATTTGTTTCATTATATAACTTATCCTTAGTAATCGTATTTCGGTGTATCGAGTGGCGTCTGGATACCGTTAATAAATGTGCGGCCATGCATTGAGCGTTGTGATGGGGCGGCGGTGTAGCGCAGGGATATGTCGGTGATTGTCGGTCCGCGAGAGGTATCATCAGGGTAGCCGAATGAAGCTTGAGCATCGATCGACAAATTCAAGAAATAGTAGCGACCACAGGACATATTTGTCCCGCTGCTATCGAGTGGGGAGTAGGTTCCAAGTGAGCCCAGCGCCAAACTGCTGATTGTGGTTGTTTGACCCCAGTTGGACATTTGTGTCGCCGAACACTCAATACCAGGATCTCCGTTTGGATCTGTACCAAGACCGGGGACTCTGACACTTGGATCTGACATGGTCTGATATTTTAACTGCCAGCTCGAACCGATGGAGTTATCAATACCATTGACCAAGTAGCGTGTGGGGTAGACATCCGTGTCTGTATCGAATGCAATCGAGTATTTTGCTATTTGTGGCTGGGTAAACAGGGTGGTCTGCTGGACGTTTGGTGACACTGCTGCGTTTGGACAAAAGCCTCCTAGGAGGTAGGCCTTGCCGTTATTGTAGATACTGGCTGCTCCATATCGGGCCCCACTAAAGAAAGTATTTGTTTCAAACCAGTTGCCAATTCCTGTGGGATTATTGCCCGATGCAATAGTTGTATTGGCGCTAATAGGTGCAACCATGGTTGATGCCGAACAAGCCGCTCCGTTTCGATAGCCCCCCATGACATAAATGTAACCATTGGCTGCAAACGCATCGGGGAGTGTTAATCCAGCCGGAAGGGACGTTGAGAAAGTCCAGCTACCAATGTCACCTGTTGACGTATCTATTTTGGCGTACTGGGTATCGCTCAGATAGGTACCACCCACAGCGTTAATGCCTCCCAAGAGATAGAGATTATTTGCATAGGCAACTGCGGCCAGATTCATACGGCTAACACTAAAGGTGTTTGCGCTCGAAGTCCAAGCGGAGGTGATGTTTCCTCCTGAGTTAAGTTGAGGACTTATATAAACTGTATTGCAAACACTGTTGGTGCAAGACCCGCTGCGACCGCCTACGATATACATGCGGTTATTCCAGACGGCACCTCCAAAGAACGACCGTCCTTGGGGGAGATTGTTCGAAGCGGTACTCCAACTCGTGATGTTGCCGTTACTTGCCGGTGTGGCGTAATAAACAGTTGATTCATTTGTCGAGTACCCGGCCGTGACGCCCCCTACGAAGTAGAGCGTACCGCCGACATTGAATAGTTTTCCTCCACCCAGTCCTTTAGGCAGACTTGCCGTTGTTGCGGACCACGTGCCAATAGCGCCAGTGGTAGAATCGATCTGGGCTCGCTGGACGTCAGAGGCAGCTCCACTACAGTCGTTGGCCGAAAAGGTTGTACACCCACCAGCCACATAGATATACCCATTCCATACCGTACTTCCTTGATAATAGCGAGCAGTCGTGTATGAGTTTGCGGCTGTGGACCATCCAGCTGGGGCACCACTATTGTTGTTATAGATATTAAATCGCTCGACTGCCGTTGTTGCGGCTGAACAGTTCGTGAGGGTTGTACCAGTCGTACACCCGCCAATAATATACGCGTATGAATTGGAAACCGCGATGGCAAGGCCCCAGCGTCCGGTAATAGTGACGACTGATTGTCTCCAACCACTCGAATCAAGATTACCTGTGTCCGTGTTTATTTTTACGTAGCTGATATTATTTTTAATACCAGATGTTGCGTTGATCCCACCCACGACATACAAGTAGCCGTTGTAGGCAAACACGGAACTTCCACGGACTGCCGTTGATAGGGTCTGGGAAGATTCTACCCATCCGCTTCCGACGGTAACGATATTGTTACTACTATTAAACTTTGCATAGCGTGTCGTGGCAAGTTCGGTTACTCCGGGTGCCGAGCCGCCGACAAGATAGATGTAATTACCATAGATCGCCCCTCCGGCATAGCCAAGTCCTACGCCCGATGCTCCCGTAACTGTCCCAAGTTGCAATTGGCCAGAAGTGCTACAACCACCGACGGCTCCACTTGCGGTAATGTTACATCTGTATACGTTTTGGGTATATGTAGTACAGCCAGGCCCGCTTGCGGTAGTACAGCCGCCTATGATGTACATATATGCTGGGTTTGAACCGGCGCCGGCTGGATTGGCCCGCACCGCAGCATAGGTATACTTCACCGATGTGGCGCCGA
Organism: Candidatus Saccharimonadia bacterium; assembly: GCA_023260255.1. GTDB lineage: Bacteria > Patescibacteriota > Saccharimonadia > Saccharimonadales > Saccharimonadaceae > UBA2112. The sequence continues at coordinate 6,186 of JALQVV010000079.1, forward strand.
TGGAGGTCATTGTGTCTGCTGACCAGGCGCTTAAGGCACCCGTACTCGGTGTGACCGTCGCACGGTATATCGTGTTTTTCAATGCGGCGCCTGACGACCCTCCCACAAGATAAATTGCGTCATTGTACACAACCGGTGCCGCTGCGGACATGCCGCCCGATATTGTTGCAGAGAACACACACCAACCGCCTGTTGCTGATGACCCCGATGGACAACTTGCGGGCTGCACGAGATCCCCCGTTGCGGAGACTTGGGTAAATGCAACACCCCCTGAGGTTGCCGAGCAGGCGGTGTTGGTACAGCCGCCAATGACATACAGGTAGCCATTACTGACGACAGTTGTGTTTAAGTAGTAGCCAACCGATCCAGTTGCAGGGAGGTTACAGTTTGCTGGTGTCGTACCGGTGCAAGGTGCTGCACCGCTTGCAGCTGACGTAGTGATAGTTGAGACGTCGCCATCTTGTTTGATGGTGCCGTAGCTAATACCGTTTTGCGCTCCACCACTACAGACGCCTGTTGTTGCGCTTTGTTGCGAGCAGCCGCCAAGACTGTAGAGGGTATCCCGCCAGGCGAGCAAGTTGACACCCATGGCTTGCTTTGTCACACCGCTGACTGTGGACCATGTACCGAGGCTGCCATCGGCATTAATACTGGCGATTTGCGTATCGGATAATGTTGTCGTGCAATAATTACTCCCACTGTCGGTAACGGAGCAGCCACCGGTAAGGTATATATAGCCACCCCATATAACAGCATTTGCGCCACCGCCTGTCGTACGACCAGTAGTAAAATCATTTGTGTGTGCCCAGCTGCTTGCGAGTGTGCCATCACTATTGATTTTTATGTAGTAGGTGTTTGAGGTAAATGGGGTACCACCAACCGATCCCGCTCCTCCTATTAGGTACAGGTAATCATTGTAGATAAGCGCCGTTGCACCAAATGTTGCACCAGGGCCGCCAGATGTGAGAGCGGTGCTGGTGGACCATGAACCAAGTTTGCCATTGGGGAGGATATCTGCAACCCAGACCGTACTGTTTGCAGCACCAACCGCCGAGCTGTTATCGAGGCCCCCAATGAAATACATCTTGTTGTTATAGGCGACGGCTGCTCCCTGGATACGTTCGGACGGCAAGGTCATGTTTGTGTCATCATGATACCAGTAGACCCAGTTGGCCTTATTTGTATCGGTAGGGTGCCATAGCCGAGGTTCGCCATTTGCCCCTAACTTGGCCACATAGACAGTTTTGAACTTATGATTGCTGACTCCAGGGCCTGATTCGTCATTGCCACCCATTGCATAGAGGTAGCCATTGTAGGCAACAAGTGAAAAGTTAGCGCGGTTTGCCGGCAGGTTATATGAAGGCGAGGAGCACCAGCCACTACACGTGCCGCTACCAGGATTTGCATTAACGACGGTGCCGTTGCCCGTGTCAAATTGGGCCCAGTTGACGGAAGCGCCAGCAAGATTACCCGAACTCGGGGTGCTGATGATAATCAGTCCATTAGTGCCAGCAGTGCCATCTGAGTTAGCATTCACAGAAGCGCCGCCTTGTCCTGCAGTGCCTCTATCGGTGTCGCTACTATTGCCGGGAGAGGTCCCAGATCCTGCTGAGTTGGTGACACTTGATCCAGTTGTATAGCTTGAACCACCACCGCCACCACCGCCGGCTGTGTTGCCTGTGCTATTACCTTGGGCACCACCACCGCCACCATAGTAACCACCGCCACCACCGCCACCGTTGCCGGCGCCGGTGAATCCTGTGCCGCCTGCACCACCACCGCCACCACCGCCGTTGGCATTGCCGCCCGTGTTACAGCCTCCGACGTATTGACCGCCGCCACCACCAGTAAGCGAAGATCCGGCGGCACCATTACAATTTCCGACGCCACCTGCACCACCCGCGCTTTGTGTTCCGCCACCACCGCCATTGGTCTGGCCAGCTACGTTCGGGGATCCACTCACGCCGGTTGTTCCACCACCTGCACCACCTGCACCACCGCCACCTATAGTATTCATGGCACCGCCACCACCGCCACCACCAGCTGCTATAAGGAGCGGTGTGCCGCCACGGAAAATACTTGAATAACCGCCACCACCGCCACCAGTGAGTCCGCCACCACAGAAAAAGCCTGAGCAGGTTGTTCCGGGTCCGCCACCCCCACCGACATAGAGTGTCAGAGTCTCGCCGGGTGTAACGGAAAGGGTCGATGCGACGTAGCCACCGCCACCACCTGCGCCACCGGGATAGCCTGCGTAGCTACCAGCACTACCGCCACCACCGCCCCACATTTTGACAGTGATTGATGATGCATCCATGGGGACCTTGTAGCTCACCGATCCTTGGGTGCTCACGATTGTGCTGCCGCCCGTTGCGGATGAACCACCCACTTGGTAAAGGAATCCTCCCGATGCAACAGCGCCGCCACTGAATTGTCCCGTTGGAAGGGTAGTAGTGCTTTGCCATGAATCAAAGCGTGCGCCGGTCGTCCGGCCCTTTTTGATTAACTTGTTGGTGACATCGAAGTTGATGTTTGATTCATTATTACCGTACATGAACTGGGAAGCGGTGACGACGTAAATGGAGGGGTCAATCGTCAGTGGGTAAGATCCCTTTTTGAGTCCACTCACCGCAACTTTTAGTGATGTGCCATCCAGTTCGTAATGGGCAGATATACTACTTGCCCCTTTGCCGGTTTCCTTGATTGTTGGGGCGGGTATCACAAATAGGCGGGTATTTTTCGGTGCATTTTGCCGAGCCTTTTGGAGGAGGGCTGCGTCTTTTTCGGTACCGGTCGTGATATTGCCGCTGAGCAGAGCATTACCATAGATACCTATGCTTCCGTCGGTTTCCTTGCGTGCTTCCAGATTATCACCAAGCTTTATTTCATATTCGAACAAAGCTGTATCTGCATTGGCCGACTTTAGGACAATGTCTTCTTTGGCGCCTACTGCTGTCATTGTATAAACAGCCCAGCCATCGTGATTTGTCAGGGGATAAACTATGCGGTTGCCATCTTTTTGGCCTGCTGCAGTAGGGAATTTTGGAGTGAGCGTGAAGTTCACTTTGTTGGTACTGTCAGAAACAGAAACGCCTTTTGATGCATCCGCATAGGCAGTTGCGGTGACGCCACCACCAGCACTTGTTGCTGCACCCGCTTCAAGTGATTGTTTGCTGTCAAAGCTAAACATCTGCTGCTGCGCATTATAGGTGAGGTTCTTTGCCATTAGGGGTTCTCGTTCCATCAGTAGGGATTCGGCGGCACCGAGGGCATAGGTTTTCTGAACAAGGAAAGGATCAAGAACGGCGGCAATTTGAGCAACCAGCAGCGCACTAGCGATAAACAGAGTACCACTCCGCAAATGGCGGTTGCGCCACACGATGGTTGATTTGAATCGCCGAGCAAAAACAATCAATAGTCGCCGTGCGATTCCAAAAAACCTGGCAACAGGGGAGTGTCGACCGCTTTTTCGCGGCACTGCCAGGCGGATTGTAACCCCTCGTCTCTTTATCTGGTTCACCTTTTTGATTTCCACATCCCCTTAGGGGACCACTCACGTATGATAGGGATATTTTACCATAACCGTATCAAGGAGCAAAGAGGTGAACTATCTGTTGCTAAACGTGAATCCAAGATCGCTGACGTATGCATTAGCGTTTGTCATAGAGCGAAGGGTGATCTTGAAGACGATACTGTCGTTAGCAGCAAAGTTACAGGTAGAGGGGTCAGAGCCTCCTGTCGCAACAGCTTGATCCCATACATTCGCGCTGCTAGCGACAGTAACTGAGTTGCCGCAAGGCATCATCCCTGAACTGTTACTCTTATATATTTGATAGGTTATTCCTGCATTTGTTGTATTGTCGACGCGGCCCTTGATAGAGGTCGATCCAGAGTTGAATGCCTTAAAGGTTGAAGGGAGCTGATAGGTAACATAGATGCTGTAATCTTGTGATGATGATTGAGGAGAGGTCCATTTGTAGAAGTTTCTTGTTTCGTTGGTGTTACAAATTTGAGGACCATTCGTCGGATCATTAATATTGAGGAAGTCAGAGCAGATATCTGATGTCATGGTACCAACACCCGTACCATGCATCACTGCATTTGTGTATTCTGGCGAAATCGTAATGATATTGTCAGGTGCTGATCCACAAGCTCCCCAGCCATCGGCCTCGTAGCATTGTAATTTTCCGATCGTTGTATCGTAATACATTGAACCAAGTAATGAATCATTGTTCTCGGCAATTGGTGCAGAAGCACCTCGGTCGACCGTAAGCAATGTCGGAGGGCCACCACTCGCGCCACCACCAACCTGGACATTGGCCGCTGTATTCGTTGCGAGTGACATTGTGAAGTTGTCGACAGAGAATGTCCTTGCAGTTGATGCAGTCTCGGCGAAGTAAACATATGGATTGGTTGCTGCCGTTGAAGTGGTCTTTATGTAGCAGGTGATTTGTGTCCAGCTGCTTGTGCTAATGGTTTGGGTATTGTAGTCGACACAGTCAACGTAATTACCTGCATTAGTATCTGTTGCACCTGTTGGTGAGTAGCGGATCTTGAAATCTGTAAAGGACTCTACGGACTTCGCGTAGACAGATATGCGGTAAAGTGTGTCAGTAAGAGGGTTAATAGACAGCTTGTTACGGATTCCGGCATTTGCCGCACCTACGCTAATTGCTGCCTGGGCGCTATCGCTTGCATCATACCCATCGCTCGTATTACGTGTAGGAGTGACCGTACCGAGGCCAGCAGATACCCAGTTGGAAGCGAAATTCGTGTTATCCACTACGGAGCCGTCGGTTGCATAGTTGAGGTTGCCAGCGACAGTAACGCTGAGGTTATCGACGTAGAAGGTACGCGCAACACCTGTTGTCTGACGGATTAAGATGGCATTGTTTGATGAAATGCTCGACGACGGTGCCTTGAACGAACAGTCAATCCTTGTCCAGACACTTGTCTTGATTGCCTTACCAGATGTACAGAGGACAGAGGTTGAAGTGCCATCAGCAGAGTAGTACACATCCATATCGGTGAATGTTCCGCTTGAAAGACGTGCTGTAAACGACACGTTATAGGTCATATTTGCGTTTAGGGCTGCTGAAAGTTGGTTCTTGATACCATGTCCTGCAGTTGCGCTTGTCGTGACCGCAACTGACCCTTGGCCTGTATTGATAAAGTCGCCAGCCGTGTTGTAACGAGTGACGGTGCCGCCAGCAGGAGCTGCGGACCAGGTGTTTGATGGGAAGGTTGTGGCGGTGCTGCCAGCCGTTTCGGCGCCGGCGTTGCTTGCATATTGTGGGACATTGCTATTCACCGCGAAGAGGGTGCCGGCTGATGCATTCTGGACTTCAAGCAGTGTTCCATTGACCGGGTTCGTACTACTGTCACGGATCGTGAGGCCATTGGTATTAGAGCCACTACTGACAATCAACTCAGCACCGCCGGCGCTTTGCAGTGTATTGTTGTATGCCGATTGCAGGGTGGTTGAGTTTGATGCACCGGCCACGGTCCAGTCGCTCCCATTCCAAATGAGTGTTGCACTGGTGTTCTGGCGCATAGATGTCAGATTGCCAGTACCACCGCCATTGAGTGATAGTGTGAAGTCGCTCGAGCCATTTGCGGCAGTTATATATACGATGCGTCCGGCGGTCGTATTGGTTGGATCGGGGATGTTGGCCGTTTGACCAGCTGCGCTGAAGCCGACGATGATTGCAGAAGTGCTGTTGATGCTCGCTGCAGTTACGGTACAGGTACTGGCGACCAGTGCGCCGCCGGTGTAACAGTTGGCATCATTTGAAGTAGTCGAGAATGTCGGTGTGCTGATGACGACCAAGCCGTTTGTACCAGTGCCGACACCGCTACCGCCGCTCAGTGTCAAATTGCCGCCATTTGCGTTACCGTTTGTCGCTGATCCTGCCTGCAGGGTAACATCTCCACCTTGAGCGTTAGCGGCTGTGCTGCTGGTGCCCTGAATCGTAAAGCCATTTGCGGTCGAGGCCTGTCCGCTTGCGTCAGCATTTCCAACGTACAGTGTGTTACCGCTGCCAGAGAATCGGGCACGTTGAGTTCCGTTTGTTGCGATAGTCGTGTCGTCTTTGGACTGGATAGCTGTCGTGCCACCTGCTATGGTTGTCGTGCCGGTACTAGTGTTGTTGCCGATTGTAATTGTCTGAGAGCCGCCAGATGCAACTCCGACACTGATCGCACTTGCGTTGGTGGTACCGATTTGGATAGTGCCATTTGACCCACTACCGCTGCCAGTGCCTGCATCAATGGCAACACCGCCGCCGTTACCACTGCTGCCCGTGCCGTTGCCACCTTGAAGAACAAAGCTACCACCGTTGCCGCCACTGGCGCTCCCTTCGCCGCCCTGGAGCCAAAAATTGTGTGAGTCGCCGCTGCTGGCAGGTGCCATTGTGAGGACATGGTCGTCATCGTTGCCGAAATACAGATCACCATAGTTGTCGATCGTGAATACATCCGTTGAAGCTCGTTGCAGTTGAAGCAGGTTGCCACTGCCGGTCTTGTTGATGAAGATACTGCTCGTATTAGTGCTGGTATCAGTCTGGACACCCTGGGCAAGCTGCACAAAGTTGCTCGCCGTTTTGCCACCAAGCTGGGCAGAGTTAATTGCAAATGGTACAGAGGTAATCCGTTTCATCGGCAGCATTTCGCCGTCAGCTGTACAGCTGGCACCACCAAACGATGTACATGCCTGGTTTGACCCAGCAACGTTCATAGACAGCCATAGGCTGTCTTGATTCCAATCAACTTGTGTACCGAATGCATTGAGCGATCCGAGGTTTACCGAGAAGTAGCCATTTTTCACCTCCACGCCGTTTGTACCGCCGTTGTTAATATATGATTCGGTCCATTTCAGTGTACCGCCACCACTTTCCGATCCGTCCCGATAAATCTTGAACTGGATATTGTAGTTGCCATCAGGAACCACACCACCGCCGGCTGTCAGTAGTCGACCTTGAAAACTTAGCGTCTGGTTGATGCCTGGTGCCGCGTGCGAAACAACACCAAATAATAGCGTTGTGATTAACGCAACAAACATCGCAACAAGCCCTGCTATTCGCAGTGCATGACGCTGTTTAAAAACAGTGGGGAGGTGACACCACATTCTTCGTTTTTGTTTCTATATCTGTTGTTTTATAGAAAATTATTTATTTCACTTAGACGTGTGGTGCCATCAAAGCTTGCGGCCATTCTACCACAAGCATATTGGGGTAGCAATGATTCTGTGAACGAAATACTCTCGCATGATTCTTATGCTATAATTACCCTCAAGCGCCAAGAGAGCGCAGGGAGTATAAACAAACAGTGAGATTATCGCGGACTATTCTTAGCCTGGTGGCTATCGTAGTGGCTACTGTTGCTTTGGCGTCTCCTCTGTCTGCCGCCAATTACGGAGGTGGAAGCGTGCAGGGCTATGCTGCTGACGCTCCACTTGATAATGGCACTATTGTGCAGCTGACTGGCAAAGATAGTAACCGTGTCAAAATCGCGACCCAGTCTGATCTACAAAATATGTTTGGGGTGACAGTCGATCGCAGTCAGCTGTCGGTAACACTATCGAACGAAGGGCTCGAAAACGAAGTGTTTGTGGCGGTATCGGGCACATACAATGTATTGGTGAGCACACAGGGCGGCACTATTGAAGCGGGTGATTATGTAACGCTTTCGTCGGTCAATGGTATCGCAATGAAAGCAGGCACCGAAGAAAAAACGGTATTTGGCCGTGCTGCGAAGTCGTTCGATGGCAAAGGTGTGACATTGGGCACCACTACCCTTAAAGATACAAATGGCAAAACGAATCAAACGGTCAAGCTGGGGTTGATCCCGGTCACTATTGATATACGACGTAACCCCAACACGATCAGTACAACCGCCAATCTGCCAGACATATTACAACGTGTGGGGCAGGCTATCGCTGAAAAGGAAGTTAGCCCAATCCGTATCTATCTGAGCCTCGCGATCACTGCTGTCAGTTTGGTTGCGGCTATTGCAGTCCTATATTCCGGTATCCGTAGCGGAGTAATATCGATCGGTCGTAACCCAATGTCTAAAAAGTCCATTTTCCGCGCACTTCTCGAAGTAATCTTAACGAGTGTGCTTATTTTAATTATCGGCCTATTTGCGGTATATTTACTACTGAGGTTATAACGCGCAGAATAGGTGGGCTCAAACGAACATGGGATTGTTTCAACACAAAAATCAGTCGCAGCAAAAATCGCCGAGCGATCAGGCGGCCGATGCTGCTATGCGTTTGTTTGACGATGATTTTCGTGAAGAGCTGCGTACCCAAGGCAAGTTGTATTTTGAACGAGTGATCAACGAAAACGCGGCGCTGTTCAAACAGGATCTGGATGCAACTGTCGCCCACATTAATACTGAACTACGCCAACACGTTGCCCGACAACTCGATGAACAATTTGCCGAGATCACCCGGACCAATACCGAACTTCGTCAACATGTCACCAACCAACTCGATGAGCAGTTTGATGAATATAGCAAGACGATGCAACAGGCGCAAGAACTTGCCCTGCAGGCACTGAATCGCAGTGCACAAGCACTCGAGGATCAGCACAAACAACTCAGTGTCTCGTTGGAAAAAAGCATTGCTCACCAAGATGCCATGCTGACGGGCGCAGTCGAGGAAACCCAGGCGCATTTGGCCGAGATGAAAGATGCTCAGTCGGCAGCGCTTGAATCATTGAATCGTAGCGTTCAAGCATTACAAGAACAGCATCAGCAACTCAGCGCACTATTGGAGAAAACAGTCACCGATCAGCAGGCACGGCTGGTTGATGCATTTGAACAAAATATGGGCCGAATCATCGAGCATTATTTGCTTGGTGCACTCGGTGATCAGTACGATCTCAAAGCACAGTTACCATCGATCATCAAACAAATGGAAGCCAACAAACAGGCGATTGTGGATGATATGAAACTATGAGCGAATCTGTAGCCGCACCAACTGAATTCGCACTACCACCGAGTGTTATCACAAAGACCGATGTTTCGCGTCTGGTGGCTGAGATCGAAAAGATTGACAATCAATTAACCACCGCTGAAGTGCATGCAAAAGTGGGGGTTGGTACACAAGAGGAGCCAATGGTCTCGCAGCGCTTGGCTGATTTTTTGACGCAAAACCAACTGACATTGAGTGGTGATGCGGGGGGTAATGATCGCAGTGCATTGATCAAAACGCTGCATCAAATGAAAGACAATCTTCCGGTTATTCATATGACATTCGCGGTTGAAGCCGATCAGGAAAGTCTGGCGCAATTAGTGCAGTGGCTGCGAGCCTCGATCCATCCGCATGCAGTCATTGCGGTGGGGCTTCAGCCAGCACTTATTGCAGGTGTCTATCTGCGTACTCCTAATCATGTTCATGATCTCAGCTTGCGAGCACAGTTACAGGGCGGTCACGACTTGCTGATCAAAGAGCTGGAGGCTTTCCGTGGCTAACGCAAAACAATTTGAAAAGTTGGTTGCAGCGGGTAATCCGGTCGGCGAGATTATTGGCATCGATTCATTCATGGTGAGCGTGCGGGGACTGCAACCTACCAATGTCCACGCAACCGTGCGGTTTGATAATGATACGCGTGGCTATGTGCACCAGGTATTTGAAGACCATGTCGTGGTGATGAGGCTTGACCCGACGCCACTCCGTATTGGTGCAGTGTGCGTCATTGAGGGGCGCGATATCATGACACCTGTTGGCAAAAATTTCATTGGCCGTGTGGTGAATGTTTTTGGTGAACCGATCGATGGTAAAGGTGATATTGTGGCCGATCAAGAGTGGGATGTTTTTCACCCAGCACCAATGTTGTATGAACGCGAGCTATTGGATACACCAGTCGAGACGGGCGTGACACTGCTGGACCTCGAATATTCACTGGCTCGTGGGCAGCGCATGGCAATGTTGGGTGACAGTAAGGTGGGCAAGACGGCGCTTGCAGCTCAGGCGGCAATTAATCAAAAAAATACCGACATCACGGTTATCTATGTGCTGATTGCTAAACGTCAGCATGACGTCGCCGAGCTCGTGAGCAACTTGGAAAAAAACGACGCCCTCAAAAAGGCGGTCGTCGTCGTTACCAACTCGTTTGAATCACTCATTCTCACCTACTTAGTACCCTATGTTGGTGCTGCACATGGCGAATATTTTTGGCACAAACTAAACATGGACACACTGGTGATTTATGACGATCTCACCGCGCATGCACAGGCATATCGGGAAATTTCGTTGATCGCTGGCGTCAGTCCAGGTCGTGACAGCTACCCAGGTGACATGTTCTACACGCACTCGAGTTTGCTCGAACGCGGCGGCAAAACAGAGTCAAATCATGCCAGCCAAACCCTGATACCGATCGTCTATGCGCCGGGTGGCGATATTACCGCTTACCTGCCAACCAATATTATGTCGATCACGGACGGCCAGTGGATTTTGGATGGTCAGATTTTCAAAGATACGATGCGCCCGGCAGTGAGCACGGGATTGTCGGTGACGCGTGTTGGTGGTGTTGGCCAAAACAAGCGTCAAAAAGCTTTGGCCGATCAACTCAACCGCACCTTGGCCGGCTATCGAAGCGCCGAAGAATATGCGCACTTTGGTACCGAGCTATCACCCCAGGCACAGGCCGACTACGACAAAGGCAAGGTGCTGTTTAAATTGATGAATCAAGCGATTGGCGAGATTTATAATTATACCGAACAGCAATTTATCATGAGTATCGTGTTGGAGAGCAAGCCCGAGGAAATTATCAATGTCGATTTGCTTAAGCAAAAAGTACATAACTATGCGCCAAAGTTGCAAGAAGACAAGAAAACACTCGAGGGCAATTTTGATGAGTTGGCGGCCGCTCTTAAAGCCGAAGTAACAACGATCGACGAAGTGAAGAAAGCGGCAATCGAGAAGCAGGCCAAAATCGATGCTGAAAAGAAGCGTCAGGCCGAAGAAGCTGCAGCCGCCGAGGGTGCCGCTCAACCAGCTGCACCGGCAACAACAGAAAAACCAAACGAAAAGCGGGATGAGAAAGAGAAGCAGACCGAAGATAAAACAGTCGGCGAATTACAGCAAGCGCTGAATGAGGTATCAAAGAAATGATCTGCAACTATAGGGAAAAGAGCAGCCAGAGTCGGTGGATTCATTCCGCGACACTGCGCGATGAGAAAAACCGCCAGGTTTGTCTTATGAGCCGGAGGCGCAAGTTATGAGACGACCGTTAGAGATCAGGGCGCAAGAAAACGCAGTACGATCTGTTGTGAGTCTTACATCAGCATTGGAAAGTCTCAGCAGTATGCAGATTGCCAAGACTAAAAATAAAGTGTTGATCAGTAATCAATTCTTTGATGAAGTCTGGAGTATCTACAAACAAATTCGCGTTGATGCCCTGTTTAATTTTGGCCGTCAGGTTGATGAAAAGCCAATCGACAAAGAACTGCTGATCCTTATCACGGCCAAAGGTGGGTTATCTGGTGACATTGACCAACGTCTGATCCGCAAATTTATCGAACGTTACGATCAGGCTAAAAATGATGTGCTGGTCATCGGTCACCACGGCGCGCTCAAGCTCAAACAATCACATATTGACTATACATACTACTTCGACTTGCCCGAAAAGGACTATATCAACCTGGATCCGCTGATGGATATTACCAAAAAATACACCCGCAGTCGTATTTTCTACCAAGACTACATTTCGCTTTCGCAGCAAGAAATCAAAGATGTTGATCTGAGTGAAGTGGTATCGAGTAAGGGGCGTATTGCGGACATGTCGAGTGTTGGCGATGATCTGGTAAGTGAAAAGAATTATATTTTCGAGCCAAGTTCATATGCAGTGGCGGCGTATCTGGAAAATTCAATTCTGCGCCTGACGCTTGCACAGTTCATTTATGATAGTCGTCTAGCGCAGGTTGCGAGTCGGTTCAAGGCCATGTCTGCGGCCAAAGAGCGCTCGGTCGATACCGCGACACAACTCCATACCGAATATAACCGCGCCAAACGTAACCAAGTCGATACACGCCTGAAGGAATCGTTGGCGGGGCTCAAAAAGATCCGTGCAGAAGGGGCAGCATGATGAGTGATTCTGAACAAACAGTCTACAAGAAAGGTATCGTCCGTAGTCTGAAGGGGCTTGTCATCAAAATACAGTTTGACGAAGACATGCCTGACATCAACGAGATGCTCTATGTCGACAATGAAAAAAAATCACCGCTACTAGTTAGTAGCCTGTCGCATGGTGACACGGCGGTGTGTTTGAACATCGGTGGCGATTATAGTATCCAAAAAGGCGACAAGGTTACCCGCAGCGGACACAGCTTGGAAATCCCTGTTGGTGAAGCCATGATCGGTCGGGTATGGGATGCCATGGCGCGACCAATCGACGGCAAACCACAGCTGGACGAGGCAACCCTTGCTAAGATGCCGAAACGCCCAATATTCTCGCCTGCCTATCAGGAGACAAGCCTGGTCAATCGTCCAGACGACGTGTTGGAAACAGGGCTGAAAGTCCTCGACTTTTTCACACCATTCGTCAAAGGCCGCAAGATTGGTATTGTCGGTGGTGCCGGTGTGGGCAAAACGGTCCTCACGATGGAAATCATCAATAACGTCGCCGAAGGCTCGGGCGCAATCAGTATGTTTGCCGGTATTGGAGAGCGTATTCGTGAAGGACACGAGCTGTACAAGACGTTGGGTGATAATGACCTGCTCAAAACTACAGCCATGTTCTTTGGCCAGATGAATGAAAATCCCGTGCAGCGTTCACTGATTGGTCTGGCTGCTATCACATTGGCCGAATATTTTCGTGATGATTTGAAAAAAGACGTGCTGCTGTTTGCTGACAATATGTATCGCTATATTCAGGCAAAAAACGAAGTTTCAACCATCATCGATCAGACGCCAGCGGAAGGCGGCTACCAGCCAACGGTGTTTAGCGATGTAAAGACATTTCAGGACCGCTTAGCAACAAATGAAAACGGGTCGATTACTGCTCTGCAAACGATTTATGTCCCAGCTGACGACTTGTCGGATCCAGCTGTGCAGATGATCCAACACGAACTGGACAGCACGATCGTCCTTAGCCGTGCAGTGGCTGCGCAGGGTATTCGCCCGGCGGTTGATATTTTGGCGTCCAAATCGAGCCTGCTGACACCAGAAGTTGTGGGTGAGCGGCACTATGATTTAGCGACTCGTGCAACAGCGATCTTACAAAAATACGAATCGCTCAAAGGCATCATTGCCATTATTGGTGAGTCTGAACTTTCGGCCGAAGACCGCGATGATTACAATAAAGCCAAGCAGCTGATCGAGTTTTTCAAGCAACGTTTTAACGTCATGGAAAAGGTGACTGGTGTACCGGGTGAACATATGACTCGTGACCAAACGCTTGACGGTGTCGAAGCAATTATTGGTAAAGCAGATCTGAAGGACCAGCCAACTGAGGCCGCGCCTGCGGCACAGCCAGCAGCGCAACAACCTGCATCCGCACCTACACCAGCTGAAGAAAAGGCACAATAATGGCCGACGAAACCCCAACGCCAGCAGTTACCGAATCCGAACAGCCGGCCAATACGCATGATGGCAAACCAATCATGGAGGTAAAAGTCTATGCGCCGTTCCAGGTGTATTTCGAAGGGAGCGCCTACAGTGTGAGCGCGGTCAATGACACGGGGCCATTTGATATTTTGCCTCGTCACCATAATTTCCTTTGTATGCTAGTACCCTGTAACTTGGTTGTGAAACCTGTTGAAGGTGATTCAAAAATCATCAAGGTTCATCGCGCACTTATGCACGTCAAGGCTGACCGTGTCGTGGTGTTTATGGATGTCTAACCCGCAACAAAATAATCAAACGCAAAGGTTTTGTTCGCTGCCGGGGCACTGTTGGTACACAAACTAAACCCTTTCGTGTCGCGATCAACGTAGTAATCCATTGTTGCTGCGCCAGATCCTACAGGACTGATAATGACCCGTGGTTGGCTGGCGAATGCCCGTTGAAAATTCACCTTCACGATGCAGCCCGAACCATTGGGACCATTGCCAGAATTCATGTTAATTGTTCCCGAAGTATCCGAACCGTTAATTGATACGGATCCACCGCTACCCAGAATGCCGCTCCCAATAATAGAACGGCTCGGTGATGGGCCAGTGAAGCTCAGGTGGTTAGGAAGTTGCAGTACACCATCACCACTCAAAATGAGTCGGGTGACGGTGATCTGTGACGCCGTAACTGTGCCGCTAAATGACGAGGCGCCCGATACGTTTAAATCACGGAGCGTTGTGGTGCCCTGGATGGCGGTATTTTGTGCTACTTGCAGACTATTGATTTGTGTCGCGCCAAGATTGGTCTGGCCTGATATGGTGATATTTGGTGCCTGAATACTGCCGCCCACTTGCAAATTGCCTGCGACGTTCAAGTTACCGCGAGCTAATGTTTGCCCCGAAATAACCGCATTGCCCTGAATGGTGAGTGTTTGCGATGTGTTGCCAACTGATGTGTCGGTATTGGCTAATTGCTTGAGAGCCTCGGGTGTCAGGTTTTGCGATGCAATGTTTGGTGTTTCGGGTGGTTTTTGGCTATTGAGATAATTCACAATGGTGACAGCTGCCGCCACAATCACCATTAAAATAAATAGCAGCAAATACACGTTCACCCGACGAAAGAATCGCCGTACAGGCGAGATCTTTTTTTCTGCCGGATTATCCTTTGATGCATCGGTCGTCGTTGCCTTTTCGGCAGCTTCTTGCTCCAAATCATCGGGCGTGCGACTTAATGCATCAGCTGGGGCTTGCTGCTCATCTTTTGAATTTTCGCCATCTTCCGGCGGCGTATTAGATTTGTCGGGCTCCATATGTATGTTTCGGTTATGCTTGTCTACAGTCTACTACACTTGCCGGATTGGTACCAGTAGGTGATAATACAGAGTAAAGCTTATGCGAAAACAGAGAGTGTGGTATACAGGGAGATTTCTACTGCTCGTGGCAGTGATTGCTGGTATCAGCGCGCCAGCAGCCTTTGCGCAGTCGTCCAAATCAACCAATTACCAGGCCACCGAGACACAGTTTGGTGCTGGGTCTACCAAGGAACAGTGCTCCAGTCAGTACTGTACGCGCACCTCAATTGGCGATATGGCCGTTGGCGATAGCGATAGCAGCCAGCACACGGCTACGTTTGGCCCTATTACACCGGACGAGCCCATGCTCGAGGTAATTGTTGACCCAGGGGTATCTAACCTTGGTGTCCTGACAGCCGAGCACACCGCGACCAAAACGACCACTGTGCAAGTTCGTAACTATCTGAGCAACGGCTATGTTCTCCAAATCACTGGCAATCCACCCAAATACGCCAATCACACATTAGCCGCACCATCATCACCAACTGCTTCAACACCGGGTACCGAACAGTTTGCCATCAATGCAGCCGACAATTCCACGCCTGATATTGGTGCGGCGGCCATCCAGGTACCATCAGGTCAGTTCAGCTTTGGTGTTGTCGATGCTGGATACAGCACGCCCAATCTATTCAAATATGTCAGTGGTGATGTCGTTGCCCGCAGCCCCAGTGCATCCGGTCGTACTGACTACACCATTAGCATGATCGTCAACATTGCCAACAATACGCCGGCCGGACATTATCAGGGTGATTTTGCAGCAGTTGTCATACCCGTTTATTAAATTTTTGTAAATTGTTGTGGAAAACTCTATTGCACATCACATATTACTTATGATAAAATTCGCCCGTACCCCTTGTATAAGGAACTAAAACAAACATTAAAGAATTAGGAGATATACAAACACCATGTATACACTCAAATCAATCGTGCGACGCGGCTCGATGCTTGGTGCATCCGTTGCTTTATTGGCAGCAACGGTCATCCCAGCGGCGCCCGCATTTGCCGATGCGTTGAACCCGCTGACAGAGCGTAGTTTGACGCTTTCAAGCTCATCACCGGGCTGGGCATTTACGGACGGTTCGGGCAATACCACCTATGCACCACCTAATAGCGGTGCGAACGGTCAAAAAACAGGTAACTACTTTGATTTCAAAGTTAGTAGCGCAGCTACTGTTAAAACGTTCTCGTTTCAGTACTGTACTACTTCGGCTGGTAGCTGTGAAATCCCAGGTAACGACGTAGCGCGAGGTACTGACACGTCGACGACGAGTGACTTGAATGTCAATTATCCGTCAGCCTCGGAAATTGGAAGTAGTGACTTTGCCACGGTTGTTGATAGTGCAACCGGCACAGTGAAGGCTGTTCCTGGTTACGTAAACAATAACCCTAAATATCAGGCAGCTGGCGGTACCGGTGATCCAGCCGAGGCGGCCAAGAACGTTGCAGGTAACTTCATTGTTATGCGTAACGTTGCTGGTACTTGGACGCAATCTACTGGCTGGACGGCACAAGCACATAACGTTGATGATGGTACGGGTGTAACTAATAACTACATTACCCTTACAAATGCCAGCGGCGTTGCACTGTCAGTTGGCCAGCAAGTGAAGGTGTTGTTCTTTGCAACTGGCACTAATTACATCACTAACCCGGGTGCAGGTGCGTTCTTCGTAAAAATTAATACGTATAATGTACCGTTTGAAGATTCAGTAACACCTACTGCTCCAGCAGTGAATAGAAGTGGTCTTCAGCCTGCTACGGACACCAATGTCATCGACGGTGGTGTAACGGTAGCGAACGTGATGAACCAATCAATTCAGATTACGACAAAGGTATTGGAAACGATGGAATTCTCTGTCGGTACCGTTGATCCAAATACGCTCACAAGTGCTGAACTCGCTGCGTCTGATTACGCTAGCGCTACCCATATCCCTTGCGGTCGAGTTCTGACTCGTATGACTCCAAGCGATCCGCAGAACGTTTTGCAACTTGGTAACCAAAGTGCTGAAAGTTCGCTAGAAACAGCCAAGGCATACGCCACACACTCATACTGGCGACTTAGCTCCAACTCATCTGGTGGTGCGACGGTATACTACTCCGGCCATACGCTTGCCAACACCTCAGGTGATGAAATCCGACCTATAAACGGTGGTAATAATACCGCAGCAACCTCAGCGCCAGGCTCAGAACAGTTTGGCCTCGCGCTTGCCACGACTGCTCTATCTGGCTCACCAACCTTTAACACAGGTACTCATGGTGTTAACTACGTACAAGACCGTGATACTGGTAAAGTTTGGGAAAACGGTGCTGACAACGGCAAGATCGGTATTAGCAGCGATACACTTGAAGATCTCGGTGCAGTGTATACCGGTACGGCACCTGCATTGTGGAGTCCCAACGATTCTAACTGGGATTACACGACAACTCCTCTGAATCAGAGCTACCATACCTCACGTCTTGATCCACTTGCGCCACTGGCTAATTACGGTAATGGCTCAGGAAGAATCAACGGTGACGACAGCTTAGACAAGAATGGTGTCGCATTCGGACAGCCTGGTTATGATACAACGAATGCGCAGTTTGCCTTCGATAAAATGTCAGACACAGTGCCACGTGCTGTTGCATCTGAATCTGATCAGGTTGTCGACTGTGTAACTGCCAAGGTGCGTTACGTTGCAAACATCGCTGCAACCACACCTGCTGGTATCTACACGACCAAAGTTAACTGGATTGCAGCCCCTCAGTACTAGATCTAGTAATCTTGTTGACTACAGTATAGTAAATCAAAACCGGTCCCAAGTGGGCCGGTTTTGTATAGTACAATAACAGGTATGCAACATAAGTTGTTTCGCTTTCATGCGCTTGCGCATCCGTTGCACCACATGGGGGTTGTGGATTTCCTATGTTTGTTTGTGGCATTGTTTATGTTTGTTATACCGGTATCGGCGTCGACGCGCTTCCAGGAGCGCGGACTATATATGAATAGTACGACCCCAGGGGCAACAACTTCCTATACAGTATCATTTCGTTACATGACTCCTGTCACAACTGGTTCAGTAGATATGCTGTTTTGTATCAATCCAATTCCGTATGAGCCATGCGTGACACCACCTGGTCTGGATGTATCGAACGCTGTATTGAGCGACCAGTCGGGCGAGACAGGGTATACGGCCGATATTCGGTCAGCGAATCATATCGTACTGACGCGTACACCATCAGTAATATCGAGCGGTGATATGTCATCATACAAATTTGATAATATTGTTAACCCTACAGATACGGCCACATCGTTTTCGATACGTCTCAGTAGTTATGCGTCCACCAATGCCACGGGTCCACTTATTGACTTTGGGTCGGTGAAGGGACAAGTGACAAATGGCATCACAATCGAAACGCAGGTGCCGCCTATGCTGATATTCTGCGTGGCGGAACAAGTATCTGAGGATTGTAGTAATACGAATGATAATTATTACACCGACATGGGCCAGTTGGATGCTAATTCGACACTGACAGCGCAGTCACAAATGGCTGTCGGCACCAATGCGACTGGCGGCTTTGCAATCATGGCCAACGGCGCACCCCCAGCAGCAGGTACGAATGTGATTGATGCGCCATCCGTACCAACACTAAGCGAAAAGGGCAGTAATCAATTCGGAATTAACTTAGTCGCTAATACGTCGCCAGCTGTTGGTAATGACCCCGAGGGAGCATTTGCGAATGCTATACCATCCCCTGATTATAGTGTGCCTGATCAGTACAAGTTTGTATCAGGCGATGTTGTTGCGTACTCACCAAATGTCAGCTTGGTGCGAAAATTCACTGTTAGTTATATTCTCAATTCGAGTCAAGATCTGCGCCCCGGTGTGTATAGCACAACGATCACCTACATAGCCAGCGGCCGCTTTTAATGATAAAATACGGCTTATACTTATACAAATAAAACGTGAGGGATAAAATGAAACGCTTTACGAGCATTGTCAGTGCCGCGTTTGCAGTCGTGATTGCTGCTGCTTATACTATCGCAATACCAGTTCAACCAGTCTCAGCCCAATCTTCGGCGGCGCTGAGTATCGCACCAAAGAAAAACTATGTTATTGAACCGGGCAAATCGGTTAAAGACAAGCTGACCATTCGCAACCTTGATAATTCCTCACCGCTACAATTGACTCTTCGTGTTGTTGACTTCACCTTTACCGATGATGGCGGCACGCCAAAACTGTTTTTGGCCGAGGATGCGCCCCAAACCACGTGGTCACTTAAACCATTTATGACAGTTCCAAAGAGTGTCACCATTCCAAAAAACGGTAGCAAGACACTTGATATGAGTGTAGCAATCCCAGCAGGTCATGGTGCGGGTAGCTATTATAGCGCTATCATCTATTCAACGGGCGCTCCTGACGGCGGTAATGTCGGCCTAGCAGCATCTGGTGTAACATTGGTATTTACTAATATTCCAGGCAAGGTAAACGAAGATCTCAAACTAGAGAAGTTTGGTGCATATAGGGAGGCCACGGCTAATAACCCAGCGAGTTACCTGTTTCTCACTACCGACGAGCCACAAAAGATTGCTTATACCCTGAAAAACAGTGGCAACGTCACCGAGGCGCCTGCCGGTAGTATTACACTGAATGGATGGTTTGGTAGTCCGATTACTATCAATAATGTGAATCCTAATGGATCACTGGCGCTGATTGGTCAGTCCCGTACATATACTGCATGTATTAAGCTGAAGGATGCAGAAGTTGACTTTAATGGGCAAAAGACGAAGTCGACAGCCTGTGATTCACCTGGTCTATTCCCGGGTTACTATTCTGCCAAACTCGATTTATTCTATGGCCAAAACGGTAATCGCACCCAAGAAATCATTGGCAGTGCAGGATTCTGGTACCTACCTTGGTGGTTTATTATCCTGGTGATTGTCGTCCTTGCGATTCTAGCCTTTGTTATCTGGCGTGTCTATGGCTGGGTGCGAGTCAAACTGTACGGCCCTCAGTACAAAAAACGCTCGTCACGCCGCCGATAAAGCTTAGGTATCTTTCGTAACAGGCGGGGGCACGGTACAATAAGGCACAAGCATGATGGGTAAGATTGCGACAAGCAGCGTGCGGTGGGCATTCCTGACGATAATCAGTGTGTGCTTGCTGGTAGTGTTTGGATATGTACAGCGTGCGTCGGCAATCAATCCACTACCAACGCCCGATCCCAAGCCGGGATCATACGGTATCGAAGCCACCAAGCCAAAACCACCGCCAACTCAAGGCGCAACCATCACCATCCCGGGCAATGGTGCTTCGTTCAGTTCGTCACCAATTGAAGTAAGGGGTATTTGCCCCAATGGCCTGTTGGTGCAGGTGTACAACAACGGAGTGATGGTGGGGTCGGTTATGTGTGCGAATGGCAGCTTTGGTCTCCAGGTCAGCCTGTTTGCAGGTACCAACGAACTATCAGCTATTGTTTATGACGAGCTTGATCAGGCCGGGCCGACATCCAATACGATAACAGTGACCTACAGCGACACGCGCTTTACGGCGTTTGGCGCGCTCGTTACACTTACCAGCTCGTATGGACGTCGCTCGGCGCCAGTAGGCACCCAGCTTAGCTGGCCGTTGCAGTTATCCGGAGGTACGGGGCCGTATGCATTTAGCATTGATTGGGGCGATGGAACCAAGCCTGAACTCAAAAGTCAGTCTCTGGCAGGCCTCGTGACTATCACGCATGTGTATAAAAAAGCGGGTATATATCAGGTGAATATCAAGGTTACGGATGTCAATGGCGTTAGTGCATTCCTGCAAGTCATTGCAGTCAGTAGTGGTAAGGTTGACGGTTCGACGTCAGGATCCGCAGACGACAAGGCAACAAATACTACCACCGGTCCACCACAGATATTATGGATACCTACGGCCGTATCGCTAGTATTACTCTTCCCGGCGTATTGGTTAGGTCGCCGTAGTCAGGTCCTTTCACTCCGCAACAAAATGCTCAAAGAGCGTGACAGCTACAAAGAGAAATAGTGATCTCTCTGTAAGATTGTGGAAAACTCGTGTAAAAAGTACTTGACAAGCATAAGCATAGCTGTGATACACTAGACCCGTTCCTAGACAAAACAAAAAACATTAAAAATGTGAGGAGAGAAGGAGGAATCATGAATTCCCTGAATCTTAGATTACCCAGTCGACGGACTGGTTATATAGCAGCTGCATTGATGTTGGTGATGACATTTATCTCATCCGCATTTGCATCAGCTGCACAAGTAACAGAAAGAAGCATTGAACTATCAAGTTCTGCCAAGACCGCAACAAACGTTACTTATAATTTGACGTTTACACCTGTGAGCGCGGCTGGTGCGACGGCACTGCAATTTTGTAGTAACTCACCGCTCATTGGTGCATCATGTACGGCCCCTACTGGTATTAATGTGGCTAGCGCTGCAGAATCTAGTGCAACGAGTGTCTCAAAGCCAAGTGTGGCTGCAGGCATGGGCCCTGTAGTGGTTATAGAAAAGTCGATTACTGCTTCGGCAACAACACTGACAGTTACGGGCATTACTAACCCATCATCTGCTGGTGCTCTCTATGTTCGTGTCATTACTTACGACACCAAAGCTCACGCAGAGGCTGACTATACCGCAACGGGTGATAGTGGTGATAATGATGGTATTGGCGGCACTGGTGCGGCCGCTGCAGATGCTGTAGATAATGGATCTGTGGCGCTATCAATCACCGATACTATCGGTGTGTCCGCTGCGGTTCTTGAAACGTTGCTCTTCTGTGTATCTGGTCAGACGAATGAATCTACAGCTACTAACCCAATTGCTGCTGGTTGTGCAAGTGGGCTGACTCCACCAACGCTTACCCTTGGTGAGACAACAGGTAATGTAAAAGCCCTTTCAGCATCTGCAATTAGCACGGGCGATATCTATACGCAGATTTCGACAAATGCCGCAAATGGGGCAGTAGTTAACCTGAAAAGCAATGTAGCTTGTGGAGGCCTGAAACGAGTCGAGGCAACAGGTTGTGATATTGCACCTGCGGGGACTACTGGCTTTACGACCGCGCCTAATGCACTATTTGGTGTCAAGGTTAATGCAGATAGCGGGACAGACACTACTCAGAGCGCAACTGGCACATTTCAGGTCGCTTCTGGTGCGAACTATGACGGAACAACTTACAAATTGAAGTATCTTGCAAATAACTCTGCAGGCGTCACTAGCGTCTATGGTGATCCAATTCTTGATACAAACGGTACGCAGCCAAGTAATCGAAATATGAAACTTACTTTTGGCGCAAGTATTAATAACAATACGCCGGCAGGTCTCTACAAAGCAGACCTTAGCCTCATCGCAACTGGTAAATTCTAAAATATATCATTGCTTACCAACAACACCCTCACTACGGGGGTGTTGTTTTGTGCAAAAGCGCTTGCAAACGTAAGCATATCTGTTATGATGGTACTAATCACGTAAACGGGAAATATAGTGTGTTGGTAAAACAACGTGCAAAAACAAACATTTTTTGGGTAATGGTTGCTGCTGTGGCCGCAATTACTTTCAGCTTGCTGATTGGCTCACAATCGTTTGCTCAGTCAAACAGTACAACGGCTAACGTATTAAAAGTTTCGCCAGTTCGTAGCGACATCGAAGTCAAACCAGGTGAGAGTAAAAAAGTACAGACGACCATCACCAACCTGACAAAAGGCTCGATCACTGTTAAGCCAATTATGAATGACTTTATTGCAGGTGATGAGCGGGGTACCCCGGCACTGATTCTTGATGAAGATAAATTTGCGCCAACCCATAGCCTGAAACGGTTTATGAAACCGCTCCCAAACATTACCATCGAGGCTGGCAAGGCTCGCACAGTTGATGTGGTCATCACTGTGCCCAAAGATGCTCAAGCTGGTGGCTACTTTGGTGCGGTTCGTTTTGCACCAACATCTCCCGATGGTGGCGGACAGGTCAACCTGAGCGGTAGTGTGGCATCGCTGATCCTATTGAGCGTCCCTGGGCCAACCGTTGAAAAGCTAGAACTGACAGAATTCAATATCTTACAAGGTGGTAAATCAGGCTCATTCTTCCAAAGTTCAAACGACCTACAGGCGACGGCTCGATTTACAAGCAGCAGTAATATACAGGTCGGTCCATTCGGTAAGCTATCTGTTAAACAGGGCGATAAGGTTATCTATGACACTGACTTCAACAACAAAACCCAGCGCGACATGATCTTACCTGACAGTGCTCGCCGTTGGGACTTCCCGCTGAAAAACATCGGTAGCTTCGGCTACTACACGGTCAGTGCAACGTTCACCTACGGTCAAAAGAACCAAACCATTGAGGTAGAAAAATCATTCTGGGTCGTGCCATGGATTGTCATTGCCGTTGCGGTTGGCGGTGTACTGCTACTTATCTTGCTAATTGTTGGTATCTGGTTGTTCCTCCGCAGCTACAAACGCCGCATCCTTCGCAGCCAGGGTGGCTTTGGCCGCAACCGCTATCGCCGCTAACGGTTGACGAAACAGAGGCGAATAAGTATAATTCGCTAAGGTATTCCGGCGTAGCTCAGCGGTAGAGCATTCGGCTGTTAACCGAAGGGCCACTGGTTCGAATCCAGTCGCCGGAGCCATGAAAAGACACCCCGATGTGGGTGTTTTTTCATGGCTCCGCCAGATTGAGTTTGAATCAGTGGGTGACAGCTTTAGCTGGCACTACCACTGGTTCGGCGCAGCGAATGAAGCGAAGAAAAGCACGAAGTATTTTTCTGAGCGAATGAACGAAGGAGGCTTTAGCCGATACCCAGTCGCCGGAGCCAAGCAATAGCCATCCGAAAGGATGTTTTCTGCCTGATAGAAATGAGAAGATATATTTTCAAATTATATAAAATAACACTTCTAAGAGGAATGAACCTTACCTCCCCAGCAAGTGTGCGTATGAGAGTCGCTTTTAACGACTATATATTTACGGCCGATGAGGCAAGGGTATTCTACGAGGAACGGCTTGGATTATGAATAAAGACGAAGTAACTGAACTTAGGAAACGGATGTTTTAGCGTCGGCAGAACTTATATATGATATTTACATAGAGAAGAAGGATGGTGAGGCCAATGATGATCAGAGAGGATCTAAACATACCCTTAAGCAACATAGACTAATTCCTGGTAACTTAGAAGATATCGATTAATGCTTGAAGTTCAGGAAGTCTTGCCCTTGCTTCGTCGAGCATACTTTTCGTGAATAATCTTTTATATTCACGTTCGTCTGTTCTTTTGGGCTCTGAAATATACGTTTTCTCAAAATATCCTTTCCACCGAGAGTCACTTAGCAACTTACTCGGCTCGAGTATGTTCACTAAAAGTTTCTCAAGCATAGGTATGCTCTTTAAAATTATAAGATCGTTTTTTTGTCCGAATTCTTCGATATTTGTGTAGATGCTATTTTCCCAGTCTTGATCCCGGTCTCCATCGATTTTCAAGTATTTGTCTTCGTAAAAGCTACCCACTCTAACTGCAGTCTCGGCAAGATTGATCTGATCGCCCCCAGTTCCAGGTTTAATGTCAACATTGTATGTTTCACTGGCGTAAATAGACTTTATACACTCCAAGAACGCCTTATCTGCTGCTCCTTCACAATAGATGAGGCGGGTTCTTTTTGTACGATGGATCCGTGGCATCTAGGCTCCAATTTTTGGGCGAGCCCCATACGCACCGGCAATGTATCTAGTGTAGTAGTTGTCTGTTGATTTCACGCCCTCTACTTCATCAAGTCGCCACGATTCAGTTTTTCCATGCTCATTCTTTTCAACTAGAATTATCTGTCGACTGTCAAATGAATTGAGAAGCCGGTGGTTGTGTGTGCTAAACAGCAACTGTGCCTTGTTGGGATTGGTTACTGGACTCATGAATAGCTCGACAAATGCCTCGACAATATCAGGGTGTAAGAAGGCGTCGATTTCATCAATCACGGCTATGCCGCCGTTTTTTACTGATAATGCTTGCATAATGCAGTCCAAAATTACAATCATCCTCTTTGTGCCAGAAGACTCCTGTTCTATGAGGGTATTGAAATTGTCCTTTAAGAAACTGTGCTTTATCCCATACGCTATGCGTTTGTTAGCACCAGGAACTGGAAGTTCGGTTTCATGTCTGAAAAAATCGTTGAACCCAATATCATATTTAGTCAGGGTTTCTTTAACTTTTTTACTAACTGGGTTATTGTTATTTTCTGATAATCTGTGAAGACTTCTTTGCACTAAACGATCGAATGCATGTGACGAATCTTCCTTGTTACCTTGAACCCATAAATTATATTCAAAAACATCATCACACCAATAATCCGATATAATTTTCGCTAAGTCACTTGGATTTTCTCTTTGCATGATTGAAGACACCATGCTTGCATTTCTGCGTAGCTCTGAAGTACTTGATATACCGAGGACTTTATCAGTTAATTCGTAAGACTTTGTAGCACGATTCCATGTTCGCGATACCAGTGTCTTTAAAGTAATACGTTCTTTTGTCTTGCTATATTCTTTGAGCTCTTCCTTGATAATTTTCTTATCATCAAGGATAAATGAGTATTCAAAAACTCGATCATTGACAGTAAACTTAGAAGCTATTTCAGATGGCTTTCCGTTACACGCTGCATGTGGTTCGAAAAGAATATCTTCCTTTGGATCGTTATGGTATGAATAGCCAATCAGATATTTTAGGAATGCAATACCTTGTAGGACTTTGGTCTTTCCCGATGCATTCGGGCCAATTACGGATTCAATTAAAGAAAGGCGACCAGCAATGTTGCCGTGATCAACAAAAAGATTAGTCCTAGGGGCATTCCCATCAACAGCAAAGTCGACTGTTACGCCATCTTCACCAATTGAATAGAAGTTCTTAACCGTGTAATTAAGTATCATAATACTTACAGTATATACAATTTACCGTTGTAAATCAATACCTTGCATTATATTTGCGAGGTTTGCCCTTAGAGTATTGACTTTGAATGAACTTTCGCTATAATGAGGGGTAGCCATGTGTGAATAACATTTGGGTATAAGGGGTAGAAATGAGAAAAGCGCCCTTCGAAAAGGCGCTCCCTTGTAAAATTTTGTATGGTTTTACCTTCTTATTCTACCATGACACAAACATAACGGCGCTAAATAAGGGTATATGGCGTGCGAGATACAAAATGGCCACTTACATTATTCGTAAGGATAACAAAGGTGAGTACTACTGGGTTCTTCGTTCAGACGAGAACTACAAGACGGTCGCTATGAGCAGCGAATCATATGATTCAAAGTATGGCGCCAAGCAGTCAATCGCTTGGACTCAGGCAAATGCTAAAACTACCAGTATCAAAGACGATACCGGCGAGTAGTTCCTTCGGTCGAGCCTTCGGGCTCGACCTACCGTGTACTTTAAATATTTAGCTGTGCAGTAGTAGTTTTGTTTCAAACAGTCGCAAGTACCCACGTGGTTAATGGAAGCCGTTCGCGGCGGAAAGGACTTTGGCGTATGGTAGAGAATTTCGTCACCTTGGTGACACTTTCAAACTTCTTCATTACGGTTAACAGTACCACCCAACTACTACTGCTTTGCGGCTAAATATTTAAGATGAAATTTTTTGCGCGAGCACTAGTACAGAGAAGAGAAAGAGTAAAGGGAAGGTGAGGTGCTTTTTCTTAGAGAGAATTTATATAGGGGGAGTAGGCTCGTAAGCGTAGAGATAGGACAAGTTCTAGAAATATCTACCTCTGTTTGCTGTTCAAAATCGTTGCGAAGTACGTCCACCAACGTACGCCAATCCATAATAGACGAAATCAGAACTGAATCAACAGTTCTGATTTTTTGTACCTACAATAGAGATTGAAACCGAGATAGTCCAATTTTGTTACAATAAGCCAATGACAGCAGAAAAGATGACATTTCAAAGCGAGCAGGACATAACACGATTGCTTGAAAAAGACAGTTGGCGGATGGATGTTTTGAAAGCGGCAGCGGAGCTGGATTTACCAGACTGGTGGATAGGAGCTGGCTTTTTACGAAATGCGATCTGGGATGCGATGGAAGGTAAAGACTCGCCACCAACTCGTGATGTGGATCTTGTTTACTTTGACGCAAACAATACCGAGCGAGAGACGGACTGGGCATATGATGAAAAAATGAGGGAAGAGTATCTATTCGCCGAATGGGAGATAAGAAACCAGGCTCGTATGCACTATGTTGATGGATTTGACCCATTCACTTCTACAACAGATGGAATCGCCCATTGGGTAGAGACGGCGACATGCGTGGCTACAAAGCTTGAGGATGGTCAGTTAAAATACTTATTCTGCCACGGTACAGATGATCTGTTTGGACTCATTGCTCGGCCAGTTGCCGAGTTTAAAACTGAAAAATTATTGCCAGTTTTCTATGATAGGATCGAAAGAAAGAAGTGGCGAGAGAAATGGCCAAATCTTAGAGTTGAAGTTAATGACTGAGCTAAAGGTATAATCAACACATGACGCTACAGGAAATATTCGACTTCATAAAAGATCAAAAGCTTGCTGTTATTAGTACGGTCGATGAAAATTCAGTGCCAGAATCTGCCATCGTAGAGTTTGGGGAATATGGTGAATTCAATCTAGTGATTGATACCTTTACGCATTCTCGTAAATACCAAAATCTTATAAAGAATAGTGAAGCCGCGTTTGTCATTGGCTGGGACGATGACATCACGATTCAAATAAATGCTACGACCCACTTGTTAGAAGGTGAAGAACTGAACCAAGCAAAAGAAAGTTACTTCGCAAAGAACCCACGCGCCAAAAAATGGGATAACCGGGAGGAGGTAGCTTACTTCGGATTTATGCCTAAGTGGATTCGTTACTCTGATGTAGGGATGGATCCGTGGCATATTGAAGAGTTTGAGCTATAGTTTATTTATGCCTGCATATCATATCGCTGGACCCTCAGGATCGGGTAAAAGCACCGTTGGTAAAATTCTACAGCAATGGGGCTTTGTAGTTATTGAAACCGATTCCGAAGAAGGCTTAAGCGGTTGGTATAGTAATGACACTGGCAAAAAAGTTATCGAAACGCCGATACAACCTTATCCTAAAGAGTGGGTGGATGCTCACCGCTGGCTTTGGGACAAATCTAGAATGGACGAGCTACTTGGCTCTGTTGGCACTGAACCGGTGTTTTTCTGTGGCGGTGCATTTAACGAAAAAGATTTTTATAGCTCGTTTGAAAAACGATTCGGTCTTTGCGTCGATAAAGACACTATGACTGTACGTTTACAGCAAAGAGAACCAGAACGCTGGGCTGATGGTTCTGCTGAGCTTAGCCGCCAACTTGAGTGGAACGAAAAATTCAAAGACTTTTGTGTAGCTTCGGGTGCGATCGTAATTGACAGCTCGGTGTCGCCCGATGATGTGGCAGATGCCATTTTAAGTCATGTACAAAACTAAATGGATAATTCTTGCTTCACTATAGTTATAACTTCCTCTATCACTCTGAGCCAAGTAAATGCACTTCGCAACTCGCGGGTGCGTCTATTTTGCTATAATCACACCATGGTTAAATGTCAGGTTTGCGGATGTAAAACAATATCAGAGCATGGTAGTTATGATATATGTGAAGTTTGCTTTTGGGAAGATGATGGAGTGTATGAAGATCCTGATGAGGTTTGGCATGGGCCAAATGGCGACTTGAGTCTCACTCAAGCAAGAAAAAACTATCAAGAATTTGGCGCAGTTGAAAAGAGATTCGTTGATAAAGTTCGTAAGCCGTACTCATCTGAGATTGCTGAATAGTTTCGAAATACATCCACTAGTGAGAGCCATAGAAAACCCCGTCTTGAAGGCGGGTTTTTCTATGGCCTCTGTTTTAATGTTTATCCAAATTGGTTGGAGCAGTTGATAGTACTAGAACTTAATATTTTTACGCTCATGTTTGCATTGTAATCAATAAACATCAAAATATGTATAAATGACAGATTCTGGAACCAAGCGAAACTTGGTTTATGAGAAAGGACGTAGGAGAGAATTATGGAACGGGAAATCATATCAACTAGCGTCGCCAATCTTCCGCCAAGTACGATTGGCGAAATCCAACAGGATCATGAGATTTGGGAGGAAATTGATGGTGGTGCAAAGCTAATGGTGACCAGGCACATTTTACCGACACCGAATCGAGACGAACTCATCGCACTGAGCGTGAGCGGTGAGCCAAGTGAGCGCCAGCGGGTCATTGATGAATTTAGTGAAGTGTTTGGTGAACCCGCGCAGATTGATCAGCAACCCCAAGTACGGAATTATGTGGATATGGTTGCTTGGATTAAATTAACTTGAGTCTGATAGTTTCGAGGTGTATCTACTACGCGAGCAAGTACATCGATATCTGACAGTGCGCCTATAATTATAATTGACTAGCTAGTCAATTAATGATTTACTGAATACATGGCTCGACCGAAAAGTAATGACAAAAGGAATAATATACTTGCCGCCTGCAAGGTGGTGATCGCTCGCGATGGACTGAACGCTACTACTGCGGATATTGCCAAAGAGGCGGGGATTGCAACCGGATCATTGTTTACGTATTTCCCTACGAAAACGGATCTTTTAAATGAACTATACGTCGTTTTGAAGACAGAAATGACAGCTGCTCTTACGGACAAATTGTCAGGTAAGAATAATAGAGAAAAGCTGCACAATGGGTGGGCTGCGTGGACGGATTGGGCGGCTATAAATACGGAAAAACATGTCGTCATCGAGTTATTAAGAAATAGTGATCAGTTGACCAAAGAGTCGCGGGCATTTGGCGATGCAGCAATCAAACCTGTGTTTGATTTGATTAACGCTAACGTAGTCAAACTAGAAACCAACTATCCAAACGATTTCTTGTACGAACTGATTGACGCGATTTCTATCAAAACCATGGATAAGATGGCCGCACGACCAGACAAAGCTGCCGAGTATCGTGAAGCTGGGTTTGAAACCGTATGGAAAATAATAACGAAGGGGTAATGATGAAAAAATGGACAACTGCTGACATACCGTCGCTTAAAGGAAAGAACGTGATCATAACGGGCGGCGCTGGAGGTTTGGGTTTCGAAGATGCACTTGCGCTGGCAAAGGCCGGAGCAACGGTGATCGTTGCTGGGCGCGACGCAGCGAAGGGTGAAACAGCACTTGCGAAAATACGCAGTGATGTGCCTAGTGCAGATGTGAGTTTTGAGTTGATTGACCTTGCTGATCTTGCGTCGGTCGCATCGTTTAGCGAGCGTATATCGGCCAAACTTGATAAGCTGGATATCCTTATAAACAACGCGGGTGTCATGACGCCACCGAACCGTCTGGCAACAAAAGATGGTTTTGAGCTTCAGTTCGGTACTAACTATCTCAGCCACTTCGCCCTTACTGCACACCTGCTGCCGCTTTTGAAAAAGGCGAAGGGCAGAGTTGTAAGTCTATCAAGCGTTGCAGCACGCGATGGTGCAATCAACTTTGATGATCTTCAGGCTGAAGAGTCCTACAAGCCAATGCCTGTTTATGCTCAATCAAAAATCGCCTGTTTGATGTTCGCGTTTGAACTGCAAAGGCAGAGTGACAAAAACGGTTGGGGAATCACCAGTATTGCTGCGCATCCAGGTCTTTCAAGGACAGAACTATTGGTAGGTAAGAGTGACGGCAGAGGTCTGTCGGGCGTTGTAAGGAAGTATGCGTGGTTTCTGTTCCAGCCGGTTGCTCAGGGCGCATTGCCAACGCTATTTGCTGCAACTTCTCCAAGCGCCGAACTAGGTGGCTATTATGGCCCGCACGCACTCCGCGAGACGCGGGGTTATCCGCA
The DNA here is from genome assembly GCA_023260255.1 of Candidatus Saccharimonadia bacterium. Classification (GTDB taxonomy): domain Bacteria; phylum Patescibacteriota; class Saccharimonadia; order Saccharimonadales; family Saccharimonadaceae; genus UBA2112. Next base: position 36,910 of record JALQVV010000079.1, read on the forward strand.
CAAGGCATTCATTCCCAAAAACGCTCTTGATGGTGAGGTATCAAGGCGACTCTGGGATGCTTCTGAAAAACTTGCTCGCGTCAGCTACAATTAGTGCTCTGTTTGTGACCGATAGGTATAACCACTTTGGTCTATAGAAAAAAGAGCCTGGCCATTAGGTCGGGCTCTTTCGATCTTAAGCACCTTTAGCTACGGCGTTACCAACGAAACCCTATTAGCGCCGCGCTCAGTCACAATCAGTGAACCTGCTGGGAACGGTGCACGGGCGCGGGCGACACTTGATGGACCAGAAAGACCGCTAACGCTACCGGTTGCGCGGCCATTTAGGTCATATTTCCGAATCTTGCCACCAAGATAATCTGCGACAAGGATTCCATTATTGTCCACGGCCATGTCGTCAAAGTAGGTAAGAGCGCTAAAGATTGTCTTTGCTTTGCCGTGTGATCCGTCGGCGTTGATAGTGGCATGTCTGACAAACATACTATCGGTCCAATAGATCACGCCATTTGCGTACTTGATGCCATTGGTGAATGTGCCAGCACCATTGAGCCAGACCTCGCTGCGTGCAATCGTGAGCGGGTCCGATGCTGATGGTGTGAGGCGCAAAATCCGGTTTAGGAAAGTACTTGCGACATACAAGCGGCCTGAACTATCTGCAGTCAGTCCGTTCGCAAGGATCGTTCCCTTCATGGTATAAATTCGTTTGAACGTAGGTGTGGCACTGGCAGTGGCTGCATACAGATATGACGTACCATTGGCCGTACAGTTCACATAGATAGTTCCTAGTGCCTGGACAATTCCTCCAAAGCCGCAACTTTGTTTTGGCGCACGCTCAACGACGGTCACCTTGCTGTTAGTTCCTGGAACGATCTCAAAGATACCGTTGTTGCCGGTAACGAACAGACGACCATCACTTGTATAAGTTTGATTCTCTGCAGCGGTGACAGAAGCAAGGGTTGTTTTGGCTGTGCTGGTTGCATCGGCTGGCGCCCAGAACGCGACAACCGCGACTAATACGACTGCAAGTAGAATGATTGGTTTGTGTGTTTTAACGAATTTGGTTATTTTGTTTGTGATTTTGCGCATTAGTCAGTCTCCTGATGATATGGGGGAATAATATACTCGCTTATCCCATTTGTCAACCTTAAGAGGTATCAATTAATAAATTTGCAGATCGAACTCAAGAAATTTAAATTTGTTATGATTATGAAATGACCGATACCGCCTTAAATCTTGTTTCCGCAGTTGCTATCGGATTGATTATCTTTATCATGTCCCTGCTCAAGGCAGGCTATCTCAAGGCATTGGTGTACAGCCTGCCAATACCTATCACGATTGCTCTTGTCGCCACTGATGGTCATGTAAATGCAACGAATGTTATTGGACTTTTCATTCTTTCTATTTTTTTGTGGGCAGTGCATTGGTTGGTCAAACGAGGCACGAACATTTATGTTGCGGATGTTATAGCGTCAGTAGCATACATTATAGTTGGTTATCTGGCAGTGACGTATATTCATATATCATTTTTTGCCAGTGTACTGGTATATATGGGTGCCTGGCTGGTTTTTGTCATCCTTTACAGACATAGCACTGAAGGGAAGATGAAAGTTGCCCCCGCGGTGAAACCAATCATTAAGCTGCCAGTCGTGACTACTTTGGCGTACATTCTCCTCAGTTTGAAATCATATCTTGCCGGAATTGTCGTAACATTCCCTTTTAGTGGCGTATTCGCAGTTGTTGAAAGTCGTCATACTCTCAAAACACTCGCCGCTGTATTTACCCGTAATTCAATCGCTATTTTAGGCTTATTCGTGATGATGTTTTACCTCGATGCAATGAATCTTGGTGTGAGGATACTCATAGGTTGGGTAGCCTATCTTGCTATTCTTTGGATCGTCACCAGGGTTGTGAAGTACGCACGGTGATAGGGTTAAAGTCTCTTGAACGATAAATGGCCAAACTAGTTTTGTTATTATTAGCGTATGGCAACGATAGAAAAGAAAATGTGGCCTGACTCATACGAGAAGGTTCTGTCCGGAGAAAAAACATATGATCTCCGACTGGCAGATTGGCATGTCGAGCCAGGGGATACGATTCTCTTTCGGGAATGGGACCCGGCAACAGAAGATTACACGGGGCGTCGTATGGAGAAAAAAGTTGGCTATGTCGGGAAAACCAAGGACTGGGAAGTCTGGCCACAAGAAGATATTGAAAAGTATGGCTACCAAATCATCTCTTTAATAAACAATGAGGAATAACCTATGAACAAAATGCAATTCCATATTGAAATCAACGTTCCTAAAGAAAAAGTTTGGGATACTCTATGGCGGGATGAAACATTTCGGGAATGGGCAGGACTTATTGATCCGGGAACTTACCTGGTGGGGGAACTGAAAGAGGGTAATGAGGTGCAGTTCATATCTGCAAATGGGTATGGAGTGACAAGCCTTGTTGCAAAGCTTATTGAGGGTGAATATCTGCTATTTCAACACCAAGCGGATACACAAGATAGCGGAGAGCGTGAGCGTGAAAAAGAGTGGACTGGGGGCGAGGAAAGCTATTCACTCAGCGAGAAAGATGGCGTGACGACGCTGACCGTTGTATTCGATATCCCGCCTGAACAAGAAGAGTACTTTGCGGCTAACTACCCTAAAGCATTGGCGCGGCTCAAAGCACTTGCCGAAAGATCCGAATAAAGTGCTTATGGTATATTAAGCTCATGCATAAAACAATTAACGCAAAATCACTTCGCCTTTATAACATCTTAGCGGGTTTTGTTCACTTAGCACAGGGCATCGCCATTCTCATTTTGAGCAAGGAATTTCTCTTGCATGTGAGTGGTAGTTTTTTGCAATTTAATCCAACTTCACAAAGTCTCGAACCGGCAACAACGACGTTGTTTGACGTTTCATTGCCGTGGCTTGTAGCTGTTTTCTTTTTCTTGTCCGCTATAGCCCATTTTAGTGTTGCGACATTCTACAATAATCAATACGTTAAGTTGTTGGCGCAAGGTATCAATAAAGCGCGCTGGATCGAATACGCGTTTTCAGCAAGCATCATGATGGTCGCCATCAGCTTATTAGTGGGCGTGTATGACTTTATGAGTCTGGTAATGATCTTTGGCCTTGTGGCAATAATGAACCTTATGGGGTTGGCCATGGAAGTCTATAACCAGACGACTCGAAAGACAAACTGGCTTAGTTTTTGGATAGGTTGTTTTGCCGGAATAATCCCGTGGATTGTCATTGCCTTTTATATGTGGCTGGGTGCCGACCAAGGCTCGGCAGCACCAACCTTTGTTTACTGGATTTTTGTGTCGATCTTCCTGTTCTTTAACTGTTTTGCTATCAACATGGTATTGCAGTACAAAAAGGTGGGTCCGTGGAAGAATTACTTATACGGTGAGTTTGTATACATTATCTTGAGTTTGGTCGCCAAATCATTGCTTGCATGGCAAGTCTTTGCGGGCACTCTCCGTCCGTAATCAATATAGTTATTAGGTGTTGGTTTCTGCTCCACCCTCGGTTTGGTATCATATGTATATGGACAAAGCAGCACCGACGATTCATTTTAAGGCCAAGCTCTACACATTGAAAAAGTGGACTATTTTGCGCTTGCCAGATAAAGAAAGCCGCATGTTGCCATCGCGCGGGCAAGTAGCGGTAACGGGTACAATCAACGGGCATGAATTTCAAACGGTACTGGAGCCCGATGGCAATTGGGGGCATTGGATGCGGGTCAATAAGGAGCTGCGGGATATCGCTGGTATTGATGCTGGTGATACTGCTACGCTCGAGCTGACGCCAACCAAGCAGTGGCCTGAGCCGGTAGTGCCAAAAGATTTTGCAAGAGCGCTCGATACAGCGCCGCAAAAAGTCAAAGACAAATGGCGTGACATTACACCTATGGCCAGGTGGGAATGGATCCGCTGGGTTGATGCAACGGGCAATATGGATACCCGTGCTGTGCGGATTGAAAAATCAATATCGAAATTAAACGGTAGCCATCGCCGCCCTTGTTGCTTTAACCTTGCAGCCTGTACCGATAGGTATCTGTCCAAAAGCGGTCGATTGATGGAGCCCGAACAAGCCGCCGTATAAACAAAAATCGCAAGTTTGTTATTATATGCTTATGGCAAAAAAGAAAATCAGCCGTAAGCAATATATTGGAGTAGTCGCATTTGTCCTATTGGCTATTGTCGCCATCTTTGCGACGACGGCATTTCTGATAACACGAGGGAGTTATGCGCCGGCCGCAACAAGTAAGCCGGGCGACGTAACAATTACTGGTACGATACTTTGCCTGCCCCACAAAGATACGAGTGGCCCGCAAACAATGGAATGTGCGTATGGGCTAAAAGATGAAGCGGGGAATTATTACGGCCTAGGGGACAGTGATACAGGGTATAAAAACATCAGTAATGCACCAATGAACACCCAGGTAAAAGTCAGCGGAACACTGAAAAAAGAAACCAGTACAGTATACCCAACTATCGGCACTATAGAAGTTACGCGTATCGACCGCTAGAGGTGCATTTTTTACAGCACTTCTCACGATAGTTTTCCGTTACACTAGTGGTATTATCACCAAAAAATAAAACAGCCGAATAATGCGAGAAAGGCCGGTTATTCATGGACCAAGATATCCTGGCGCCCGAAAAGGCGGACAAAAATGACTATAAGGAAACAGATGTATTTGCCTGGGCGAACAACCTGTTGCAGTACAAAGAAGAACTGAAGATTGAGTTGTTTTTACTGAACAAAAACTACATACCGTATCGAACCAATCTGGCGAATGATCTGCGGTCACAACTCGAACCGCTACTGATCGACGGACTGTTGGAGTATTTGTTCGAAGGTGCCGAAAAGGGCATGATCGTCCGTGGATTTGAAGAAGCCGAGGCGGAAGCGGGTGTATTGCAGCGTACCCAAGTGTTCAAGGTACCAAACGCTTATGCGACGTTCAGTTGGTTTAAAACTCAAGAACACGAAATTGAAACATTTGATGGCAAGGACCATGACTTTTCGCGTATGAAAGGTATTGTTGCCCGCGTCAGTCATCCACAGATGAAACACACTGTCTATATTGCAAAAGTCCTGCCGCGTTCAAATGTCATGCAGGGTAACGCGGGTTGGATGTTGCGCGGTGGCAAGTTTGTGCCGTTCGACGCTGATGCGGCACTGCGCATCCCGAGTGACAATCAGCTACTGATTATTGATCAAGACATGTATGTATTCAGCCAGTCACGATTGAAGCAGTTATTTGCCTATGACGCCAAAGAAGCTTCGATTGCCGCCAAAAAGGTTGCCGAAATCGATGCTAACTTCAAATTATCGTTCCCCGAGGGTCAGTCCCTGCAAACTCTCGTTGAGGGCAAACGTAGTCTGGTCAAAAAATTGCAAGATGTCCAGGCGGGCCGTATCAAACAGGAAGAGTTGTTGACTCACGCCGAAGATATGGGTATCGAACTAATGCAAGACGACGCCGGCGCAATTATCATCATGGACGAAAAGGACCTCGGTAAATTCGTTAATTTGCTTAACGATGATTATATGGAATCCGCCCTGACTGGTGAGCGCTATGAAATCCTCAAAAAACGCCCGCTCAAACCAGATGAGAGTGAACCAGCACCGGCACTAGGATAAAATAGAATATATGGCTAAAGAACCAATTGTCCGAGAAGATGACAATGAACTGCTGGGTTTTGTCGCTCAGGATACTGCGGGCTGGACTGCACAGACGATTTTTGGCTATGTGTTTGCGAGGGAGACAGATAGGGCTGCAGCCGAGCGAGCGGTACGCGACGAGGGTCTCAGTATTTTAGCCGGCATGTGCCAATACTACGACAAAGATGACCGAGCCTGGCACCCCTGTAAATTGAAAGAAGTTTATGAAACCCGAGTCGTGGTGATCCGAACCAACGCTATGGGCTACGAAGACCCTGACGATTACAAACAAGTCACCATCGTCAACCCGTCTGAGACCACGCTTGTGCAATCATAATTATTTCGCACGGAATGCTCGTTTTTTGTTATCATGGTTATGACAATAAACGTACAGATAGAGATACGGGGAACAATATGAGCCATAAGTGGGACTACGAAGTAGATTATCTCGTCGCAGGGACAGGAGCTGCAGGATTAAGCGCGGCGATCACAGCCAGAAGAAACGGATTAAACACCTTGGTGATCGAAAGTATGCCAAAGTGGGGCGGCACGACCGCGCGCTCGGGTGGTGGGCTGTGGATGCCGGCAAACCCGCTGATGCAACGTGACGGCGAAGATGATTCAATCGAAGTGGCGTTTCACTACATGAAAGAAGTTGTTGGTGAACCCGGACCATGGTCAAATGATGCTCGTAAGAGGGCGTTTTTGACTGGTATTCACCATTTTGTCACCATGATCGAAGAAGAAGGCGTCAAGTGGCATCGTACCAACCCCTACCCTGACTACTATCCTGACTTGCCAGGTGGCCGAACAACCCGCGGTATCGAAGTCAAAGCATTCAACGTACGAAAACTTGGTAAATACCGTAAGCTCGTCATGCCTGGGGGGATACCAGCTGCTATGTACAGCAACGAAATGAACTGGTTGTCACGCGCATGGTCATCACCAGATGGGTTCTACCATGGCGCTCTGTTTGTGTTTCGTAACCTATGGGGACTGGTCACTGGCCGCCAATTGGTCGGTATGGGTCAGGGGCTTGCGAGTGCGTTGATGTGGATTACGCTTAAACACGAAACGCCTGTATGGCTCAGTTCGCCACTCAAAGACCTTGTCGTCGAAGATGGTCGTGTTGTTGGTGCGATCGTTGAGAAGAAGGGCAAGCAAGTACGTGTCAAGACAAAGCGCGGCGTTATGCTAGCTGCTGGCGGTTTTGCACATAACAAAGAATGGCGCATGAAATACCAGGGTATTCCTGGCTGGTCGGCGTCACCACAGGGTCAGTTGGGCCAGGGTATCGAAGCAGGTGCCAAAGTTGGCGGTGAACTGGCAATGATGGAAGATGCCTGGTGGGGTGCCACGATGGCGAGCGTAAATGACAACGACGAATATAGCTTCCTGCTGAGCGAACGTTCAGATCCATTTAGCTTGATTGTCGACCAAATCGGCAATCGATTCTTGAACGAGTCAGAAAGTTATGTCGATATTGGTCACCATATTCTCAAACACAACAAAGAAACTGATGGTAAGGCTATTCCGTCATGGCTCGTTACCGATAAACGCCACACACAGAAATTCCTCAACACCACGACATTGATCCCAGGGGTGAAAAAGAAATTCCTTGAAAAAGGCGAGATTGTTCAGGCTGATACGTTGCCCGAACTCGCACGAAAGATGGGTGTCGACAAAGAAGCATTCCTGGATACAATCCACCGGTTCAATCAGTTTGCAGTCGATGGTGTCGATCAGGACTTCCAGCGCGGACGCACAGTATATGACAATTTTTATAGTTTGCCGAGCCATAAACCAAATCCGAATCTGGGTACGATCGAAAAAGGTCCGTTTACGGCGTATAAAATCTATCCTGCTGATTTGAATACCAAGGGTGGCCTGGTAACCGATGAACACGCACGCGTTCTTCGTAAAGACGGTTCGGTTATTGAAGGCCTGTATGCCGCCGGTAACAACACAGCTAGCGTAATGGGGCATACCTATGCTGGTGCTGGTTCAACGCTTGGCCCTGCAACGGTGTTTGGTTTTCTTGGTGCATTACATGCAGCACAGCCAGCATGGCGCAAAGAAGTCATTGATGGAAAGGACCTCTCTGCCTAATGTCGTTTTTTCACCGTGACGTTCACCACGGGCCGCAAGCTTCAAACAGGCCGCAGTCAGAGCCGGGCCAGTTGAGCGGAGATAACACTGTTGCTGAATGGTTGGATCACCCTGTTGGCGGAGCGATTTTTCGCGATATGCTGCACAAGGCTGGACAGAATGAGAGCGTTTTACGGATTGTGCGCAGGCTATCATTGAACCGGCTGATTGAAATGAGCAAAGGTCAGTTCACCCAGGAAATGCTGGACGACATGGTCCGTCGGGCAAATGCAGGTGAGATGCCAGATGGTGCGCCAGTACCAGCCGAAACGACGGCACCGGCTAAAACCGAAGAGCCTCTCCCTGAATGGAAAGAAGTCGTAACGCCCGGACGTTTTGATGGTAAAACAGTCATTGTGACTGGTGCCGGGTCAGGTATTGGCCGGGCTACGGCGTCACGGGTAGCACGCGAGGGTGGTCGGGTGATTGCAGTTGATATTTCCGAAGAGCGACTTGGGGATCTCAAGCATGAACTAAACGATGCAGACATTACAACGATAGTCGGTGACATCACCAATGACGAAAGCATTGAAAAAATCATTCATGCAGCCGGTGATCGGATCGATGCGCTCGCCAACGTGGCCGGAATTATGGATAATATGACGCCTCTGCACGAAATGTCCGATGATGTCTGGAACCGCGTTATGAGTGTGAATGTCCTTGGTATGATGAAACTCAGTCGCGCAGTGTTACCAACCATGTTGAAACAACGTGCCGGGGCGATTGTGAACGTGGGATCAGAGGCCTCACTAAAATCATCTGCCGCCGGGACTGCCTATACGACATCGAAGCATGCTGTTGCCGGACTCAGTAAAAGCATGGCATTTATGTATGGTCCCAGCGGTATTCGTACGAATGTTGTGGCACCGGGTGCGGTACTGACCAATATCGAGGCCAAATACGAGTCCGAACTAGGTGCTGATCGCGTCAATAGTATCTTACCAACTGCACCAGACGCTGTTGAGGCACCGGTGCTTGCTGCAAGCATTACATTTCTTCTCAGTGATGATTCGGTGAACATCAACGGTGCTATTTTGCCGTCTGATGGTGGCTGGTCTGTACAGTAGAGAGTGACTTTTCTCACCGCACATAACCATCTCTTTTCTCATACTGGAAGTGAAAGGAGATGTTTTATGGTGCATACGAATATCACAGCAAGTGATCTAGGATTACGATTGGAGCGGAAAGAGCGAGAATTGTTCAAATGGTTTCTCGCCTCTTATTTGTTTGGCAAACGAATCCAGCAAACTGTTGCTCGTCAGACTTGGGAAGTTTTTATGAAACATGGTGTCGATACACCGCAAAAGATTGCTGGATCATCGTGGCAGCAACTGGTTGACCTACTGGGCGAAGGACAGTATCGGCGCTATGACGAATCGACCGCGCGCAACCTCCATGAAATGGCGCACGAACTGATTCGCGACTATCATGGCAACTTATTGAATATGTATGATTGCTGCGATGATGAAAAGGAATTTATGAAAAAGTTGCAGAAACTAAAAGGTGTTGGGCCTAAAACGTCCGAAATATTCATGCGCGAAGCCGGACCTGTACTGGCAAGTGTGTGATTGCCGCTATATAATGAACACATAACCAAAGCTGAGAACAAAACAGTAGCGACCAATGCCAGCGTCGGTGAGTTTTTAACGCAGCTGGACGAGCAGCAACGGCGCGATAGTCAACAGCTGATTGAAATTATGAAAGACATTACGGGTGAGCCACCGGTAATGTGGGGTACGAGTATCGTGGGGTTCGGTACGGTGAGTCTGACATATGCCAGTGGCCGCAAACTTGATTGGCTGCGGATTGGATTTAGCCCCCGAAAGGGTAAATTGTCACTCTACGTCACCTTTGATGCTCAAAAATACAAAACTCAGTTGGATGAAATGGGTAAATACAAAATAGGAAAGGGCTGTATTTATATCAATAAACTGGACGATATCGATAGAGATAAATTGACCAATATCATTCGTACTGCCTATGCAAAAGGTTACACAGCGTAAATCTATAATAGATATAAACAATACAAAGCATGTCCGATCGGACACAAGATGTATAAATAGTTTGTCATAACTATTTTGGTCATGATAGAATAAACGAGCACGTTAATTAACAAATGTATCCAGAGCGCAGCGAGAGAACTAGCTTGATGACCTGCCGGCAACCTGATTTCAAGGTGCCCCTTCTAGCCCTAGCGGAAAGATAAGTAATCTTACAAACTCCTTTGTCTTGCCGCGCGGGCGGAAAGATACGTGAAAGGAGTTTTATTTTTAATGCCAACAATAGAAACAGCCCGTCTGGCGGTAGCACCGGTATCAGAGAACCATCTTGAGCTTTCTATTGAGGAAGCTTTTGCGTGGCAGGAAATTATTGCCAGTACCGAGCAGGAGCAGCGAAAAAAGCGTGATGACATTCGTTTTAGTCTTGCTGGCAGGGCACTGTACCTTGTCGTTTTCGAATCGACACGCAGTGAAAACGCTGATCCGGAAGTTATTGCAGCACTTGATGAGGCAGCTCATCGAGAGGCTCTTGGCTCCCAGGCGCTTCTCCACTACTACGCAGACACACCAGACGAAAACGGTCGTGCTCGGTCATGGTGCCTATGGGTGGATGACAAGAGTGCTCGCCAAGCTGTCGGTGGTCCAGCACATCAAGAGGCTATGAGTCGTGCGCCGGAATTTTATGGCGAAAATTATGCCGTACGTTTATTTAGTGTTATTCCGCACGATGAGGGAATCATTTTTTACGAACATACACATTCCCCTACTAAAAGTACGTCATCACAAGAAAGAGAGTAATAAGTATCGCGCCGCACATTATAATAGCGGCTGCAGCGATCTGAGTCAGGTCATGCACTTCAGCGAAATGTGCCAATCGACCCCCGCGAAGGAGGGTGAAATTAGTATGATCCATAATATAAACAACACTGACGACCAGGGCGATCATAAGAAGAAATATGCCGATACTCACAATAATTGGGACAAGTGTAACGGTTGATCCAGGAATAGCGGTAACGAGTCCTCCAGTGCTATTGACCAGTAGATTTTGACCCAAAAAGCCAATGGCGCCGACAAGTAGTGGCGAAAAGGGAAGTTTCGTCGTGAGCTCGCTTGTCGTTGCTGCGGAAGGTGAACGGTGAGTAATGGGGGCGGCGGGGTGTGGTGCAGCGGCTGCAACCGTTTGTGCAGGTAAGTTCCCTGCAGAATTGTTTTGTGATGGAGGAGTGGTTGGTGATAGTGCTACCACTCTATTTTTCACCTGCGCGGGTATGCTATCTGGGGTGGCAGGATTGGTTACTGTGTTTATGAGTGCAGGTACTACTGGGGTATTTACGGTGACATCAATAAGTGGTGGAGACGTTTCCTGAGGAGAAGCAGCTGGTAGTGCCACTTCGGCACCAAGTGTATCTGGGGTTGAGTTGATTTGGACGGGTATGAGTTGATTCGTTTGATCGGTAATTGGGGTCACGATCTGATCAAGCACAGTGTCGCCAATTGGTAAGTCCACTTCTGCGATGACGGGGAGAGCTACTGCCGAGGTTGAAGCAGTGGGGAAGGTAGCCAAAAATAGGCTGGCGGCGAACAGGCAAACTGCAATACAGAGCATCCTTGCTGTCGTACCTATTGCGCGTGTATTCATAGGCAGCACCTTATTCCCCTTTGTTCCATTGTAGCAAACCACCACAGCTGTAACAATTTTCACATTCAAACCTCGCGATGGTCGGTATAGTAAAACCTGTCATTACTAAACAAGGAG
>JALQVV010000063.1 GCA_023260255.1 Candidatus Saccharimonadia bacterium
TATAAAAATAGTGTGGCAACGGCACTGACATGGACGGATAGTGCCAATATTATTGGTGTGCCTGGACGGTACCCCGGTGGCGTATTTCGGCATATCTATTCCGCTAATCAATTTATTTCTCCCGGTATTCGCGCCTACGCAGCTGCAGATATATGATATATAGTAGTATTGAGATATTAGGAGTTATAAGGACAGGAGAGACAGTATGGATATTTCAACCATTACCGATGTCGACAAATTAAAAGCTTTGGCATACGATACCCTGCAGGTACTTGAAGCCCAGCAGAATAATCTTCGTATTATTCAACAGCGTATTGCTGAACTGCAGCAACAGGAAGCACCAAAGAAAAAATAGCTTGTTGCTATCACTATAAAATCTGTTGCGAATCAGCAGGACCCTCTATATAATCATTACCATAAGTCTAATAGTGTAGGGGCAGTTTTGAACTTGTTTGATGATAATGTATGTCTGCTCTGTATAGTTAATAGGGGGTCTATCTAGTGGCGCGTCTTCCACAACCTGGTGGTGATTCAGGTACCTGGGGCAATGTCCTTAATGATTATCTGTCACAGATTCATAATCCTGACGGTACACTAAAGGATAATATCGTTACCGCTGAACATATTGCTGATGGAACGATCAGTGAGGCCCAGCTTGATCCGGCAACACAAGACAAACTCAATACTGCCGGTTCCGGAGGAGTGGCCGATGGAACGATTACGACCGCAAAGCTTCATGATGACGCGGTGACTGCTGCCAAGATTGCAGACAGTGCGATTGTTGATGCCGCTATTTCACCTCTGGCTGCCATAGCAAAATCAAAACTCGCCCCTTTGCAGATAGTTGATACGGATGTCGATAGTAGTGCCAATATTGCTCAATCAAAAATCGCCAACCTAACAGCAGATTTGGCAGCCAAAGCCTCTGCGTCGCATACGCATCTGGCGGCGCAAATATCCGATAGCACCGCAACCGGGCGTTCTGTCCTGACAGCAACTGATGGATCCGCGGCACGTACGGCAATTGGTGCAGGTACTGCCAGC
>JALQVV010000017.1 GCA_023260255.1 Candidatus Saccharimonadia bacterium
AATAACCCGTACCACCAGACTGCGGGAACCCAGTACCCAAACAGTAATAATTCTTGACATTAGCTCCCGGACCACCATCATTGGAAGGATCAGCTGCCGGAGATGGGTACGATCCATTAAGTGCTTTATACGCCTGAAAAAGCTTTTGCCACTGTTTCATTTCGCTGATAATCGCAGTTTGCTGAGCGGATTTCGTCACTCCGTTATATGCGACAATCACAATCGCTGCCAAAATCCCGATGACAACAATAACAATCAGTAGTTCAACAATGGTAAATCCTCTTGGCGTATTGCTGATTACCATAAGTGCTTTTAGTGTAACACAAACCGTTTACACAACAACCCAGTCACTATCCTATGAAGCAGCGCAGATATACTGTGAACCCTCTACCGTACATGCCCAGCTATAATTATAATAAAGACTACTCGATATAAGAGGGCTTAAAAATATACTATTGTCGCACTCGACCTTCACTTGATAAGGACTATCCTCAGATAGATAATAACTGTAGTTTTTCCCACCACTACTATCATTCCATATGACGGCATCCCCATCAACACCCGACTGCGCATCAATCGAAATCTTTGTGATTGTATTATTCCCGAATCCACATTGGGCAGTTCCTACTATTGGATTAGCCACTCCTATAGGTACTGTATCACCCTCATATCCAGTGGGATATTCGATATCATAAGTACTTTGGAACAATCCATAAGGAGAGGTCCAATTTTCCTGACTTAAAACAGCTTCCCAGTTATTTGAATGATATGAAGCTGTAGTCGAGTATTGGCAGACATCCTGATCAAGATAACTATTGTAACTAAAGACGGCTCTACCGTAATACCCAGGACTTACGCCCAACCATTTATCTGTACCGTACGAATAAAAACTAGTATCAGGCAGTGTATTATCAGGTTTTGACCATGTTACAGCAATCCCATAGCCACCGTCACTTACCTGCGAAACAGCCCAAGCTCCACCGTTAAGCGCTCCTAGAAAATCGCTATAAACTGTTGAGCCACAAGCAGCTCTCATGTGAGTAC
>JALQVV010000059.1 GCA_023260255.1 Candidatus Saccharimonadia bacterium
GTGTCGTCGGGATATTCCACCGCGGTATTCGACAGGCCACAGCCGCGATACTGCGCCGCGCCGGCCCGTTCGCCCAGATTGCGCAGGAAATCCATCAGCCCGGCGCGTGGGTTGTCGCGCCCGGCGGCCTCCAGCCGTGCCTCGAAACGCTGCCAGAATTCGGCGTCGTAGTCGCGCAGATAGGCGGCGGCCAGTTCGTCCTCGATCAATAGATCATCATTCTGTTTACGGGCCATCGTATCCTCCACTTTTACTCTTGGCTCTTGACAAATAGTCTTCTACAGTATAACCAATGCTCGTGGTATAATCAACAGAAGCAACCGTCAAAACGTAAAAAACACAATGCTTGACACACTTCTCTCATTTGTCGCTCCTCACCACTGTTGTGGGTGTGGTGAAACGGGTACTTTGCTATGTGATAATTGTAAATATGACATCATGTCCGAGCCATTTGAAGCCTGTATCGCGTGCGGAAAAGGCCTTGTTAGTAGAAACGGATTATGCGGAGTCTGCAAGGTGCCCTATCAGCGTGCATGGTGCGTTGCGGATAGGCGCGATCATCTGCAACGCCTGATTGGAAACTACAAATTTACAAACGCACGGGCTGCATACATGCCGTTGGCACAACTTTTGAGCGATCGATTACCTGAATTACCCGCAGAAACCGTTATTGTCCCTATTCCTACGATAAACTCTCATATACGCCAACGAGGCTATGATCATATGGGATTGATTGCCAGGCGCTTGGCTCACTTGAGAGCCCTGTCAGTGGATATATCCCTGCAGCGCATAACGAACACCACTCAGCGCGGCTCGGGGATGCGAGAGCGGGCTAAACAGGCCAAGGCGGCATTTATGTGTGCGAAGCAACTTGATGACAAAAAGATATATCTGTTGATTGATGACGTCGTGACTAGTGGTGCAACGGTCAAATATGCTGCTCAGACACTGCTTGATGCGGGTGCATCAACGGTTTGGGTTGCATCAATTAGTCGTCAACCTCTCGACTAACAGGGGTAAATTTGTTACCATGGGACAGCACCTACGGAGAGGTGA
>JALQVV010000011.1 GCA_023260255.1 Candidatus Saccharimonadia bacterium
GGTAAAACTCTTGGGCGAAGACGCAGTTGTTCTTAAGTAGCGGTAGCCAAATGGTACATGGCGATACCAGCCGCTACACTCACATTAAACGATTCTTTACCGCCATGCATAGGGATTTCGATTAACGCATCGCATTGGTCACGGTATTCAGGGTAGATCCCGTCGATTTCATTACCGAGAAATAACGCCACTTTATCGGGTACCTGATAGTCTGGGAGCATGATAGATCGTTTGTCCTGCTCGAGTCCAACAATAGCGTAGCCGGCGGCTTTTAGGTCGGCGATCGGCGGTGTTTCGTAACGCTCAAATGGCACCATTGTCTCAGCGCCTAGGGCTGTTTTGTGAATCTGGCGGGTGATTTTGTCGGCAAAATGGGGCAGGCGTGTATCATCCTCAAGTGTTGGATAGGGTGTATAGCCGCTAAAAATAATCTTTTTGATACCAAATCCGTCGGCGGTACGAAAAAACGCTCCGACATTATGTGTCGAGCGGATATTGTGGGCAATCACGATAATATCTCTCATCCGTAACTTCTAATCTATCACATATCGACTTTGACCCCCTAAAATATGGTATTATCATAAGCAGGATGGCGTACGTCGTAGAAGAAGATTCCCACGCCCTTGCTGAAGAAAGAAAAATCCAACAGGCGAGGCGTGATCACGAAGAAAAGTCGACCGAACAACGGGCGGCGATTTTGGGTATGCCGTATTTGGACTCGCGTGAGTTCGAGGACAAGCTTGATCTAATTAAAGAAGGCATGATGACCATCGAGGACATGCATCGGTATCGTATGGTGCCGTTGCAGCTAGGATCGGAGTATGAGCCGTATCGGTTTGGGGCTACGAGTAATACGCCGCAGTCAGTCATCGAGAAAACCAGGCAGCGTTATGCTGATGAAGGACGTGAAGCGCAAATCTTCCTGATCAGTAATGGCGGCTACATGGTACTGATGAACCGCTATGACCCGCCCAAAAAGGTCATTTATCAAGACATTAGTATCGCCAAAGAGGGTGACAGTACGACGATCGCCGAAGTTAGCCAAACGCTAAACAACGTTGGCTCTGACCAAGTGCTGGATTACCTGATCGATCAGGCGGACCGTTTGGGTGCCAGCGACATCCACGTCGAAAATCAGCGCAATTATATCCGTATCCGTATGCGTGTCGATGGCGCGCTGCACCCTGTAGCTGAGATTAGCCGCGAAAAATATCGTATCTTGATGGGTGCGATTGGGTCGCGCGCGAACATATCGTCTGCCGCCAAGACATCCCAATCAGGGCATATCCAAAAAGACATCCACCGTGGCAATGCAACCCACTTGCTGAACATCCGTATCGAAACTGTGCCGACAATGTACGGCCAAGACGCTGTGATGCGTCTATTCAACTTTGACGAAAGCATGCTGAACCTGGACCTCCTGGGTATTCCCCCACGTGAACGTGCCGAAATCGACGAAATTACGCGGCATCCGCGCGGCATGATGTTGATGGTCGGTCCGACTGGTAGTGGTAAATCGACCACTCTGTACAGTATCTTAAATGCGCTTAATACGACTGATCGTAAGATTTTGACGCTTGAGGATCCAATTGAGTACGGTATTAGTGGTATTGCACAGATTCCAATTGATACCACCCATGGCCAAACGTTTGCCGACGGACTGCGGTCGGTCCTGCGTCTGGACCCTGATGTCGTGATGCTTGGTGAGATCCGCGACGTTGATACAGCTAAAACGGCGATCCAGGCGTCGATTACCGGTCACTTGGTGCTATCGTCATTCCACGCCAATTCAACCAGTGCGGCATTTAGTCGTATGATCGGTATGATCGGCATTAACCCAATTTTTAGTAGTGCGATCCGCCTATTGATCGCACAGCGACTAGTACGTCGGTTGTATGATCCATCCAAAGAAGAATACGAGCCAGATGAGGCGACTAAACGTTGGGTCCGAAAGACCCTCGAGGGCGTGCATCCTGATCGTATGCAAGGTATCGATTTGAACAATTTTAAACTATGGCGGCCAAAAGTCCACCCCGATGCGCCGTTTGGATTCAAGGGTCGTATTGTGGTGATGGAACAGATGGTGGTCAATCAGAAAATCCAGGCATTCCTACGTGGTGATATTGCCGATGCCAACCCTGAAAACATTGAAAAAGAAGCTAAAGAATCGGCAGGGTTAATTACTCTCATTCAAGCAGGTACTCTCGCAGCACTGCGTGGCGAAACAACACTTGAAGAAGTAAACCGGGCTATCTAAAGCTCACCACCTCATCACCAAGACGAGGTTCACGAATGCCGACAGCTACACCAATGACGTACTTGATAGTCCTTATTCGGTAGCCCTCTACCCCAAGTTCCTCCAGACTAAATAGGCCTTCTTGTGTATCAGTATTCTCGTATTGTGACTCATCAACAGTGACTATTAATTCATCATCTGTACCTCTTGAGAAACCGTAATGAACAAGCTTTTTATCGGCATCTCTCTTGGGAAGACGATAAACATTTATGAAAGCGTTAGAGCCATCAGGCAATTGAATATCTGCGGCATCAAGCGCAACGTAAGTCTCTGAATCGGGATCGGGTTCGACGTCAACAAATTTACCTTTTATGGGCATATTCTCAATCATTAAAACAATCGTAACAGGTCTTTTCATATCTGTCGATCTGTGCTATAGTAAATAGTCGATTGTATTTATAAATTTGTAAGGCGAGAAAATAATGAGTTTTGCACTAATTCAAAAGGTAAATGACGAGCAGAAAAAACCTGCTGTTGTTGATGCACGTAGTGGTGACACTGTTCGTGTGCACCAAAAAATTAAAGAAGGTAATAAAGAGCGTATTCAGGTGTTTGAAGGTGTGGTTATCCGCACTGACAACAAAGGTCAGCACACCAGCCGTATCACTGTTCGTAAAGTTGCAAGTGGTGTTGGGGTTGAAAAAAGTTTCTTGCTGAACAGCCCATTGGTTGAAAAGGTAGAAATCGTTCGCCGCTCAAAGGTTCGCCGCAATTTCCTATCATATCTGCGTCAGCGCAGTGGTAAGAGTGCGCGTTTAACATCTGTTAACTTTGACCGCGAAGCAGTCAACGAAGTGCATGATCCTGAAGCCGAAGCCGAAGAGGCTCGCCTGAAAGAAGAAGCCAAGAAAGCTGCCGAAGAAAAGCAAGCAGAAAAGGCAGCCGAAGAAGCAGAACTCAAGGCCAAGCAAGACGCCGTGGAAGCGGCACACAAAGACAACGCGTAAGCTATAAAAACGAATAGGACGCCTTCCGGGCGTCTTATTTTTTGTCAGTTATTATAACTTTGAGTGCATTGCTTTATGGATAAGTTCAAGAGCAACGGGATAGCCAGTTGCATCCTCTGGATCAGATTGAACAAGAGGGATCGCATCAATAATTCGTTCACCTTCTGTTGTCGCAATTATATTATTAGCACCGATAACGTCTGGTAAAGACTGGATATTATCATGCATAACAAGCGAGCTTTCTAGGAGTACTTGTATGTTTGTGTCTGTATAGCCTTCGGTTAGGTTCACGGGGGTACCGTTGACTCTCTCCTGTGTAGCCATGAGTAATGGAGTGTCTTTGTAGACGGGATGCGTATCAATAAAGAATACCTGAGGTGTTACGAATTTGCCCATATATTGTAATAATGACGCTTGTTTTTGCTCAAGTTGTTGCTTACGCAATGCTAGCTGCTGTTCATCCATTGCTTGTGTGGCGCGGTAGAGTTTTAGGACAGAAGACGGACCGTCTTCTAGGACTGTTGCGTGGCTTCCTACTCCTATGACTTCAAACCCCGCTTTCGTAAAAGGTTTTCTGAGGTAGTGCGAAAAGACATGAG
>JALQVV010000039.1 GCA_023260255.1 Candidatus Saccharimonadia bacterium
TTATCAGGTTTTGACCATGTTACAGCAATCCCATAGCCACCGTCACTTACCTGCGAAACAGCCCAAGCTCCACCGTTAAGCGCTCCTAGAAAATCGCTATAAACTGTTGAGCCACAAGCAGCTCTCATGTGAGTACGCCATGTGCTAGATACATCTATAGTATCGTTCCAGTCATCACCATAATATAGTAGGTTCGACGTTGTAACTAGACTGTCATCATAGATGCTTGTAGCAAATGTAGATGAGGCAGGTAGGGCACTCAGCAAAGCGGCACTGACTAACATTAAATACAACTTGAACTTTTTAGATACTCTCACGTCCACCCTCCTCGTTTAAATACACACTCATAGTAGCATGGGCATTTTGGGATGGGTATATTGATCTTTTCTGAATAGATTTTATTTATCGCTTGGCAGTGGGAATTGTGCAACAAACGCCTTCACTTCGTCGCGAAGTTTGGCCAGGGCGGCATCGTCATCACGCGCATCGACTGCTTGGCGCATCCATTCGGCGATCTGGGTCATATGTTCTTCTTTCAGACCGCGGGTGGTAATAGCTGGTGTACCAAGGCGAATACCGCTGGGGCGAAATGGCGGTAGTGGATCGTCGGCAACAGCATTGGCATTGAGCGTCAAGCCTATTTTGTCCAACGCAACTTCTACTTGCTTGCCATCGATACTAAATGATTTGTAGACATCAGCTAGTATCAAGTGATTGCTGGTACCGCCGGTAACTAGTTGGAATCCACGATTTTGCAGTTCACCCGCCAACGCTGCTGCATTAGCGACAATTTGCTTGGCGTATTGTTCAAACTCCGGCTGCAGTGCCTCGCCAAACGCCACAGCTTTGGCTGCAATGACATGCATATGCGGACCACCCTGCATACCAGGGAAGATCGATCGATCTATGAGGGTGGGGATGTTTTCGATTGTTTTTTCTGGCTTTTTGAGCGGATTGCCGACTTTGCCTTTGCTCAGGATCAAACCACCACGTGGACCACGCAGTGTTTTGTGTGTGGTGGTGGTAATGACGTGAAATCCATAGTCAAATGGATTTTTGGCCACGCCACCAGCGATCAGTCCGGCGATGTGCGCCATGTCCGCCATCAGCAGCGCACCAACTTCGTTGCCGATATCAGCAAATTTGGCATAATCTAATTCGCGCGGGTAGGCGCTGAACCCTGCCAAAATAATTTTGGGCTTGTGGGTGAGTGCCAGCTGCCGTAGTTCGTCATAGTCGATTTCGCCAGTATTAATATCTTTCATTTTGTAGCGCACAAAATTATATAGTTGCGCGCTGCGTGTCACGGGCGCGCCATGCGTCAAGTGGCCACCATGGCTAAGATCCATCGCGAGTACTGTATCGCCCGGTTCTAACCAGGCGCTGTACACAGCTTCGTTAGCTGGTGCACCACTGTGTGGCTGCACATTAGCATGGTCGGCACCGAATAGTTGTTTGGCACGATCGATTGCCAGTTGCTCCACCTGGTCGGTAAATTCCTGCCCGCCATAGTAGCGGCGACCCGGATAACCCTCAGAATATTTGTTGGTAAACACGCTACCAAGAGCAGTCAGGACATCGCGGGATACGTAGTTTTCACTCGGGATTAACTCTAGGCCATTACGCTGGCGCTGTTCTTCGGCCGCAATCAAATCAGCAATCTGTGTATCCTGCATTGTCACCTCCTTGTTTCTTGCACTTATTATACCACTCTCTTTTATTTTCATTATGAGGTAAATATTATACATACAGTGTCCGATCGGACATGATGTGTATAATATCTTGCGCTATTATATTGACAATATATCATTCATGATATATCATGGTACTCGTGAGTCCTGACGACTATAAAGTAAAAATCGGCGCATTGATCCAGGAAAGTCGCATCCACCGCGGCTACACCCAGGCACAATTAGCCGAAGAACTAGGCACTAGCCAAAGTGCCATCAACCGTATCGAAAAAGGCGGTCAAAACATTAGTTTGGAAATGATCGCTCGTATTAGCGATGTACTGAGCCATGACATTATGACGCTCAACCGCACCGGCAAACTCAACTTTCGTGTGCATGGCGGCAAACAACTGTCTGGTAGTATAGAGGTTAAAACCAGCAAAAACGCTGCTGTTGCCCTACTCTGTGCCAGTCTATTGAACCACGGCAAAACCACACTCCGCCGTGTCGCCCGCATCGAAGAAGTCAACCGTATCATCGAAGTATTGCAAAGTATCGGTGTCAAAGTTCGCTGGCTCAACGAAGATAACGACCTTGAAATTATCCCGCCCAAGCACTTAGACCTCGGCAATATGGATGTCGAAGCTGCCAAACGCACCCGAACAGTCATCATGTTCCTGGGGCCGCTACTCCACCAGTACGAATCATTCCGTCTGCCCTATGCCGGCGGCTGTAACCTGGGTAAGCGCACCGTCGAACCACACATGACCGGTCTGCGGCCATTTGGACTCGATGTCGAGGCCCGCGAAAACACTGATTATTACCAGGCAACTGTGCACGAAAAAGCACCAGACAAAGCAATCATCCTGACCGAACGTGGTGACACTGTGACCGAAAATGTCATCATGGCTGCCGCCCTATACGAAGGCACGGTGACAATTCGCAACGCCAGCCCTAACTATGCTATTCAAGACCTGTGTTTCTTCTTGCAAAAACTGGGCGTCAAAATAGACGGTATCAGTACGACAGTACTACGTATCACTGGCCTGAAACATATCAACAAAGACGTTGAATACTACCCGAGCGAAGACCCAATCGAAGCAATGAGTTTCATCGCCGCTGGTGTAGTGACAAACAGCGAAATTACTATCAAACGTGCACCAATTGAATTCCTGGAACTCGAGCTGGCAACACTCGCAGAAATGGGGCTGCAGTACGACCTGACCGACGAATACACGGCCCGCAATGGTCACTCACGATTGGTCGACATACACCTGCGCCAGTCAAAATTGCAGGCCGCTAAAGACAAGCTGCACGCATTACCCTTCCCTGGTATCAACATGGACAACCTGCCATTTATGGGCCTCATTGCGACCGTCGCACACGGCCGCACATTGGTGCATGACTGGTCATACGAAAACCGTGCAATCTATTTCACCGAGTTGTCCAAACTCAACGCTACCATTGAATTGCTCGACCCACATCGGGTGTATATTGTTGGACCAACCAAATGGAAACCAGCCGAAGTTGTTGCGCCGCCCGCGCTGCGTCCATCTGTAGTCGTGCTACTCGCCATGCTGGCTGCTCCAGGCCAATCAGTCCTGCGTGATGTGTATTCGATCAACCGTGGATATGAAGATTTTGCCAATCGTTTGAATAGCCTGGGCGCGCATATCGAAACCATCCGCGAAATCTAGATTATCCCTGTTATTTGTGCTACAATAACCAAAGTTTGGCGAGATTAGCTCAGTTGGTTAGAGCGTCGGGTTGTGGTTCCGAAGGTCGTGGGTTCGACCCCCATATCTCGCCCCAAGCAAAAAGTCCCGCAAGTGCGGGATTTTTTGTTAGGCGTAT
This sequence comes from Candidatus Saccharimonadia bacterium, assembly GCA_023260255.1. Classification (GTDB taxonomy): domain Bacteria; phylum Patescibacteriota; class Saccharimonadia; order Saccharimonadales; family Saccharimonadaceae; genus UBA2112. The sequence goes on from JALQVV010000039.1 coordinate 3,525, forward strand.
TTATCGTAACCGCGCGATGGTGGTTCGATAAAATGTTGGCGACGCTCGACCGATTTGGTGTCAATCTGTGTACGGTCTTTGATGCCGCCTTGCTGGCGATTGCTATATGATGCATCGTCGCTAAAGCTACCGCTACTCGCATCGTATACTCTGCCGCGTTGCTGGTCAGCCGTGCGCGCTTTGACCGATGCTCCTTGCCTACCCAGGCGTGAATATTGGTATGCACCGACAACTCGTGGTTGGTTGAGTAGCTTGCGGCGCTGTTCCATTGACAACCCGCCTGCACCACCACCGCCAGCAACAGCACCATAGCCGTTGCTATGATTGACGTCATCGGCGGTGAGGTCTTTGTTGAGAAACTGATTGAGATCTGCCATTCGTATAACTCTTGTGCTTATAGTATCACATAATTCTGGTATACTATCTAGAGTATTAAATCTGCGGGCGTCGTATAATGGCTAATATACCTGCCTTCCAAGCAAGTGATGCGAGTTCGATTCTCGCCGCCCGCACCAGAAATTATTCAAACATTGTTGCAAGAATCGTGCCGTAGATAGTTCCGGCGCGATTTTTGTTTTCGGCAGATGCGCGGGCGTAGTGTTCCATCATGATCGCGTCGTTGACTTCGAGTACTTGCAATTTGCCATCAGCTGTTTCGCAAATATCAATTGCCGACAGTCGAAGTCCAAGCGCTGTTTGCGCACGCCTGGCAAGATCAATGAGCACACCGCTAGCCGCAATAGTAACTGGCGTCGCTCCGAGTCCAAGGTTGAACATCTTCAAGCCATTGATTGTCACGGGACGCTTTTCATACGCCAACAGTGGCGTGCCATCCAACACAATAATGCGCACCTCGCGCTGTATATCAACGAACGGTGCCGCTGCCCATGCCTGAATAGTTGATGATTCAATTGCTCGAATTGCCTCATCGGTGTCATGAAACAATTTGACACCATGACCGCTTGTGCCATCAAGCGGCTTAATGACAATATCTTTCCACCCTTTCATAACTTCTCTGTTGGTCAAGGATACTTTTGTCCTGACAAGTTGGTGCGGCACCGCCGGAATAGTATTGTTTGTCAGTACTGTATATGTCGCCACTTTGTCTTGCGATATTGCAGCCGCAACTGAATCGTTCAGATCAAATCGATAGCCAATTACTCGGTGAATACTATCGGCCTTTTGCAATTCGATCAACCAATCACCAGACCACGATGAAAAAGCAATGCCTCTTTGCCCGGCCTGTTCGCGTAGCATACGCACAATCCATCGATCCGCAACATATTCACCTAACATTACCAATCATTCTACCACCCCTTGCCATATCAGTTATAATAAAGGCTGCGCCCCGGTAGCTCAGCAGGATAGAGCAGAGGACTTCTAAGCCTAAGGCCGTTGGTTCAAATCCAACCCGGGGTACCAAACTTGGAATTATTATTTATTGTATAGTTTGCGCAATCTTCTGCAGATAGTAAACACTAGTACTTTCACTCCATTATTGCTAGAGTAGCTCCTATGAAGAATAAACTACTATATATTTTAATCATCGTATTGCTCTGGGCTCCGCTTACAATTGCGCTAAATTGGTCTGATATTGCAAAAGATACCCCTGGCATAGATCTTCCATTCGGCTGGGCAAAACCTCAAATTGTAGATCTAAGAGCGGGCGCGCAATGTATTCAAGGCACTGGACCTTTCACTCAAGGCTTCCCTTTCTACAGTACAAAGCATGATGGTATCCATAGCTGCGAACCAGCTTATGAGAACTGGATCGGCAGCACAGCAAACATATTTATCGCACTTGGTCTCGCTGGATTAGCTACATATACTCTTCATCGAATAGCATGGCATTTCCGTCGTTAGGCTTGTTCTAACACCAACCATTTTGGGTTTCAAAACTAAATTGCATAGATATATATTTTATGTCATATTAATTAAATGGCTGAGATACCCCGTGGTGAGACCGAGCAAAATGCAAACGATCTAGAGATTGTAGATATTCTTCGTGATGCATTAAGGTTTATGAAGCGCCCTATAGAATGGGAATCTAAGAATAATTCTGCCACTTATCGAGCCGAACCAATTCCGGTTGATGTGAATGAGGACATTCCCTACGATCAAATTGATACTATGCCCCTGTGGCAGTTTCATGAACTTACCGAAGCATGGTGTATCACCAGTCATCAACTCAATTTCGAGAGAGATACAATAATAGTTAGTCGCTATTTCGTTTGTCCTATCGGTACCCTCGCAACAAGTACCGAGGAATCCGTTGCATTGATCGACACGCGCGTAGATTCGACTTTCTTGAAAAATTCTGTCAAGGATGAATTACAAAGACAGCTGCAAAGTCGCCAGATGGCTGATATGCGCGATTACGCAAATATACATAATGGGCTTCATGATCTTCACCCTGTCCTAAAAGAAGAATTGCGAACAATACGATCGCTCAAACGGGGCTGGATTATTGAACCTGAAATGAGCAAAGTTTCCGCCCCTAAATGGTGGGGTGTTACTATCTACAATGCTGGCTTCTTAGTAAAAGCATCGAGTGCCGAAGAAGCAGTTCTAGATGTCGAAGATCATCTCGAATATACGGATGAGCCTTCGATGTTTCCTATGGTGCACGCACACGAAGACGAGCTTCAACCACAGCTTGAAGCCAAATTTGGAGAACGTAAACTAATGCGTATAATTCCATTCTCTATGGAAGAATGGCCAGATGATCCTAATAATACGACACTGGAGCAAAAGGTGGCGTTCGATCGTCTTCGTCCAACCGGTGACACCTCATCACAAGAGCCCGAACAAGGTACACTTTTTTAAAGGAAGTATAATAAAGGACATGCAATTCGAGTTCCCCTATCAAATAGTCACTTTTCTCGATGAAGAACCGAGGTTAAATGAACCCGTCTACTATGGAGATCATGGCTGGTATCCACAAATGGCGATAAAAAGGCGGTTCAAATTGGACGGAATTACAGAAGATAAGTTTGTTGAAGAATTAAAGGACTTTTTTAGCAAGACCAAAATGCCAGTTATATCAACTGGCGACCTAATCAAGCCTGAACGTATGCCGGTGCAAGTAATTCATATAGACAATCAGACTGAATTAAAAAATCTGCACGAAGATCTATTGAATAATTTTAGGGCAAAGATAATTTCAAGATATCCCGACCGTGAAGGCAAAAACTATTATCCTCATGTCACAGCCGAATATGACGGCAGGTTCGTCATTCCAGCTGATGAGTACACAAACAAATCATTCGAGATAAATAACATCTGGTTACTAAAGGATGTCGACGACGAGAACTCCCTAGCTTATCGCAAGATTCGTTAATTTAGTTCTAACCCCGCACCACACGCTGTACCATAAGAAATTCATTTATTAAGCAAATCTATCAATGCACCTAACGGTTATGCTTGCATTGAGTTAATGCAATCTTAATAATTAACGTATGCTCGAATATTTCTCAGATTCACAATTGAAAGACACGAATTATTTTGACCTACTACTCCAAGACGAACCACCCATAGCTGAAGTATCTGATCCGTTTCTAGAAGCAATGGATCGGCTTGATGCTCGCAAAGAGGCGATATTTGCAGAACTGGGCAGTATTGATCGCATCAACAGGGCTCTTTATTTTCAAGATACGGGCATTGATATCCTTTATCAGGAATCATTTCGATCATATGCTAGCTTCACGCCCCCTCCCATCGACGAGGACCCTGATATCAACTTGTTGTGGTAGTACCAACTCAGTTCTAACTCTGCGCAACACGCTATATCAAATTGATTATGCTTAATAACCTCTCCTGAAGTTGCATTTTGTTTATACTTGCAGCACACCTCTATCTTATATATAATTCCGCCAATGACGAATCCTGAGACATCAAAAGGTAATGTTGAACAGTTAGATGAGGCTCGGCTACTGGAGCTTCTACGTTCTCCAGGTGCCTGCCTGCGTGTCGTTGAAGGAAGCCTAGGAGGAAGTGCGTGGGGAAATGACATCACCGTTCTCGGTTACCCAATCCCTGTGAGAGACTTATTGTTTGCCGAAACAATAGCTCCACACTTAGAACAAGCAGACGAAGCACCAATGGGTCAGTTAAAATTACGCATGCAGCAAGATTGGCGCTGGGGATTCGATCCGGGTGATCCGTCATTTCGGATATCACGACGCGGCCAAGGTGAACTCTTGACCGAAACTGGTGAACAAATACCGGCAAGGTTAGCTTGCGCCTCATTCGATACTGAGAGTGGCGAAAGCGTCGATTTTCATTTCGTCACGTTTGATTAGTCTTTCAAATCCCCTATCAACCCGCGATACACTTGTATCGAGGTAGTTAATCGAGCACTGTCACAAGGTGGCGATATTTATCATCTCTGCCGTGCAAGATATCGAGATATTTTTTACTAATTTCTTTTGTTATAGGGCCAGTTTTCTTATCTCCGATCCGTCTTGCGTCAATTTCAATAACAGGAGCCAGATAGGCAGAGGTTCCGCAAGCAAATGCTTCATCGGCAATATAAAGCTCTGTCAAATCAATATCACGCTCTACTGTGTCTATATTCAAATCCTTTGCAATATCGAGAATAGTCTTTCGATTAATGCCTTCGAGCAAATCACTCGTCGTGCCCGGCGTAATCAGCGTGCCATTCCTGACAATAAATATATTTGCCGCACTCAACTCACAAACATGTCCATTTGCATCGAGGAATATACAATCATCGTAACCGCTATCAATTGCATCTTGTTTAGCAAGAACCGAATTCACATACGCACCGTTCACTTTTGCGCGAGAAGGAATGGCATTGTCCGGAATGCGTCGCCACACACTCGTTTTCAATCTTGCACCATTTTGAGGTATGATCGGCACAGCGTCGTATATAAATATGCTCAATATCGTTTGAAGTCCCCTCGACCTTGTCCCGGGCACTAGTTCATTAACGTGTACAGTCACCCTCACAAAGGCATTGTCCCGTACATTGTTTGCTTTAACGGTTTCTTTAATTGCACTTACAAAGCGCTCGACATGCCACTCTTGTTCAAAAGTGTCTATGCCGATAATACGTGCTGAGTTAATGAGACGCTCAAAATGGTCCTTAACTCTAAATGCCAAGAGTTTGCCATTGTCGTCAATATGAATTGGAAAGACTGTATAGACACTCAATCCATATAAAACTGCAGCGCTCGCGATATTTAGATTTGACTCAGCAAGTGGCTGCACTTTATCACCCAGAAATGCTTTATCATAAATTTTTACCATTAGACTCAGTTTACCATTTTAGTTTCGGCATTGCGCAACTTAAGCGTTTAGCTCTTCCTGAACTAAAGCGACGACTTCTGCAGATGAAAGATCTGATTTGACTGCGTGACGGTGGATGCCTAGGTCAATCGCTTTTGCGAGCGCTTCCCCAGAGGAGAGATTACTCATGACGACTATACGCGTCGAGGGCGAGCGTTGTTTCAACGATGCTTTTTCCAAAAACCCGACACCATCCAGCACCGGCATCATCAAATCAAGCAAGATGACATCGTATGTATTCTTGGCGCAGAAATCTAGCGCTTCTTGGCCGTTCGCAGCAACATCTAATTCATAGCCATCTTGCGATTCAAGCAAAATCGTATACGCGTCGCGAAGAACCTTTTCATCTTCAACAAGTAATATCTTAGCCATGTCGTACTCCTTGCGGTATTGTAATCGTAAATGTCGAGCCATTGCCTGGTTGAGAACTGACCTCGATAGCCCCCTTATGTAGCTGCATTATTTTATATGCCCAGTAGAGTCCGAGTCCGCTACCACCAACACTGTCTGATAAATAATTCGGTACTCGGCTAAACCTTATGAATAGCTTGCTCAGGGATTCTTTTTCGATACCAACCCCCGTATCGGAGACTGCAATCGCAACCATACATTTACCCTCAGATAAATGCACAGCAATTTTGCCGCCCTCCGGCGTGTATTTACTCGCATTGTCGATAATATTCTCGAGAACCGTCCGAAACCGTATCACATCGACGGCCGCAGTGACGGTTTTAGTCGGTAATTCTAGGTCAAGTATCTGCTGCCGCTGCTTGAACTTATGAGACTGTTCTCTTGCGACATCTTTGATCAGATTATTAATATCGACGGCTTGTTTCTTCAAAACAATTTTGCCAGCATCTATTTGTGCGACTCGAAGCAAATCGTTAATCAGCTCGATTTGACGCTCGTTGCCCTCATACGC